>CAJQQR010000088.1 GCA_905480545.1 uncultured Pirellulaceae bacterium
ATCAGAGAATTTTGAAAAGACCTATTGCATCAAAGCGGGTTTGACAAAACAATTTAGCAAATGATTCATTGACCCATGGTGTAATGGTAACACAGCGGATTTTGATTCCGTCATTCTAGGTTCGAGTCCTAGTGGGTCAATTTATCTTCTTGGTCTCTCTGACCTAAAAAAACTAGAAATTGTCTGTTGTTCGCTTTCGCGTGAATCACTTGACCTGCTCCCGCGAGCCAATTCCCCCTTTCAGTTTCAGCATCCTTGTTTTTGTTCAAGCAGTTTGGCTGCTTAAGCACAGCAAAAGTTTTCAAACTTCTTGCTGGCCAAGTCGCTTCGGGGGCCGGAGGGCGGTAGTCCCATGAGCTTATGGGGCCGCACTTGATTGTAGTGACGACGCCATCGCTCTATTAATACATTGCCTTCGAGCATTGTGTCGAAGATCTCCAGGTTGTTGAGTTTGTCTCGCATCTCTCCGTTAAAAGGTTCGATGGCACCGTTTTCCCAAAGGCTACCGGGTTCGATAAAAGAGGTTTTCACCTGAATCTGTTTCAAGCAGGTCTGGACAGGATGGCAAGTAAGCTTTGAAACGCTGTCGCTGCGAATGGAAGTCAGGATCTGACCGCTGCAAAACAGTTCTGAAAGTCGCTCGGGTACATTTTCATTATTGAGCTTTCTCCCCATGTCGATCGCCAGAAACTCACGACTGCGTTCGTAGATAAACCGCAACAAAATCAGAGGCCAATCATCGGTTGGCCGGGCTCAGTAGTTTCCCTGTACGGCTTCCTTCAATATCTCGTCATCCAATGCCTGATCGGCCATCAATCTATTCAAGCGTGTATTCTCTAGTTCTAGTTCTAGTTCTAGTTCTTTCGAACGCTTTTGCTCGAGCTGTTCGCATTCCACCTAATTAGTGACGCCGCTCATAATACGTCTGTTCAACAATTTCCAGCATCTTGCAGGCCTGGTCAATTGTGAGGTTTAGTGAGGGTGTTTTCGATTGACAGTCGGTAAATGTTCTGTGTACGATATACGACGGAATTTAGCGAAGGTTCCCTTCAAAATTTGTCGCATGGGTTACCAACTTCTGAAACCTTGGTTTACTCGGTCCCACATCGCGTCAGGCTTCGTGATTCATCAAGGGAATGATTCTCATCCGAGTCGAGCAGTTTTATGTTGTTGCTTCATTCTTTTGGAATGGCCGCGTTGGCAGGACACGGATCCAACTCTTATTAGGACTCGGTTTTTTCCTTCGATAAATTAAGATTTTGCAAACAAAAATTAAGCCGGACTAACACGCGCGTATTGGGTAGCAGGACAGTCTGTGGCCTACAACGTCACCTCCTCTTTGAGAATTGGAAACGATGCCGAAGAACAAAAAAAATGATTTGGATGTTACTCGTCGCGTTGCGTTGAAAACGGCCGCGACCACAGGAGCTGGAATTGTAGTAAGTGGATCAATTGCGGGCGCAGCTGGTAATGATGAAACAATTGCGACAGTAGAACGAGTTGAAGCTAAAGAGCAATGGTTTTCTCAACGAGCTTACAGTCTGAGTGGTAACAAGGTGTTGGTGCCAAAGGAGGGTGGTTCTTTTCCGAAAACAACGCTTGCTCTTCAGATTTATCGCCCCAAAGCTCCTCAGGAAATCGCTAACATCGTGAAGAGCTACCCAGCGACAACGCCCATTGCATGCGTATGTGGGGGGCATGAATCATCCAATGCAGCCATTTTTGCAAGCAGCGAAGCCGTTGTGTTGGATATGAAAAATCTGAATTCAATTGAGTTTACACGGGACGATGAAGGATTGCTCGTGACGGTGGGTGCTGGCGTTGTCTTTCGCGAACTTGTTGAAGCAGTCAAGAACCAACGTGGCGCTTTACCCGTGGGGACTGGCCCAGGAGTCGGTGTGGTTGGCTACATCGTAAACGGTGGATTGAGTGGTTACTTTACCCGACGCCTTGGGTTGTTGGGGCAGCGAGTTGTCAAAGCGACAATGGTCACCGCAGCGGGCGAGATTCGCGTTCTTACTGCCAAGGATGAACTCCTTACTGCCATGATGGGAGCCGGCAGTGCGTTAGGAATCATCACCGATGTCACGATTCGCGTGGCACCTGAGACAGTTATTCAGAGCACAGAACAAAGAGTCTTCTCGTTCAACAATCGAGAACAGGCCACGGCGTTTTGCCGTGGCGCCCTTGGCATTATGAGAGATGATGTTCTTTCGACGGAAGGCGTCTCGTTTGAATTGGTGGTCACCGGCACAAAAGCTCTCGTGGCGACCTTGATCTTTTTTGATTCCTTCGATGGAAGCAAATCAGACTTTGTCAAACCGTTAGAGGAACTCGCAGCTGGCATGGAGCTTCCGCAGGTTGCGGAATTTGGCTGGTCATCCTGGTATGAAGCCGCAGCTGCCTTGTGGCCCGTGATCAACGAAATGAAAGGCGCCCCGCTCGTCACGCTACAACACTGCGTCGGAACAAGGGGGATCCCCGAGGAGCGGATCCTCAAATTTGTCAGTGATACGATGGTCGCTGAGTTTCCTTTGGACGAAGCCGAGATGTCAATCATTGAAATCCGTACGCTTGGAGGCGCGGCATTAACAAAGAGCAAGGTTCCCTCGGGAAACTGCCAGCACCAGTTTTTTATCGATTTGATAACAATGTACGATGCGAAGAATAAGACGCTGAAGGAAAGGCAAGAGATTGCGGAAGCTGTTAGACGCGTCGTAGAAAAAGCAAAAACGGTGAAGGGACTTTCGGTCGACTTCAGCGGAACGCATTCTCAGCCGGACGATCCATACACCTCAGTGAAATCGTCCCTGATTTTTGGAACGGAGACCACAGCCAACATGGTCAAGGCTATGAAGAAAGATCTAGACCCAAGTAATCGTTTTCGGTTCCACCCTTTTGCGAAGCTTCTATGAGTTTCGGTTTCTTCCAGGCACTCAATATGTCCGCACTCTACACGTCCGCACTCAATATGTTGGCACGAATGAAAGAGGTTGTGAATAAAACGGAGATTCCAATCGTGTTCACTGCGGATGTTGCCAGCATTCGTGTTGAAGAAGATTTAAACGACGATAGCAATTTGCTGCAAGATCTTTCAAGCGCATTCGACGTGCAGCCTGCTTATCCTTGTTGATTCAAAGCGGTAAGTCGATTGGCCAGGCTCTCATGTAAGCACTCTTTGCTCATCAGTAAAAAGTGTTTGGACTGATCTGTCTTGATTGTGATGCGTTTTAGGGCGCTGAAGGTGAATCGATTTTAATCCGTCACGAAATAAGAATAGGCATAAATCGCGTTGGCAATCCTCGGCATCATTGGACGACCAGCGAGACGTCTGACGGGTTCAGGCGGAAGGCAATGGATTGATGTCGACACCAGTATTTGGTCACTGTTCAATCCCCTCGAGTTTCAGGATGCGTCTGAACTGCGATCTGTAGTTTGTTGCCGGTTCCGCAGACCTCCGAGTCCGATTCGTTACCTCCATTGAATTCAGATTTCAATTTTATATCTGTGTCGAGCGAAACTCAATTCGCTGCCAATTGGCAAGGCTTCGGTCGTGAAAAGAAGGGAATCATCTTGGCAGTCCAGAGGCTGAACATACAAGACGGAAAGTCCTGGAATTCCAGCGAGCGTCCAAGCAAAGATCGAAAACAAGATGAAGTTGTATTCCGAGGGAAAGTCGTTTTTTGTGCTTTCCATTTTTCCGGAATGGGAACATCAGGCCTGCTTTATTTTTAAAATTCGACTTTCTCATCGGGCACTGGTAACTTGGTAGAAACAATTGTGGTCTTAGTTCGAACTGACAGATCAAATCAGATAAGAAAAAATAAGACTTTTCCACAATGAATTTCAGACTTGCTCATCAGGACGGCCAATAAATTTATCAGATAGCCGAAACGCTACGCGTGATTTGTTTCGCCGTAATATTTGATGCGTCATGATGAAATTTGACTTTGCCCAATCACTTTTTTATGTAAGAAAATTCCATAGCGAGACGTTTGATCGCAGTCTCCTGAAATCGATTTATTCCAGAAGGTATCGATTTCGCAATCGGTTTGAGCGATCATTTGCATTAAATTCCTTAACCTTATTTACGGTGTGTCAATGTCGAACGATGAATCAGTCCAGGAATTGAAATTAGACCTAGAGAAATTGGAAAAGGAGTACTCCGCGTTGAAGTCGGCGTTGGCCCGATCAAGAAACAGTCGTTTGATTGTTTTGGTTGGAGCGTTTTTCGTTGTCGGAATCGTCGGCCTTCTTTTTTGGTCATTTGCCAAAGAGATAATGAGTGATCAATACAAGGAAAAGCTGATTGCACTAGCGGAAGAAACGCTTGAAAAAAATAAAGATGATTATCTGAATGAAGTGCAGCAACTTGTAAATGAATCCGCTCCGATTCTTAAGAATGCGTTTTACGCGCGAACCAAGCTGGATATGCCGAAATATACAGCCGCGATTGCTGAACAACGTGAAAAATTTGCGGAGTCGATTCGGACGCAAATGAGAGATGATGTCAACAATCAGTACCGAGAAGTGGTGAAGAAATACTCGGACAAGTTGGCTAAGGAATTCCCGGAACTCGAATCGCCTGAGCTTAAGGAGAAAGCAATTGCGGCAATTGAAAAAGCGTTTGAATCGATTGTGGAAAAGTACTATATCGATTCGTTGGCTGAGGGCATTGAGGATATCTACAGTCAATGGGATGGGTTCCCGGTCAGCAAGATTGTTGATGAGAGCGCACCAGCGGAAGACCTCTTGATCGGTTTGCTAATGGAATTAGTTGGGAAAAAAATTGCAAACTGAAGTGTCGCGAAAAATACAATCCTAAAGCCCAAATCTGATACGTAAATGATTTGCAGGCCCCATTTAAATAATTGAAACAAAACACTTTTTCTGCTTTGGAATGAAAAATGAACAACACAAATGAACAGATTGAAAAGTTGACTCGTGGCATGAAAAAAAGCAGCGATACGATCAATCGTGGATCAACACAATTGCTAATTGTTGCGTTTTGTCTGTTTGCGCTCAGCATCGGCTACTTCACCTTTGGCTATTACCAGTTTCGTGATGTGACCAAGCCAGAAAACGTGGTTTTAATCGCACAGGGAGTTGTTGACGATAACATTGCTGTCTTACGCGCTAATCTTCAATCTGAAGTAAATAAAAATTCGGACACTTGGGCGGAACAGCTTAGTGATGCGGCGATAAAATCTGTTCCCAATATGCGAAAGCAACTTGAAGATTTTGTTTCTCTGCAAATTGACGAGCGTGTCAAGCAATCGATTGATGTGACCAATCCGGAGTTTGAAAAATTTGTTTCCCAAAACAATGAGCCATTGAAGAAAGCGTTCAGTGATCTTGCGGGAAATGCAGAGGTTTCTGATGAACTCGTTGAAATTATCTCAAATGAGGTTGACCGACGCTTGCAAACCAGTATCCAATCCGATGCGGAAAACGTCTTGAACCTAATGGTTCAACTTAAAGCCAAGATCAGAAAATTGGAAAAGGGCGTTAATCTAACTGAGGAGGAAAAGCTTGAACGGGAGATTCTAGCAACCACCCGATTTATTCAGGAATCGGAAATGAAGTAAAGCACGTTTGAGCCGTCACAAAGCGGCCAATGACTTGAATTTTGGAAATGCATCCGCGTCGTTTTCATTCCGATTTGAACCAAAGAATTCGATAATTGGTCGTCTTTCCGCCAGTGATCCGCGCACGAAAATCTGCACCAGAAAAACAAGAAAAATCGGGTTGGGATTTTGTGTTGAAGGGAAAGACGAGCAAACAATCACTATTTACTAATGAATAGATAGTGCACGCATGGAGGCGGATGGAGCGTGGTATTTCGGTTGAAAGGGTTTGCAGCAAGTTAGGTTTGAGCCAGCAGGCGTTTTACAGTTGGAAGAAAAAGTTTGGCGATCTTGGTGTTGCCGATCTTGGTGTTGCCGATCTTCGAAAACTGAGGTGTTGGAAGAGTAGCACGGCAATGCGACTGAGTGAGTGAACGATTCGCCTGTTGGGTGTCGAAGCTTGCTCGCTCGACCTACTCTATGAATCCAGCAGGGAGGCGCGTGCTGCGCTTCGAATGCGTTTGAAAGATCTTGCAGTCACGGGTGTCCATTGCGGCTATCGTCGCTTGCATAGTCTAATTCAATGGGAAGGCTGGTCGGTGAATGCAAACGAATTTTTCGTCTGTACAGCGAGGACAACCTGAGGATGCGAACCAATGCACCAAAACGCTGCGTTAGTTGCCGGAAGCGAGCAGGTCAACCAGAAGCGACTCGCATTGGCGATTGTTGACCAAATGACCATGTGATTTTTCTCACTAAAATTGGTTCGAAAAAAAATCGCAGATCGATGGTATCGGTTTCATTTTAATCGCTGGCGTTGATTTTTAGGTGCGTTGATTTTTAGGGGCGTTGGCTTTCAGGGGCGGTAGAAAAGGGTTGTTTTTGACGATGTATTCCAAATGCTTGGCGTTTGTTCCGCAACATCCACCCAAAATCTTCATTCCTTGATGTCTCAGCAATGAAAGCATTTCTTCGCCCCATTCAGTTACTTCATTTATTTGAAGATCCTCAGAGCCATCAAGATCGAAGTGATCCAATGAGGAAGCATTTCCCTGGAAACCGATCAATCGCGAAAACAGTTCCCGAGGCTGCTGATCAGCACAAAGAAACGTAGGATAAGCGCAGTTTATCATGTAGCCGATAGGGATCTCTTGCACTGCTGAATCAATGGAAATAATCGAATCGAGAAACGATGTGCCGTCGAGTGCTAATCCGAACCGGTCAATGACAAAGCTGATGATGTAGGGCGTTCCCGTCTTTGCCATTGCGGCAGCGATTCCGGTGGCTTCAGCAACCGATGGTATGGTTGCCGCCATCAGGAAGTCTACGCCCGCGTTGGAAAGCTGGTCGATTTGCCAGGCGTGAAACTCTTCACCTTCAGCAGCAGAAAGCGATTCCCCTGGTTGGTAACAATCGTTTTTGCATCCGATAAGCCCACCGACTTTGACATTCGGACTCTCTAATTCATCACGAATGTCAACGAGAAAATGAACAGCATCACGGTTAATGTTTGGATCTGCATCGGCGTGCTGAACTCGCTCCGAGTTCGTGCGCCATGTCGGTGTGCACATCAAGAACGGCAGTTCGGCATCGATCGCGATATTTGCATAGTCGAGATAAAGCTTGCGAAGTTCGCTGCGTCCTTTGGGGTCATAAATTAGTCCGCCATGCTGTAGCAATGGATCCAGCGGTGCGATACCGCCTCGTCGAATGGGCTCAACGATGGCCGCTTCCATCAGGATGAGTTCATGTTTGTCCAGAAATGATTGCATTTGGTTATCCCGGCGTCGGCGTTAACAGTGACACGATGACACACATGTCGGATCAATATGTTTTGCTTGGTTACAAACGAATCGCTATTAGAAATCGATTGTGTCAAGGGAATGTTTTACCTTGGCACGGCCAACGTTCGGGATTAAGCAAGAAGATTAATTCTTAAGCCAATCACATAATCTCAAACACTAACCCGTTACACAATTTTCTCAACCGGCTGAATTGCCCGACCGTTATCCATACTTCATACATTTGCCGCGGGGATGTGCTAGTAACGAAAAATGTGTAGTTGGTTTCCGCGGAATTCGGTCGGCGATTGGGATGTAAAAAAGGAATTCAATTCAGGTGACATGCAGTGAAATCTTGGGTGGCCAACCCGAATCAAAAATCTCGCGAGAAATCCGCTATTGTAGGTCGGGCGTACGCCCATGGATTCCGTACCGAACTGCATCCCACAAAAACCAGGAATAAGATCTGTAGATTGACGCTCCGGCTTTTTCGTATTCTGGCTGCAACAGTTGATGAAGAGCGGGAAGGTTGTACCAGGGTACGCCGGGGAACAAATGATGCTCTAGATGGTAATTCAAATTGATATTAAAAAACGAAAAGAAACGACTGCCGGTTATTGTTCGCGTTTGTCTCAACGGATGATCGGTTGATGTCAGTTGATGCTCGGACCAACTTCTTATGTTGACCATTAAACTCGCCACTGCGAGCGGGATGATCCAGCAGTGCAAAAGTACGTTGAAAAATCCCAGAAAATAGGCGGATAATAGGATCACCGAGAGGAAGAGAGCGATCAGCGTATTCTCTTTAAAAATAGCATTCCTCTCGGCGTTTGAGCACTGAGTCATCACCAGTTTTGCAATCCGCAAACCAAATACGAGCGTACCGAAAAGGAACCAAAGGTAAAAAACCATGCTTTGGACCGTCCGGTTTTTCGAGACGTGAAAAAGTTCGTCAGGATCTTGCTCTGTGCGAGTATGCTTGTGATGCAATAAGTGGTTGGCTCCGAATGCGGAAACTGAGAGAAGTGTCGGTACCCCGGATAGAAAACCAAGTACACGGTTCCATCGTTTGTTTCGAAACAGGTTGCCATGGATGCCTTCATGCATGAAATTTCCAATTCCATGCACAACCATGCCAGCCAAAAAATAACACGCAACCCAGATGCTCCAATGCGGAGCATTCATGATTAACCATCCCAGTCCGATCCAGACCAGCACAAATAGTATTTGGATCAGGTTCCAATGTGGATTCAGGACGCCCAAACGATGGATTTCGCGTTTTTTTTCACTGGAAAGTGTTTGATACCATTCTGATTGCGTCATTGCCATTTTTAATAAATGCCCTGTTTTGTTGTTCCGAATGCGATATTGATCGAAGCGAAGGAAAAGAAATCTGAAATACAATGAATTGCATTGATGAATAGAGATGCGGAATCGGATTGTCGCAAGGGAGCAACACCGTGCGTGATGTTACCAAGAAGAAAATCCGTTAATACCCAGTTCCGGTTGAATTGGACTTGCGATTACAGACCGACCAGCGGGGCCGGAGAGCCTGCGTTCAATAAAAATCGGGCTGCATGTCGGATTCGTTCGCATGATCCTAAAGAGACAAGGAAGAACCAATAAGCGACGTTCAACTGGAATTTAGTGTAACAAAGCCACGCTGGGAATGTATCACCCGCTAGGCGGAGCGCTCATTCTTTCCAAGCACAAATAACGCTCGCGAAGATTTCAATCTGGATCGATCCTCCCTGGTTTTTGGTTCTGTATCGATTCACGCGGTTTTTTCTTCGGATGCCAATTCGCGAATTACGCTTTCAATCTTCGTTAACGATCGTCATTCTTGGGTTGCCCACTAATTTTTGGGAAATGCAGCACGACAGGAATCGCCGTCAATCTGTTTGTGTCGTATTCGGATTTATCGATACAATGGTTGGCGATAACGATCCTCGGGTGTGCCGGTGAGCATCGGGATCTTAAACACCGACTTGAATAGTTCGAAATGGAATATCGCGTGAAGTCACTGCAAATCATTCTGCTCGTTGTCCTGCCAACATTTTTCGCGACGTGGGTGCGTTCCCAGGATGCTGGTTCTCATTCACTTCGTGCGGGTGTCGCATCGATTGATATCTCGCCTGCTACTTTGCCGGCACTGCGTAATGGTGGGTTTTTGCAAGGACGCTCCAATCGGTTAGACGATCCGCTGCATGTCAGGTGCTTGGTGCTCAGCCAAGACGCAGAGACGATAGCGATTGTGATTGTCGATTCGTGCATGTTTCCAATTTCTCTTTGCGACGAGATCAAACGACTTGTTACCCAATCCACCGAAATACCAAGCAATCGTATATTGATCAGCGCAACTCATACGCATTCTGCACCATCGGCGATGACCTGTTTGGGTTGTGGTGCTGACGACGCTTACGTGAAATTTGTGCCGCCTCGGGTTGCGCGGGCTGTCACGGAGGCTTTTCAAAATCGTCGGCCTGCGAAATTAGGATGGACGGTGGTGGACGGAACCGAATTCACAAACTGTCGTCGCTGGATCACGCGAAGCGATCGAATGGGAACCGATCCATTCGGCAAAAAATCCGTTCGTGCCATGATGCATCCTGGCTATCAAAACCCAATTTACGTGAGTCCAGCCGGACCGATCGATCCGGCAGTGTCCATACTGAGTATTGTCTCTGCAAATGACGAAATACCGATTTGCGTGATGGCTAATCTTTCAATGCACTACTTCGGCGCTGGACAGGGATTTTCAGCTGACTATTTCGGTGAGGTTGCTCGTTTTCTGGAGTCTCGCATCGACAAAACCAGTGGCAAAACAACGTCTCGCTTTGTGGGGATCATGTCGCAAGGGACAAGTGGTGATCTTCACTGGATGGACTATAGTCGACCTCGAAAAAACATCAGTCGATCGGACTACGCGGCTAGAGTCGCGGATCGTGTTCTTGAGGCTTGGAAGACAATCGATCACCAAGGAAGCATCACGCTTTCGATGGCGGAGAAACGATTAAAGATCGGTCGCAGGACTCCATCACGCGGACGGCTTGAGTGGGCTCGCCCGATCAACAAGAAACGCGGTGATGTCCCTCCGCGTAACCAGATCGAAGTTTATGCGGAACAGGCCGAGTGGATTCATGATAATCCAGAGGTGGAAATCGTTCTTCAGGCGGTCAGAATCGGCGATCTGGGGATCACTGCGATGCCAAACGAAGTGTATGGGATCACTGGTCTGAAATTAAAACGTCAAAGTCCGTTGACGACCTTCAATTTGGAACTTGCCAACGGAGCGGCAGGCTATATTCCACCACCTGAGCAACATCAACTGGGTGGTTATACAACTTGGCCGGCTCGCACAGCCGGTTTGGATGTGCAGGCGGAGCCGTTAATTGTGGAGACACTCGTTGAATTATTGGAATCAGTGTCCGGAAAGAAACGTCGGGCAATGACCGATCCATTAACCGATTATTCACGGGCTGCCATGAAGAAAAAGCCATCGGTATACTGGCGACTGGATGACATGGACTCAAAACAGGCGTCAGATTGTATCGGTAACACGGATGCAAAATACAAAGGTGGCGTGGCATTGTACCTTCCCGGACCACCGGGCCCCGGGTTCAAGAGTTCAGGTTACGGAAATCGCTCCGTCTATTTCGCAGGCGGGTACCTCCAAGGAGAGATAGGAGATTTGCAGCCTGAATTCAGCGTCGCATTCTGGTTTTGGAATGGACTTCCAATAGATGCTCGGGATGTCACGGGGACCTTGCTTTCGTTCGATTACGGAACACTTGAGATCGCCGGCAAAGGAGCGAGCTCAGGCCAACTGGTTTTTCGATCGGGTGAAACTTTTATTACCAGCGAGGCGGTGATTGCAACAAAACGTTGGCACCACGTTATGCTAACTAAAGTGGGAAATCGTGTTCTCGTTTATCTTGATGGCATCGAAGCACCGCAAATCGATGCCGAGTCCAAACCTTTGGGGCATTCGAAACAAATTCTGTTAGGCAGTAACGGAAATTCGGCGACGTCCTTTGACGGTAAGCTTGATGAGGTTCTGGTATTCGAACGGGCACTTGCGGCCAGTGAGATCGCAGAGTTGTACGCTGCCTCGGGCATGACGCCCCCTCCTCAACCGAAACCCAGTGTGATCCTCGGACCCAAACCGACGGATGAAGAATCTCGCAGGAACTATGCATCGGCGGTTCTGTCTTCTAAACCCGTTGCGTTCTGGCGACTGCATGATCAGGAAACTCCGACGGCTATGGAGGCAAGAGGGCGATTACCCGCGACCTACGAGCATCTTTCTTCGCCGTTCCAAGCCGAAAAAATCAGACCAAACTTTACTGGCGGACGTGTCAGGGCAAAAGTTCCAAAACTTGGTAACACATACAGCGTCGAAATGTGGTTCCGGAACGAGCTGCCAATCGACTCGCGGCCCGTCACTGGCTATCTGTTTTCGCGTGGCATCGTAGGAGCAGAAGGCGCTCCGGGCGATAGTCTTGGACTGGGCGGTACCCATTCGCACGGTGGAAGGCTCTTCTTGTTTAACGGCAACCAGAAGGACCAACTTGTTGCGGGCTCGACTCAAATCATTTCCGGAAGCTGGTCGCATGTCGTGATGGTTCGACAAAACCAAAGAGTTATGCTGTATCTCAATGGTGACCCAAAACCAGAGATTGACGAAGACTTGCCTGTTTCGTTTCCTACTGGCTGTGAAGACTTTCTGATCGGCGGGCGCAACGACAACTTTGCCAATCTACAAGGGATGCTTGAAGAGATTGCCCTGTACGATCGGGCATTGTTGCCGAAAGAAGTCCAGGCTCACTTTGCGGCCGCCGGCGTCAAGCCTGTTAAAGTCCCTTCTGAAAGTACGCCAGAACCGTTGGAGCAGCCCAAACCGACTGAACCGGTTGATGCAATCGAAAGTATCAATGTGCCCGATGGGTTTGAAGTAGAACTGGTCGCAGCAGAACCATTGGTAAAAGATCCGGTTGCGATTGACTGGGGGCCAGACGGGCGGCTTTGGGTTATCGAAATGGCTGACTATCCTCTAGGAGTCGATGGCAAAGGGGAATCTGGTGGGCGTGTTCGATTTCTGGAAGACGTAAATGGTGACGGCCAATATGACAATTCGACTCTATTTGCCGACGGGCTCAGTTTTCCAACCGGCATACTTGTATGGGGTAAAGGAATTCTTGTAACCGCTGCGCCGGAAATCGTTTATCTCGAGGACAGCACCAAAGATGGCAAGGCCGATATTCGAAAGGTTCTCTATTCAGGTTTTTTGGAAGGGAACCAACAGCTTCGGGTAAATGGATTGCGATGGGGGCTCGACAATTGGGTACATTGTGCGAGCGGCAGCCATCATGCTGGCTACGGTAAAACCAATCGAATTGTCTCGAATCTAACTGGCAAAGAGCATCAAATCGGTAGCCGGGATTTTCGAATCCGCCCAAACTCCGGGGCGATTGATCCTCAAAGCGGACCGTCGCAATATGGCAGGAACCGGGATGATTGGGGGAACTGGTTCGGCGTGCAGAATAGCCACCCACTATGGCATTATGTGTTGGCTGATCACAACATTCGCCGCAACCCGAATTTTGCTCCGCCTAATCCGATTCGCCAAATCGTAACACCTTCCAATCCAAAAGTTTATCCTGCCAGCGCACTGCAAAAACGATTTCATAGCTTCGATCAATCAGGTCGATTTACGTCTGCCTGCTCTGCAATGGTCTATCGTGATGAATGGCTTTTTGACCGCGGGCCTGAGCAACATGCCTTCACTTGTGAGCCGTTTCACAATCTTGTGCAACACAACATCATTATCGACGACGGAGTGAGTTTTCGATTTCGACGAGATAACGCTGAAAAAAATATGGATTTCTTTGCCAGTAAAGATCGCTGGTGTCGACCAGTGATGGTGAGAACCGGACCGGACGGAGCGCTTTGGATTGTCGATATGTATCGTTACATGATTGAACATCCGCAGTGGTTGCCTCAAAAAGGAAAAGATGAGCTCAAGCCATGGTATCGAGCGGGCGAAGACCGTGGACGCATCTACAGAGTTGTACGAAGTGATCGGCCGGCGCGAAACGTTCCAAGGCTTGCCGATTTATCTTCTCGCGATCTCGTAATGAGGATGGAAAATCCCAATGGTTGGCAACGGGATGCAATCCAACGAATCCTCGTCAGCAGAAAAGCGAAAGACGTAACGGTCCAACTGACCGCTTTGGCAAAAAATAGCAAGCAGCCTTTGGCTCGGCTCCACGCGATCTGCACCCTGGACGGTCTTGGAGTGTTGACGCCTCGTAATCTTGAAGATGCTTTGTTGGATCGGCATCCAGGAGTCAGACGCAATGCTGTGCGAATTGCGTCGAGGGTATCCGTCAATTCCGAAAAACTGCTGATTCTTGTTGACGATCCGGATGCTAAGGTAAGGCTTGAATTGGCATCCACTCTCGGAGCCTACGACGATACAGCGGCAAGCACGGCGCTGGCCACACTTGCAATTGAATCGAGGGATGAACCGTATGTATTCTCTGCTGTGTTGAGCTCATTGAATCGGCTCAATGTTTCGTCGGTTTTCACGATGGCAGCCGATAAAATAATGAAAACGTCCAACAAACGGCACCTTTCTGTTTTGCTTGACCTTGTTGAACAAGCCATTGCCATGGGCGATGAGGAAACGATCGGCCGTGTCGTGAACCTTGTTTGTTCCCTGGGAGACAACGCATCAGTCAATATGAAATTCAGGCTGCTTGCTCATACGCTTGACAGTTTGGCAAAGCGGGGTTGGCCGCTTGATCAGTTAAACACGTCGCATCGCGATCAACTGTTCGCCACAATTCAAAACGCTCGCGTCATGGCGTTGGACGAGATGCAAGTTGATGAGAGACGTGTTTTGGCAATCCAATTGTTGTCACGCGAATCGAATCGTGCAGACGGGGATTTAGTATTGTTGAAAAGTCTTCTGGTCCCTCGCACTTCTGTCGCGGTTCAACTTGCCATTGTGAAACGATTGGCAACGCAGAATGAACAGGAAGTCGCCGAAGTCTTGCTTTCCGGGTGGCGTGCCCAAAGTCCCGCGGTGCGAGCTGAGGTATTGAACGTGCTCGCCAGTCGTGCCCCTTGGGCAGAAGTTATCCGACAGAAACTGGACGATGGAACCATTTTGGTTTCTGAATTGGATGCTGCACTCAGGCAACGCTTACTCGTATTGGGCAAGAATGCACCAAAATGGCGAAACGCTTTGGCTTTCAAAGCGTCCGCCGACAGGCTGGTCGTTCTTGAAAAGTATCAACCTGCTCTGGAAATGGTTGGTGATGAAAAGCGAGGCAAGGTTCTGTTCAGCAAGTTGTGTATGAGTTGTCACAAGATCAATAACGAAGGTCATGAAGTGGGGCCGAACCTTGCCTCGATTACCAACAACTCGTCGGAATCGCTGTTGGTTTCGATCCTTGATCCAAGCGCAAGCGTCGAGGCGAAATACCTAAGCTATCAGGTCAGCACGGACAACGGGCTTAGTCGCAACGGAATGTTGACCACGGAAACTGGCTCAAGTATCACGTTGCTTTCCGCGGAAGGGAAACGTGAGACTATTCTTCGCAATGAGATCGACCAACTTCGAGGTTCTACCAAATCCCTCATGCCCGATGGACTGGAGCGGGATCTTGAACCTCAGGATCTCGCCGACTTGATTCAATTTGTTCGCGATGGAATTCGTTGAGGATTGGTTGGGGCGTTTTGATTCATCGAGTTGCCTTCTTAAATCCTTCCCAATCGCCCCTTGCTATCCAATTATCTACTTTGACGAAAGCATAGGTTTCACTGACTGGTTTTGGCTTTCCAGTCTTTCGTAATGTGATTCGTTTAATTTCATTGGTAAGAAGTTCGTCTGCAACGTTGTTGCGACCGGCCGTTGAGACAGTTCGATAATGCGACCTTTGGCAGCTATGCTTATGTAGGTTTCAGCAAACCGTCGAGTTGTTCATTATCCGGGACTTGCAAAGGAAACTTTTTGCTGAACTCATGATCGTCGATGCCCGCGAATTTTCGCAACGATGAATGAACGTGTTCTGGGCGAACACGAATCCCATTCTTTTCATCGCCAGCCAATGATTTTGGATTTAGCGGGATCAGAAATTGTTTTTCGTCAGTTGCGCCCACGACGCGATTGCCTTCAATCCCTTGGCCCATGAACATGATCGAACCGATTGACCAATGGTCTTTTCCGTTCCCTTTATTGTAATTTGGCGTTCGCCCCATTTCGCTTTGGATAATTAAAACCAGTTTGTCACGGATCTTCAATTCTTCAGATTTTTTGACAAGATAGTCGATGCCTGCCAATAACTCCGGGATCAATTTCATTTGGTCTCGATCGTTGTTGGCATGGCTGTCAAACTGACCGATCGAAAGATTGGCTGATACACACACGCCCGCTTTGAATGAAGCCAACGCGATATCGGCTTGTTGAGAAAGCCGTTCTTTGGGTGACGATTTGGGAATAAACGGCGTGATGCGTTCGAGAGCCTTGGAATTGACTTGCGCCGCATAAAGCATGCTTTGCGAGCGATCGATCCGAGGCAAACCCGTTTGCGAAACGCGGGCTTGCATTTGTTTTTTCAATGCTCGTTCAATTCGGTCTCTGGCAAAATCGTCATGATAGGGGCTGCGAGCGTTTCCTTGAACTCCATCTGCATTGGCGAGCCGATTCAGTGAATTCAAATAGGGTACTCGAGCCATCGGCACCACGTTTCCAGTCGCCGAATAATTTCCGAATGTCAGAAAGGCTAGTGGAACTTCTGAACCGTTGCATGCTGCAACCAGCGCTGCGAATGTTGGGTAGGCCAAACTGTCGAGCTTGCCCGTTGCCATGTATCGGGAGCAGGGAGAATGATTATTGACGGAATAATCAAGACCGTTGAGCACCAGCAATTGGTCGCCATAATTCTTGAAAAAATCTTCGTTGCTCATTCCGCCTTGTATATGTTTGCCAATGGGTGCGAGCCGATGATTGCCTTGCGTCAGGATATCACCCTCTTGATAAAGGCGGTTGATTTCATTCACACCTTTGGGGTCCATCATGTAGGTGGTGTCCCATCCGCCTGCCGCATTGAAAACAACATAGTAGGGTCCATCGTAGGGGGCAGTCTCGGTTACATTTTGTCCGAAAGACTTCGAGGCCCAGTTGACCGGTGCTGCGAAGCCCAGTCCAGAGGTACCGCACAGTTTCAAGAAATTTCGACGTTGTGTAGTGCTTTTGCTCATCGTCGCCTATTCGTAAAGAAATTCATGTTGTCGAAGAAGGTAAGTAACAACGGCCCGCCAGGCTCGAATTGTGTAATCAGGATCGGCATCACGAGGCGTCACTTCGCGACCCGACTGACACGAATAGCTTTCGAGCGGCTGGAGCCCTTTTTGTGACTTTGCATCTGAAACAACCCCGGCGAACAGATCAAAAGTGCGTTTCACTTCGGGATCATCCGGTTTGTCGAAACGACCAAGTAGCAACTGATGAAGATGCACGATCGCAAGCCTGATTTGCTTGTCCGCTTTAACGCTACTGCCTGGAACAATACTTGGTTCGATATTGGGAAAGAGTCGACGGTTTTTTTTCGGCAATGAAAAATCGGTCGCAACATTTTGGCAAGCGATATCGTTTGCCATGATGCGCTGAATCGCACCCATCGCACCACTAGGCTGTGTGTTTCTTTCGGTGATTTCTTTCGAATCAATTCCACCGTACAGAATTCCAAGCTTGTTTTCTCGATTGGTAAGCCGTCCCCACTTGCTCCCAAAGATGGCGGCAAGTTTGCGTTCGAGTTGTTCCGGAGTCAATAAACGTCCCACGCCAATGTCGTGCAACTCAGCCAAACGACGTGGATTGTTGACCGAAGTCGACAATCCATCAGCGCGATAGAATCGTGATTTGACTAACTCTTTAAAGACTACTTTCAGGTTAAATTTTGACTTTGCAAAACGCGTCGCAATTTGTTCGATCTCATCGCGTTGCACGCGATACGCCCGCCGATGTGCCGCAAACATCGGATCGTCGATATCCTCGGGTGGCAGGAGAGGCCTTCGTCCCGTTAAAACGTACCAGACATGCTTGACCATCGCGATGGCGAAGCGAGGATCTTTCGCCGTCTGCTGTCCCAACCATGGCAGGGCACGCCATTTTGCATCTGGTGTGAGAGGCGTTCCTTCTAGCCCGGGTCCGAACATGTCTTTGTACCAACCCTCTTTACGCGGTTTGTAAATTCCATTCCCATCAAGCGCGTAGTAATCCTGGAACAGTCCAGCGATCGGATCCATGACCTTGTGGCAGACAACGCAACTTGCCGCTTGCATGGTCGGGGTTTCATATTTTGCTGTTACTGCGGCAGCGTCGCTCGTTCGTGGCGCGAGCTGCAAAATGTCAACGCCAAGGAAATGCTCGAAGTACATCCTGACCCGCAACCGATTTCGGTTGGTCTCCGTTGTCGGATAGCGTTTTAAATACTGAAATGTACTGAGAATTCCAGCGTGCGGATAAGTTCCAGTTTTCGATTCTTGAACGACTTTGCCGCTACTATCGTCGGTGAGGGCTGGCAGTTTGGCGGGAATGAACTCGAATGCGTTTTCGGTATCTTTGAACTGGTCTTTTAATTCATCGAAAATACCGTACCCGCGAGAAGTGAACGGGGAGACCATGATGTAGTCGGCGGTCACGATCTCGGTGAATGGTCGATCATTTCGAACGATGTAAGCGACCAATTCCAGTGGTTCGCGACGCATCGCTGCACGATAGTCGTTGACCAATTTGTAGTAGGCTCTCATCTCTGGAGTCGAATAACTGAGCTTTTCGTCGGGCTTGCGGTTCTTGTTGGGATCCCGTGATTGATACCAGAGTCGCGTCTTGTGAAAGTGTGTGTAACTGAACGCTGTTTCAGCATTGCCGTCAAATCCGTCGGTCAACAAGATATCGTTGAATGCTTCTCGAAGTCGTTCGTAAAACGATTCTTCCTGCATCAGGCCGTCCAGAATGGAATCCATCGCTGACAAACCACCATTTTCGATCGTCGCTTGCTCTTTTGGTGTCGGCAACCTTCCTGTCAGCGACAGGGTAATGCGCCGAAGCAGTCGGGGTGGGGAAATCATTTCGATCCCGGCAAAGAATGGCGGTGCCTCGTAATCGTCGATCGTCGGATTGTCGTCTTTTAAGCCTTGCGTTCGATGGACGTATCGTTTGAGGATTCGGTATGCGGTGGAGTCTTTTTTTAAGACCTCGCCACCTCCGTGATCCAGACCGCCGGTAACTTTGGATAGCAATCGTGATTGATCATTCTCTTTTGAAAGGGCGATTCGTTGAAAAGCTTCGCAATTTTGACGCATCGCCGCTGCTCGTTTTTTAGAATCCATAGCGGGATCTAAAAGTAGAAACTCACTCTCGGATGCATCACCCTTGGCGTTGTGGCACTTCAGGCATGTTCGCTCGCCCACTTTACCCCAGACTTCATCGGCAAAATAGTTGTCGACCGCCAGGCAGGTAGAAGGCGGAAGGATCTTCGGTTGAGGCTCCTGCGCGGTAGCAGTATGAAACCATAGAAATACCGCAACAAAGATCAACCGACAGTTTGGAACGGCTCGTGACATTGAAATCAGGCACAACGAGGAGGGGTGGAGGCGGGAGTAGAACTTCGTCCTATTCTACCGCATTTTTCATGCAGGAATGAACCTAAAAATCATTCAAATCAAGCTCCTGAACAATCAGTCGCTTTGCTGATTTGTTTCTACCCTGCGGCTTGGGCCGTTAATTTGTTTGGGAATCGTGTTTTCAAACAGGTTGAGAACGGTAATTCAATCCTGGATTTTATAGAACTTGCAGTTCCCTTTTCCAAAAGGGAGGTCCTCGTTGTTGTCCCTGAGAATAGAAGTCTTTATTCTCCGTTGGTTTGTGATGGTTGATTTTTCAGTTCAAACAGTGTCAATGCATGTGCTGCCCCGTCAGCCATTCTTGATTTCTGGCTTGGGAACCACGAACCCAATGGGAGTGCTTACGGCAAGTCATCCCGTCGGGGATCTGAGTCGCTCGTCTTATTGCCTCGGTCTACAGGACGACGGCAGAACGAAGAACCGACAATCAAACCGGTCAAAATCGCAATCGTAGGCCCGGTCGAAGTTGAAACTATCTTGCGTCGAAAAAATGGTCGACGAGTTGATAACGGCAAAAACGGACGTCTTGTCGCTTGGCGTTTTGATTCCTCATCGAATAAACCGTCGCGAAGAAAGCCACGTTATGAGCAGTGAAGTCAATCCTACAATTTGATATTCATACGCAGTCCATAAATGAACACTTTATCGCCAGATGTCAGTGCACCAAGACCGGGGCGAATGAACTGAATGTCAGGCGTGATATACAGCCACGGCTTGACTCTGAAATTGGAAAACAGTTCCACGCCGAAACCGATTCTAGGCCCGAGTGCAGCAGTTGGTATCGAACGTCATGGAATTTATGTAACACCAATGGCATCAAGAGACGTTGATTTCGTGTAATAGCATTCATTTTATTGGACAATTCCGCAGGGATTAGCACACCGGTTGTTTTCAAATTCACATCCAAACTGAATACGGAGAAAAGGAAATTGGGCTTGCCGTCATTCATCAAACGTTGGATTTGCTGACGGGACGCGTGTGTGGAATATGCAAAATGACGATGGATGGCGTTTTCCGTGAGGGCATTTGCTGGGCTCCGGCAATTTCGATCGCGTGATAGCCACTGAACGGGTTTGATCAATCGATCAATCCATAGCGATCGAATTGTCTCGAAGCGATGTGGGGGATTCGTGCCTTGCCCGTCCAGCACGCATTTAACGCTGTTATCAACAACTTAGCGTTATGATTCCATAGACACCTCACAAAGCCATCTGCAGCATGATCATACCGCTTTTGCCAATGCTCCCTCAGCCATGGTGACGCGGTTTTATCGACGAGGAAAATCTGCGGGTTTCCGTCGTTCCAAGCGAAACTCTTCTGGCTCTGTTACAATTTTCTGACGAACACCTTTGACATGTAATCAGCACAGAGCAGAATCGTATGATCTTTGACGCGCATCTTGATCTCAGCCTCAACGCGCTCGAGTATAATCGCGACTTGTGTAGTTCAATCTCGGAAATACGAGAATTGGAATTGGGCATGAGCGACTTGAAGGGGCGTGCGCACAATACGGTCAGTTTTTCGGCAATGCGCGAGGCAGATATAGGAATATGCGTTGCCACACAAATTGGTGGCTGCATGCGGCCACCCGGCCCGGTTGCATCTTGGCATTCGCCTTCCCAAGCTTGGGCGATGACGCAGGGGCAACTCGCGTGGTACCGCGCAATGGAGGATGTTGGCGAATTGCGACAAATTCGCTCTCGTGCTGAGTTAGATCATCATTTGCGTGCATGGCAAGTCAGTCAACAAGACGAAAAAGTGCCGATCGGATTTTTGCTTAGCTTGGAGGGCTCGGATTCGATCCGAACGCTCGCAGATCTTGAAACGGCATGGGGATATGGCTTACGTGCATTAGGTCCAGCGCATTATGGCGTTGGACGGTATGCACTTGGGCATGATCAAAGCGGTCCCCTTTCGCCAGCTGGTAAAGATCTTGTGCGGGAAATGGATCGACTGGGACTGATTCTGGATGTCACGCACTTATGTGATGAAACGTTTCACGATGCGTTAGATATTTTTAAGGGACCTGTTTGGGCCAGCCATCATAATTGCCGATCGCTGGTTGATGATCCGCGTCAGCTGGCGGACGAACAAATTCGAAGATTGGCCGAACGGGGTGGCGTGATTGGCGTTGCTCTTGATGCCTGGATGATGGTACCCGATTGGGTTCGCGGACGCTCAACGCCAGAAAGTGCCGGTGTTACGCTGGAGCTATTGGTCGATCATATCGATCATATCTGCCAGTTGTTGGGGAATGATGACCATGTGGGAATTGGTTCCGATCTGGATGGCGGATTTGGGAGCGAGCAATCCCCAAGCGACGTTGAAACGATTGCGGACCTGGTAAACGTGGAACCGATTCTGAAATCGCGTGGCTATTGCAATGCGGGAATTGAAAAAATCACCCATAGAAACTTTGTCGAGTTTACACGCGGGGCACTGCCTGCATCATGAATCCTACTCTGTTTTTGATCTGTTTCTTTGTATACGTCCTCGCAATGATTCTGTTTGGCTGGTGGATCACTCGCAAGCCACAATCGGGCGATGACTTTCTGTTAGGGGGACGCAAGCTTCCGTTTTTCCTAACCTTGGGAACGACTCTTGCCACGATGGTTGGAACCGGTTCGTCGATGGGTGCTGTGGGTAAAGCTTACAGTGCAGGCTGGATTGGATCACTCTACGGCATTGGAGGTGCGATCGGGATCATCATTGCAGCCTGGATTTTTGCCCCTGTTCGAAAATTCCGATTTATGACGATGGCGGAAGAGTTGTCATCTTATGTCGGAGCAAGCCGGATGGTATCCAATTTGGTTGCGGTCTTTACCTATCTTGCATGCGTCGGATGGTTAGGGGCACACATCAAAGGGGGGGGAGCATATTTTCAGTTTGTGACGGGCATTGACCCGACCATTGCGATGGTCAGCATAGCCGCGGGATTTGGTATTTACTCAATGATCGGTGGCTACAAGGCGGTCGTTTGGACGGATACCATACAAGCGGTGGTTCTGTTCATCGGTTTTTTGCTCACTGCGGTTTTCGCTTGGATATCCGTCGGCGGTTTCACCGGATTACAGGAAGTCAACCAAATTCTTACCCAAAATTCAGGGGGATTTGGCTTGGGAAGCGTTTCGCTGATTGTGGCGATAGCGGTTGGAGTTCTGGGGACACCCGCGTTCAGGCAACGTATCTATTCAGGTAATTCTGTCGGCGAAATTCGCAAGGCATTCGTGACATCCGGTTTGCTTTATCTCGTTTTTGCCGCGTTGCCGGCTGTGATCGGAATGGCTGCTTACAAAGCGAACTCAGAACTTTTGCAGGATCAATCCTTCCCTTGGATGGCGACAGAGATGTTGCCCGTTGCCCTTGGTGTGATCACGTTGCTGGCGGGATTGTCCGCGACGATGTCCAGTGCGAGTTCTGATGCAATCGCCGGCGTCACGACCGTGATTCGTGATCTGTATCGCATGATTTATGGGTGTGTTCCACCCTCAAAACACGTCGTTTTGTATTCGCGATTTGCATTGGCTGCGACAACGGTTGTTGCTTTGATGATGGCGATGAGTGCCGATAACATTCTGGACTATATCAAGAACATGATCGGCCTGTTTTTGACAGGAATGTGTGTTTGCGGGTTGCTGGGAAGATGCTGGGATCGATTCAATGACTTTGGCGCGATCGCTTCGCTTGTCGGTGCATTCGCCACAGCGTTGACCTTTCAATACATGAGTTCCTGGAATGAGTATTGGGGAGGCAATGTTATTCCCGCTTTGTTAGTGTCGGCAACGTTAGGTGTGGTTGTCTCGCTAATGACTCGTCCTGATAAACGGTCCCATGCAGAGGCCATCGAACTGCTGGAAATAGAGCGAAAAGCGATGAGTGACGTTAGCGATGCAGAAGTTGAAACCGAACGGGAAATCGAGTGATGTGACGAGGGGCGTTCAGTCCGTTTTTCCGCCGCGCACACACTTTTGGACTGTTTCTAACCAATGGTCGTAAGGCTGATGGCGGCGAAGTTGTCGTCGGATGTGGTGCAGTGCCGCAAATGGGCTGTGATGTCCGCAGGAGGTCTATCAGAGCTTCTCGCAACAAGCCTTCAATCCTAATGACCATCCCCATCGGTGAGTGGCCTTGCTTGGGTCGGAAACAGAATTTCAGTTGGGTTATTCTATGCCAAAATTTCTCGAACCACTCGGCCGTGGACGTCGGTTAGGCGAAAGTCCCGTCCGCTGTAGCGGAATGTCAATTTTTCGTGGTCGAGCCCCATTAAGTGAAGAATCGTGGCGTGCAGATCGTGGACATGAACCTTGTTTTCGACTGCAGCGAATCCGAAGTCGTCGGTGGCGCCGTAGGTCATTCCGCCTTTGACGCCGCCACCTGCGAGCCACATCGAAAAACCGTGATGATTATGGTCTCGGCCGCTTCCGTTTTCGGCAGCTGGAGTTCGGCCAAACTCACCGCCCCAAACAATCAACGTGTCTTTCAGCAAGTCGCGATCTTTCAGGTCGTTAATGAGTGCGGCGATCGGCTGATCAACATTTTTCGCTTTGTCTGCATGCTTTTTGATATCGCCATGATCGTCCCAAGGCTGGCCGTTACCATAGTAGACTTGGACCATTCGGACGCCGCTTTCCACAAGCCGCCGAGCTGCAAGGCAACCGTTGGCAAACTGGCCCGAGCCGTAGGCTTCCCGCGTCTGTTTTGTTTCTTTTGTCAGATCAAAAACGGTTTGTGCTTCGGTCTGCATTCGAAACGCCATTTCAAGAGACTCGATACGTGCTTCCAAACGATTGTCTTTACCCCCTCGTTTTTCGAGGTGCAGTTCATTCATTTGATTCAGAAGGTCCAGCTGACGACGTTGACTTCGGCTGGAAAGAAATGGATTGTTTATGTGCTGAATGACTTTCTTCGGATCGACGCTCTGGGCATGGTTAATGTGCGTGCCCTGAAATATTCCCGGAAGAAAACTGTTGCTCCATAATTGCGGCCCGACAACTGGCTTGCCAGGGCAGAGAACGACAAAGCCGGGAAGGTTTTGGTTTTCGGTGCCAAGACCATACAGCAGCCAAGATCCCATCGCCGGCCGCGTTGGCTGCGTCTCTCCGCTGTTCATCATGAGCAACGATGGCTCATGGTTGGGGATATTGGTATGCATTGATCGGATTACACAGATGTCGTCAATGCACTTTCCTACCTTCGGGAATAAGTCGCTGACTTCAATCCCGGATTCTCCATACTTCCGAAATTTGAATGGAGACATTAACAATCCACCGGTCTTTCGCTCCGTTTTAAGGTCGGCATTCGGAGGACGTTGTCCGTTGAATTTCGTCAAGGCAGGTTTGGGATCAAAGGTGTCTACTTGGGAGGGGCCGCCATTCATGAACAAATGGATGATGTGTTTCGCCCGAGGGGTAAAATGAGGATTCTTCGGCCCCAGCGGACTTAGTCCTTTGTCGTCAGCCGAGACGTTCTCCTCGGCCAAAATGCCAGCCAAACCCAGCACTCCGAGACCTGTTCCCATACGATGAAGAGACTCTCGACGAGTCATTCCGAATTGTGATAAGGGTAATTTCATGTTGAGTTGCTCTCCAAGTCGTTCCCGTTTCCAGCCGGAGGATGATGGTGTTCCATTGGTCTGGTGAGGTGAAATTTCTGTAAAAGTGCTTTTAATTTGACTAGGATTGGGCGGCGAATACTTGCTCCATCTTAGACGGCTCGAGCTGGCGTTGCGTTTTAATCGATGTAGGTGAACTCGTTGCTGCCCAAAAGAACTTGAGCGTAACTTTGCCAAAGTGTCAGTTTGCTGTCCGGGTCTTTAACGCCACCAAGATAACCCAGTCCCATTTCGGTCTCGGCATCCTGAGGCGGGCGGCCGTAAGCAAGTCTGAACGCGAGTTGGATTCTGGCAACATCGTCGTCAGGTTCCTCTCGATGGAGCCTGGCTGCAAATGCTTTTGCCTGCTCGACCATAAACGGACTGTTCAGCACAAACAGCTGCTGCTGTGGAACGGTCGTTTCACTTCGTTTTGAGCTGGTGATGTTCGCGTCAGGAAAGTCAAACAGTCGCAGCAAATGGTCCAGTTCGTGGCGACTGATCTTGGCATAAACGGTTCGTCGAACATTTTTGGAATCAGAAAGGTTTGTTGATGGGCCGCCAATGCTTCGATCGAGTCTTCCTGAAACATCGAGCAGGGCATCTCGCCATGCCTCGACATCCAGTCGCCGCCGGTTCATTCTCCACACAAATCGATTGTCTGCGTCGATATTAGAATTGGCGGTATGCTCCGCGGATCCAAGTTGATAGGTCGCGGACAGCATAATCTCGCGATGAATCGATTTGGTGGACCAGTTTGATTCGATGAATCTTGCAGCAAGGTGATCGAGAAGAGCCGGGTGGGTCGGCGGATCACCCTGTTTACCAAAATTGCTTGGCGTGGCGACGATGCCACGACCGAAATGATGTTGCCAGATTCGGTTGACAAAAACCCTCGCCGTCAACGGATTGTCTGGCTGGATAATGGCTTCCGCTAATTCTCTTCGACCGCTCCCTTTGTTGAAGTGCTCACGATTCTCGCCGGCCAGAATTCGCAAAAATCTTCGAGGTGCGATTTCTCGTTTGCGCGCTGGATTGCCGCGAACGAAAACCTGCATGTCTGCTGCCTTTGATTCGGTATAACTGTGGGCAATCGGGTACATCGAAGGAGCGTTCTGTTTTGATGCCTCCAATTCGGTTCGAAGTTGCGATAGTTGCTCCAGTTTTTCCCCGGACAGAAAGTTTTCAATATCGTTGTCGCTGACAGCAAATGGGCCATCTTTGCCGAGTACGACCGAGATAATGTCTTTGCCCGCATTAATAGGATTGTTGAGCGGTTGCTCGGTATAAACACTAAACTGAACGCTCGCTTGGTCCCCGCAGCCATCTTGGTCTGACCCGCTATTGTCGAGACCACCCATCGCAGTGAATTGTTGGTAGCCTTCCGGTAAGTCGTAGATGATTAGGCATGGTGCGTGAACGCCGATGCCATCCTTGTACTTTTTTCCACCCACCTTGAGAGGCTGACCCGTGTAGTTTTGGCCAATTTTTCCTCCACCAAATCCATCAAGTGACTTCCACTTGATTTTCGTCAATTTTAACTCGCCTTTTTTTCCAACCAACGTCGGCGCAAGCCAGTCGGCATGGTCGCAGCTTTTTCCGTTCCCTGCGTCGGATACAACCAGATAAAGTCGTTTTGCGCCGCTGATATCGGCCTCAATGCGTGTTGTCGGGCGTGCCTTATTGACAATCGGAGAAACAAAACGAGGGCTACCCGGTTTGTGATTTTTACCGTTGTCGCTCTTGATTACGTTCGGCGCTGCGACTCCATTGCGAATGTCCAAAAGTCCCTGAAGGTAATCGCGGAAGTCGGTTGCGATCTTCGATACCTCCGGAGGTACCGGACCCGAAATATCAAAACTGCCTTTTTCATTTGCAGCGATTGGCTTTAGAGAGAACCACGGTTCAAGTGCGTCAACTTTGCCTTTTTGCTTCACATCCAAGAATTTAATCCAGCGTTTCAGAAGGAACTCATTCAACGCCGCTGAGTTGGCGAGTTTCTCAGTATTGGGTTTTTGCCCATTAACCATAGCCGTTTGATACCGCCAAACCGTCTCAATGTACTTGGCGGTTTGTCCGACCTTGGACTCCGCCGCCTTGGACTTCTCTTCGGCGATGAAGCGTTTGACTTCGGTATCTGCCAGCTTGATCCGCTGCTGACCATCGTTGTATCGCCGAATATCGTCCGGCGAACACAAGGGCGCGTTGTGCAATTTCGAACTCTGAAAGATCCCAGCCAGCGAGTAATAATCCTGAGTTGGAATGGGATCGAATTTGTGATCGTGACATCTTGCGCAGGAAACGGTGAGTCCCAAGAATCCGCGAGTCAGCGTATCGATACGATCGTCGAGTTCATCTGCGGCCGCTTTCGCAGCATCGCTGTTCTTGTAGTACTGAGCACCGAGCCCAAAAAAACCAAGCGATACAAGATGGTCGTAGGATCCATTGGAACTTGGGCCGATCAAATCACCTGCGATCTGCATTTGAACAAACTGATTGTACGGCAGGTCTGTGTTAAAAGCCGAAATGACCCAGTCGCGATACCGAAACCCATTGGTGTTGCGTTTCACGGAAAATGTATGAGCCTGATCCTCGGAATATCGAGCGACATCCAACCAATACCTGCCCCATCTTTCACCGTAGTGTACGGACTCAAGCAATCGGTTGATCACTTTCTCGTAAGCCTCCGGCGATTCGTCATTCAAAAAATTCGAGATTTCGCTTGGGGTTGGTGGCAAGCCGATGAGGTCAAACGTCGCGCGACGGATCAATTCTTGCTTGCTTGCCGCTTTCACAGGTTGCAGCCCCAATTGTTCCATTTTCGCCATTGTGAAATGGTCGATCGCGTTGACGGGCCAGTCGGCTTGCTTGACGACCGGAGGTTTTGGCTTTTTGATTGATTGGTAGGCCCAATGCTTACTGGCCAATTCAAAGTCGATTGAATCTGAAACCACTTCACCATTTCGAGGATCGGGCGCACCCATTTCAATCCACTTTGCAAAGTCCGCGATCACGGCGTCGGGAAGTTTGCCTTTGGGCGGCATTTCGAAACCGTCGTACCGCAATGCATCCATCAAAAGGCTATCAGCATCGTTTTTTGGGACCACCGCTGGTCCGGAGTCGCCACCCTGGTGCGATGCCTCACGGGAATCCAGTAAAAGCCCTCCTTTGATGTTTTTTGATTCAGTCGAGTGACACTCGTAGCAGTGCTTCAGAAGTACAGGCCGAATTTTTGACTCAAAGAACTCGATTCCCGCCGGATCGACAGAGGGTTCTTCGCTACCTTGTGCGAATAGTGAATCAACAAGCTGAAGCGATAGTAGGGAAACAGCAATTGCGGTTCGAACATGCATTGCGAAAATCTTCGGTTGGCGGGCGGGAAAAACGAGGGAGGTATACCAATGAAGGGGTGAGGCGTTTCATTGTAACCTACTATCAGGTCTTCGGGCTAGATTGACCGATGAGTGTGCATTGCGTTGATCGCCGCAAATTTCTGATCAAAATCTTAGAAAGAAATAGCAGCCGACAGAGACGATAATGGCGCCCAGAAGATTGAGCACAAAGCCCTCTTGTGCCATTCGCCGGATCGGGATCTTGCCGGTGGCAAATACGACTGCATTGGGAATGGTCGCAACTGGCAGCATAAACGCGCAGCTGGAGCTAATGACGGCAGGAAACATGATTAATCCTGCAGGAATATCATTTTTGATCGCCGCCGCGCTTAAGATCGGCATCAACAAATTCGCAGTCGCGGTATTGCTGGTCATTTCAGTTAAAAAAGAGACCACTAATGCGATGGCGAAAATCAGCAAAATGGTTGACATTCCATTGAGGTTTTCGAGGTTGGTCGCGATGGACTCACTAAGACCGGATTCTTTGAAGGCTTTGCCGAGCGAAATTCCAGCGCCAACGAGAATTAGCATTTCCCAAGGAATTCGACGGGCGGTTGGCCAGTCCAGTAGTTTCTCACCATTTCCCTTGCCATTGGGTATGCAGAACATCACAATCACCGCAAGAAACGCAACGGATCCATCGGTCACATAGTCGCCAATTTTTTCGCCGTCCGCCAAATAGTTGAAACAAGGAAGCGAACTCCATCCGCCGAATGGGTCTTTTCTTGTCATCCACAAAATTGCAGTGACAGCGAAAACCAGTAGCGTACGTAATTCTTCTTTTCGCCATTTACCATTGGTTGGCATCTGAACGTTTACGTTTGGGTCGACGTTTCGCGTGATCCAAAGCCAAATCGGGAATAGCAGCGCCAATGCGATGGGTAGGGCATAGAGCATCCATGTCAAAAACGACATCTCTTCTTGCGTAACCCGTTCGAATTCCTGCATGAATGCCAGATTTGGTGTCGTGCCGATTGGCGTCGCCATTCCACCACAGCTTGCTGCATAGGCGATTCCCAGCAGCAATGGAATTGTCAATCGCTTGTCTTTGACCCCATCCAAAACGGCGATCGCGATAGGCATCATCATCAAAGTGGTGGCTGCATTGGATATCCACATGCTTAATGAAAACGCAGCCAACATAAAACCAAGAACTAAGCGTTTGCCGCCACCTCCACCACAAAGATTAACCATCGTTAACGCAATTCGTCGATGCGCACCGCTCTTTTCCAGTGCCTGCGATAAAACAAATCCGCCAAAGAGTAACAGGACCAAATGGTTGCCAAACGATTCGGCAATTTGATTCTTGGTGAGGATTCCGTAGAGTGGAAACGTTGCTAATGGAAGGAGTGACGAAACACCAAAAGGCAGGACTTCGAACACCCACCAGATTGCCGTCGCAAGCGTGATTCCCAACGTGATTGCTTGCTGTTTTTCCAGCCCGTACAACCAAAATAGCCAGCCCACGAACATCGCAATCAATGGCCCACCCCAAATCAAATGGTCGGTCCAGCTTGGTCGCGTATTCTCAGGTTCAATGTTGTTTTCAGCGGAGTTGTTTTCGCCGATCAAACCATCTGCATTCATGTCAGTGTTTGTATCGTCATTGGAATGAGTCATTCAGCTATTTTGATGAAAGTTGGCTGGGAATGCGACACGAGTTTTGCGTATTGTGGACGGTTTCGCCAAATCTGAAAATGCACAATTGGGACGTGTGCTAGTTGCGGTGGAACCCGTTGGTCTAACGATACTTGATGATTGCGTCGCCGGAGGAGCGGCATCACACCAAACAAAAACACCATCGCTCAATTTGGGCGATGGTGTCATGAGATCCATCAAGTTTGATTCTTCTAATGGACTGTGCGTGAAGTAAGTTGTCACGATTGAGCTTGGATTGGGGAAATCGTGCGAACGATTTTACTTGTCGCCGTCCGCTTTTTTGTCCTTCGCTTTTTTGTCGGAATTCTTCTTTTTGCCTTTACCCTTACCGGCATTTTTCCGGGGCTTTGGAAGAGAGCTTTTTTGCTCGTCGGTGAGAAGTTTTTCAATTGCTTCACGATTTGATTTTTGCAACGACTGCATTTTCTTTTGCAGCTCTTTCATTTTCGACATTGCAGAGTCGTCAATCTTCGCAGCTTTGTTGACTTCAGCTTGAATGTCTTTCCATTTTTTACCCTCGGCACGTGCAGCTTTCATCGCCGCTCCACGGGCTTTGCGTTGTTCAGGTGTCAGGAGTGACTGTGATTCTTTCCGAAGTGCTTGCATTTCGCCAACGAACTTTTTTGTCATCTCGGCGATTTTTGTTTTTTGCTCAGCCGTAAATTCAACCTTCTTGAATCTTGCCATCAATTGGTTGGAAATCTGTTTTCCGCCCGCCTGATTTCGTTTCTTCTTGGTGTCATCCTGGGCGCCTGCCGAAGTCGCGACACAGACGGTTAACGCAATTGTTAACGCAGAATTTAAAAATTTCATTCGAACCCTGTAATTTCAAGAATTGAGGAGTGAGGTGTTTATTAAACCCTCATGATATTCGCCTGCGAGTTGAAACTCAAACGTTTGATGATCCAATCAACGCATGGATGTCCGTTTTTTTAAAAAAATTAAGAGAACGGGTCATCTGTTTCACATGGAATTCGCGGATGGTATGATCCACATTCCGAAATTACGGGTTCCCGTCAGATCCTTAAATACAAAATCGATGAAGATAAAATTAATCTCAATTTTCGTATCCTCGCTGCTCTTTTGCCTGGCTTCTACCGCTGCCGACAAACGCCCCAACATTCTTTTCATCATGTCGGATGACCACGGCTATCAAGCGATCAGTGCATACGGCAGCAAGGTAAACAAGACACCGAATATCGATCGGATTGCCAATGCAGGTATGCGATTTGACCGCTGTTTTGTGACCAATTCGATTTGCGGTCCGTCCCGTGCGGTGATTTTGACCGGGAAATACAGTCATCTTAATGGGTTTGCGACAAACGGAAATCGCTTCAACGGCGAGCAGCAACATGTCGGGAAGTTGCTGCAGACAGCGGGTTATCAAACCGCGGTTGTTGGCAAGTGGCACTTGGGTACGACGCCGACTGGATTCGACTACTATCACGTGCTGAAAGGGCAGGGGCCTTACTACAATCCGCCGATGCTGACATCCGACGGCCCGATCAATCACACTGGCTACACGACCGATATCATCACCGATGAAGCTTTGAAATGGCTGAAGGATAAACGCGATCCTGACAAACCGTTTTATCTGATGTACCAGCACAAGGCTCCGCATCGCAATTGGCAGCCCGGACCAAAGTACATCGACAAATACAACGACGTTACTATCCCTGAACCAGAAACTCTGTATGACGACTACTCAGGGCGTGGTCCAGCGGCCAAGAGCCAAGCCATGACGGTCGATCGGCACCTGAGCGAACACGATCTCAAGCTTTCTAAACAAAACGCGCGGTTTACACCGGAGCAACAAAGGGTTTGGGATAAAGCCTATGGCAAAAAGAACCAGGAATTCAAAGCCGCGAAACTTGAAGGCAAAGCACTGACTCAGTGGAAATATCAGCGTTACGCAAAAGACTATCTCAGGTGCATTGATTCGGTTGATGAAAACGTTGGTCGTGTTTTGGACTATCTGGAAGAAACAGGTTTGGACGAGAACACGATCGTCATCTACACCTCAGACCAAGGGTGGTATTTAGGCGAACATGGCTGGTACGACAAACGCTGGATGTATGAGGAGTCATTTCGAACACCTTGCATTGTGAAATGGCCCGGCGTTACTCAACCCGGTTCATCTAACATGTCCTTGTCTATGAATCTTGATTTTGCGGAAACGTTCTTGGAAATTGCGAATGCTCAAATCCCCGACGATATGCAGGGAAAGAGTTTGGTTCCGATCCTAAAAGGAAAAGAACCGGCCGATTGGCGGAAGAGTGTCTACTATCGTTATTACGAATATCCCGGAGCACATTCCGTCCGCAAGCATTATGGTGTCAGAAATAGTCGCTTCAAACTGATTCACTTCTACGAACCAGATCTCAACGAATGGGAGTTGTTTGATCTGCAGAGCGATCCAAACGAACTTCGAAGCGTTTACGCGGCGCCGGGTTACGAGAACGTCGTTAAAGAAATGAAGGCGGAACTGGATCGACTTCAGACGTTATACAAGGACGATGGTTCAGTCGTGAATTTCAACGCTGCCAAAGCTCGCAAAGTGAAGCTTCGACTCGTCAAGGAAACCGGCGAAAAGAGTCTGGACGCGAAAGGCATGGCAATTTCGACTTTTGCCACCACTGAAAAACTCGATCCGTCGCAAAAACCATTGACGTTGGGCGGTTGGTGTAAAGCAGATCGAAGCCACGGCGTTTTGATTTCTCAAGGCGGAGGTTCACTCGGCTATACGCTTTCGCTTGAAAATGGGATTCCGACGTTTATCACGCGAAATCAGGGTGTGCTACGGAAAGTCGAAGGGAAGGAAACGAATGTCACCGATTGGACGCACCTGGCGGTCACTGTCAATCCGGATGGCGAAGCGCAGCTTTACGTAAATGGATCCGAAAGTGGAGCGTCCAAATATGTTGGACTGATTTCAAACAAGCCGGCTGACCAGCTATCGATTGCTGCGGATGCCGGGAACCTGGTCGGGGAATATGACAAGAAAAATGGGATTGTGGGACAGATAAAAGATATTCGCCTGTATTGGGGCGTGCTGGGGAGAAAGGCATTACGGAAATGGGCAACAAAATGATTCAATCAAGGCACAACGGGCGTGCGGCGAGCCAGTGTGTTTTCGTCGCAATATTCTGCTTTCTGGGCGTTTGGCCAGTCGGTTTCTTTCCAGAAAAAACAGCATGCTCGCAAGATAGGAAATCGAGTACCGAATCGAACTCGATTCGTGCGAAAAAGAATTCGTCTCAAAAGGACGGACAATCCGATTCTTCCAAACCTAAGTCCGAGATCGGAGCTCAAATCAGACTCTTTAACGGAAAAGATCTGTCTGGATTAAAGGTTTTGGAGAAGAGTTATTTCGACGGTCATGGAAAGATTTTGGTCAAAGAGGGCGCGTTGGTCATCGATAAGGGGATGCCCGGAAGCGGGATCGCAATCGATCCGAAGGTCTTTAAAAACTTACCCAAGATGAATTATGAAATCCGTTTCGATGCAAAGCGGATCGAGGGTGACGATTTTTTTTGTGGACTTACTTTTCCTGTCAATGATTCTTATTGCACGATGATTCTTGGCGGTTGGGGCGGCGGCGCGATAGGTCTTTCGAATATTGATACCATGTCCGCGATTGAAAATGAAACGTCAACGCATGAGGATTTCAAGAATAATGTTTGGTATCACATTCGTTTGAAAGTGACGAATGAAAAGATTAGTGCGACTCTCCAAGAGGAAAAGGGAAAGGAGCAGAAAGAGCTGTTTTCGGTTGTGACCAATGACCACAAGTTTGACATTTGGTGGGAACAGGAACCAGCCCGCCCGCTTGGATTTACGACATGGAGCACAAAAGCCGCGTTTCGCAACATCGTATTGATCCCCGTCTCTAAAAAGAAAAAGTAACGCTTGCGAGGTGAATAAACGAATCGTATTCAAAGCAATCGATTCGATTTATTAAAATCTTTTTGATCACGATCATTCGGATCCACGTCAATTTTCTTCAGCAACAATTTAAGCGTTGCATGTCGTTCCTTTGCTTGCTCTGTCTGAAACCCTGATATGAGTCCAATCCTCAGCTCACACTTGCCCTTATTCTTTAATTGAAAATGCGTTATTTGTTGTGGGATCAACTCAATTCCAGCAACAACACAGTGTTGGTTTTGATGGCAACGTATTTCTTCAGCGCCGTGTTATCGGTAAAGAAGTTCTTGGATTGATTAAACGCTTTTTTGTGAAACCATCTCACGAAATGAATTTGCGACGGCGAGTTTTTGATTAGGGTTAAACTGCAATTCCCTTTTTGTTGTTCTGAAATAAAGTTCATGAACGTCGTCAAAAGAATCGAATTCGACCACCAGGATTTCATGGCAGGCAGGCACGGTTAATCGGGACATCGTTTCGAACGGTGCCATTTGTGAAGCTCTGAAAAGGCATGCGATGAAGGTACAAGCGGTTTAATTTTGAATCATTGCTTGTTTTCGTTTTGCGAGCATTGTTGTGGGGGAAGAGGGACCCTGCTTTTCCGGTTTAAACGGTGCGATTACCGCCATGATTTCTAACGGGTACATGTCCAGTTGTTTGTAACCAATTACATTTTCTCATTTCAATGATCAGGTATCGATTTAGCAAAAAAAGGGACTGGTGATTACCAGTCCCTTACGGTTCGTGTCGGTCGCGATGTGTATCCACCGATTCGATGTAGAATGATTCAATCGACAGGGTTACGGATCGGGGAAATCACTTGAGGCAATCGTTCACTCCAATTCTAGCAATCGCTCTAGCGCTTTTTCTGCTTCAGGAACGTTTTTGAAGAAGTCGAATGCTCGCATGAAACGAGGCGATTCCGCTTCGGAGACCTTGCCACTGAGCAGGATGTCAGCGAGCAAGCTTGGCGTTCTTCTTGCTCGGCTACGCCATACGATGTCCTTCACCGCGGCATCGGTCATCGGCTTCTTGTTCGCTTTCATGAAGCCTTCAAGGCACGCATCCCAATTTCCTCTAGCCGCGATTCCGAGAGCCTCCAAATACCAACGATCTTTGCCATCGTGCTGATTCGCAAGTGCTACCCACAGTTCGACAGCTTTGTTTGATTTCTGTCCGTTCAAGGCAACCGCACATTCGCGACGAACTTGAGGCGAAGAATCGTTCACCAATTTCGATACAACTTCCAGTGTGTTGACACGATCATCTTGCCGGGCCAAACGCAATGCGACGATCCGGAGGTTTGGATTTTCGTCTTTGATCGCTGCCGCCAAAAACTTGTTTGGGTCAGGGAAAATTTTTCCTGCCAACCAGGTTGCACGTGCTTTGATCCGGGGATTAGCGTCGTCCATTAGTTTTGAAAGTGGGATCAATGCGTTGGTTCCCATCTTTTTTAATTCGGTAAAAGCAATAAAGCGGGCCGCCATATTGGGGCTCTTCAATGCTTCGCAGCAAGAATTCGCCGAAGAAAAATCATAATTTGGTACTGAATACTTTGATCCTTCGGGAGCCAATCGGAAAATCCGCCCACGATCCAGGTCGCCCATTCCATGGCCGCCGACGCCTGGGTCGTACCAGTCTGCGACGAACAGTGATCCATCAGGTGCAACGCAAACATCAGATGGTCGAAACCATTTGTCACGTGCGCCAGAGAGAACGTTGTCAATTGATGCGGTGTAACCAGCACCCGAATCTTTAACGGGATAAGCTCGGACGATGTTGGGCCCGGCATCACAATGAATCACCTGATTGTGAAAACGCTTGGGAAGCAAATTTCCTTCGTAGACGCAAATTCCGGTTGGTGATCCAGCGCCCGTTTGCAGTAAATTCGGAACAACGCCCGGATCGTTCAAGTGCCAGTGTCGAAGAGGGATTTCCGACTCAATGTTGGCTCGCTTGTCCTGCCAACCGGCGCCTGTCAGTTCGTCTTTGTAACCGTAATTTCCAAACTCCATCACAAAATTGATTCGGACGCCTTTGTTTCCGTCGTCGTCATTATCGCTTTGCCAAAGCGTTCCATACGAATCGATATTCACTTCCCAGTTGTTTCGGAAATTCCAGCCGAGTGTTTCGAATTCTGAGCCGTCCAAATTGCATCGGAAAACCATTCCTTCTTGGTAAGGTTTGCGAGAGCTGTTTACCACGTTGCCAGATTTATCAACAATCGGATCGCCGTTTGCATCTTTGATTTGTTTTCCCGCGTTTCCGAAGTTGAAGTACAGTTTTCCGTCCGGCCCGAAAACAAATGCGTGAATTCCGTGGTCATGTTGCGTTCCGGAAATTCCAGTGAACATTACTCTTTTTTCATCAGCTTTCAGGTCACCGTCTGTGTCGGTGAAAACCCAAACTTTGTCCTTTGCTGAGACGATCGCCTGAGTTCCTTTACCTGAGGCAGTTGGCAGGACACAAATTCCATGAACCGAGTCGATTTCTTTACCCTGGTAAAAGACGGTAAATTTTTCAGCTTTTCCATCAAGGTCATTGTCTTCGCAGATCACAATGCGATCGCCTTCTGGACGCTTACCGTTGTGGCGTCGATAGTTCACAATCTCGCAAGCCCAGACACGACCCAAGTGGTCGATATCGAGATTGCTAAGGCTCATGATGTTGGGTTCGGCCGCGAACAGGGTGGCGTCGAGTCCTTCGGCAACATCAAGTCCTGTCAACGCGTTGTCAGCGCTGCGATCAGCATCATCGAAGCGAATCGTTTCTGAGTTGATGCGAGGCGCCTTGGCAAAAAGTTGGAATTGGACGCTGGTGCTTTCACCGCAGGTGCCCTGATCCGTTCCTCCGTTGTCCAAACCTCCCATGGCTTGAAATCGTTTGAATTTGTGATTTGCTGGAAGTTGATAATGGATGATTGAAACAGCGTGGGTGCCAATCCCATTTTCGTAACTCTTGCCATCCACCTGAAGCGGTTGCCCCGAGCAGTTTTTATTCAGTTTTACCGAGCCGAAGCCACTTTTGGCCGACTTCCATTTCATGTCAGTCAACGAAACGGTGGTGTCGCCAACTAGTTTGGGTTCGATCCAATTTGCCCAATCGCAGCCGAATCCGTTTCCGCCATCGGTGACAACGAGCCACAGATTTTGCTTGCCCGCGATGTCCGCATCAATATTTACGGAGTGACCCGGCGTCTTTTTTGTAATCGTTTTGCTGGTGTAAAACGGCTTGGGCGCATTGCCTTTTGGTCCCCGCTTCATTTTTCCTGCCTTTGAGACTTTAGCCTTTAAAGCCGGCAGGTTGATGCGATTTCGAATGGACTCTCGGTCAAACTTCGATGGTTGCGGGTAATCTTGATTTTCTTCCAGCTCGTTCATTGTGACAGGACTTTCCATAGTGCCGCCAACACCGTTGCCTGGGACATCGCCTTTGGCCGTCCAAACAATGGCGTTCAGAACGATCTTGCGAAAGTTTGGATCGCCCCAATTCCAATGAAAGTGACCACCAGTGAAACCGAATCCTCGACTACCGTTTTCATTCTCGGTACACCATGCGACATGCTGCGCTTCCTTGCGATCCATGACCGCAGCGCGGACGTTAGGGTTACCGCTGTGGGCTCCATCCGGTCGACGCAATGTTTCTGGTCCGGGCATCGCTGTGAGAATCGGCGTTACGTTTTTCATCCCCTCTCGAAATCGCATGTGGTAATACCACTCGTCATTGATCTTAAACGGCTTCACACCTTGGGTGATTGGGTGCTTGGGGAGTTTTGCAAATTCGGCGGTCCAATGCGGGTTTACAGACCAATGAGGTTCAAAGTATCCGCCGATCCAATCGATGAACGCATCGCCATTTTTCCCCTTTGTGGTTTCTACGCCGTAATGCAAACAAACGACTCCACACCCTTGCTTCATCAATTTGTTGACGGTGTCCAAGTGCGGATTAGCTGGATGCCGGCCGCCCCCGTCTGCGTACATGATAATCGTTGCCGCGCCATCGAAAACGGACTCATCATCGGGCCAGCCGTTTTGATGTACTTCGCAAACGTAATCAGGCATTGCTTTTTGCAGTCGCATCGCGAGGAGTTTGCAGCCTGCGTAATGTTCGTGGGAACCATAGCCATGACTCTTATTTCCGGCGACGAAAACAATCTTCTTTTTTTCGAGTCGAGTGCCTTTTTTCGTAGAGTTATTTTCGTTCGCGTTGACTTGATTAAAAATCAATGTCGCGAAAAAAATCGCAAATAGCATTGCATGGGGCCTTGCTGTTGGGCGCATTAAATTCTCCTTAAAGTACGAGGTGGGATTGATCCGTTTCATTCAGATCTATTTTGACCAACTGAAGCTTGGGAAGAAAGCGGATTATTCAGGCGGCACCTGGATTGATTCCGATTTTTGTTCGGTGTTTGCTCCATTGTTCGATTGGGCAGCAATTTCCGCTTTGGTTCGCAATCGGATATTCAGGAATTCGACGACCAGTGAAAACGCCATCGCAAAGTAGATATAGCCCTTGTTTATGTGGGCGCCCGACCCCTCTGCGACCAACATGACGCCAATCAGTATCAGAAAACTCAACGCCAGCATTTTTAGCGTCGGATTCTGCTCGACAAAGTTACTGATCGGATTAGCGAACAGAATCATCATCCCGACTGCAATCACAATCGCAGCGATCATCACGTAGAGGTTATCTGCCAGGCCAACAGCGGCGATCACTGAGTCCAAAGAAAAGACCAGGTCCAAGATAGCGATTTGGATTAAAACACCACCAAAGGTTGCTTCTTTTTTCTTTTTCCCAACCACTTGGTGGTGATTGAACTGCTCATGGATTTCAACAACAGCTTTTCCGATCAAAAACAAACCGCCGATCAGCAGCACGAGGTCGCGAACTGAAATGCCATTGAACTCATCTCGGTGTTCTTCTGGTAGCCATTGGGCCTGAATTCCGAGATCGGTCAGCTTGAACAAGGCAGATTGCATCCCAGCGATCGCATTGATCGACATTAACAACAGGATACGCATTCCCAAGGCCAACATTAGTCCGATTTTTCGCGCTTTGCTGCGCATTTCATCCGGAAGGCGAGATGTAACGATCGCAATAAATACAATGTTGTCGATTCCGAGGACGACTTCCATCAGACTTAACACGAGTAAGTCGGATCCGTTTTGAAAAGTCAGCCATTCCATGTCGGGTATTTCTGTCGTTTGTAAAAGTTGATGAAAAGTTAGCGTGGCCTGAACTTGCCACATTTTTGATCACTTGTCTGGCGGGCAAATAAAATCTGGCGACGGTTCGAAAAACGGTGCACATTCAATTCCGCATGATTTTACGGCGTTTTGTCCAAACGTGCCCTCTGATTTTACTTTTCTTTGGATTTGTTGAGTAGCTGACGGGGTTAAGCCGCCAGCAAGATTTCACCGCGACCGCCTTCTAGAAAATCGCCATGATACAAATCGACATAATCGGGAAACGGGAAATCAAATCCATTTCGCAGCAAATATTTTTTGGCCAGACAAAGGATGGTTAGGTCTTGACGACAAGAAAACCGGAACGTGGGCAAAGCTTCGGGGCGATGTGACCCTAAAAACGCAATGGTGCCGCGGTGCATGCCTGCCCCATGTCGAATCCCACATTCGCCAAAGACAAGAATCGATCCCGCAAGCATGTTGAACCCGGTTAAATCGCCAACGGCTCCGACTGCGATCATTCCTCTTCGCATCGTGTGGCCGACCTCATTTCCCGTTTTGCCTTTTACCAAAATCGTCCCACCTCGCATGCCGCGTGCACTACCGCGGTAAGCTGCGCCGATGAGATGCCCTGCATTTCCGTCGACTCGAATTAGTCCGCCTGACATCTCAGCGCCGACCCAATCGGACGCATCATCAGAAACAGAAATTTCGCCACCGGACATTTCGCTACCAAGATGACGCCCGCAGTTTCCATTCACAGTGATCTTTCCCGATGACAGGCATTTTCCAATCCAGTGAACTCCGCTCATGTCACCATTCCAGCAATGGGTTTGATCTTGTGAGTCACCCTTAACCGAAAAGAATTCTCCAAATTCTATTTCCTCTTTGCCGTGGAATATTTTTTCCTTCATGATCTGAGTCGGAGTTTGGCCAAGCATTAAATCGGGCCGTATCTTTTCGACTTCTAGTGGAACGCTGGGTGTTTGCGACAACTCAATTTCGATCGCCATGATAAAAGAATAGGTTCAGTGAAGGTTTTTAAGATATAAATAATGGACTCTAGTTTAGCCAATTCCCCACGCAGTCCGATACCTGAATAACCAGAAGTTGATTGCTAGTGCCCTTGGCTCGGTTTCAAAATACATTCAGTCGAAATGGCCCGTTGCTTTATCCTGTCGTTGCCTACAGTTCCAAAACCATCCGATGATTGAAAAAATGAAAGCGGGGGGCGTTGTTCTCTGTGGCGGAAAAAGCACACGTATGGGGACTTCAAAAGCGTGGTTGGAATTCGGGAACGAGGCCATGCTGCAACGTATCGTCCGAATCCTTCAGCAAATCTTAGATCCCATTGTTGTGGTAAAGGCGGCGGGGCAAGACATTCCTGATTTGCCAGCAAGTATTTTCGTTGTTGAGGATTTTCACCCGGGACTCGGCCCACTTGCTGGAATCCAGTGCGGGCTCATGAAGCTGAATGAGCTGGGCGTCGATTGCGGTTTTGTTACGGCCTGTGACGCTCCGCTACTGAACATCAAGTTGGTCCAAAGGCTGACGGATTTGGTCGCTGATCATTCAGAAATTGTTTTGCTGGACGAAGGGAAATTTCAGCACGTACTTTGCGCTGCGTATCGTTCCAGCGTTGGAGAGACTGCTAAACATCTGATTGCCGAAAACCGGATGCGTCCTATTTTTTTGACCGACGAGCATCCGACCCGGTTTGTGCCGATTGAATCCGTTCTTGATATCGACCCGAGTCTCGATTCCCTAAAAAACCTCAATACGAAAGAAGATTACGATCGAGCGTTGTTGCTGCTTGCAGAGACTGAATCGTAACGCAGGGCGCCTGACAGCGTCTTCTTAGACGCTGTTGGATCTTTTTGACCTACTTCTTATTACCCCAATTGATCTCAAATTTTCCATTCGAATCAGCCGCAGCAGACGACATGCCTTTTGTGTTGTATTCGATTGAAATCTTGCCTTTGGCGTCCAGGGCGATGAGACCTCCTTGGTCCTTTTTGAGGACGTCGTGAATGACTTCCCTGGTTGCTTGCTCGATTCCAATTTTTTTATAACGCATGCGTGCAGAAACATCATACGCGACGGCATTGCGGATGAATTGCTCACCGATCCCAGTACAGGAAACGCCGCAGGATCCGTTGTCAGCGTAAGTGCCCGCCCCAATTACCGGCGAGTCTCCGACACGACCAAATTTTTTGTTTGACAATCCACCGGTGGACGTTCCTGCCGCGATGTTTCCTGTAGCATCAAGGGCAACGCATCCGACGGTCCCGAGATAGCTGGGCTGTAAAGAGGTATTAGGCACGTTGACTTTTGACTTTTTGCGTTTTTGCTGACGCTCCCATCGAGCTTTTGACGCTTCTGTTTGAAAATAGGAATTGTCAACGCGTTCAACCTTCATTTCGATGGCAAACTGATCGGCACCTTTGGACGAAAGTAGCACATGCTTGGTGTCGGTCATGACCAAACGAGCAAGCGAGATTGGGTTCTTCACAGTGGTGACGCCGGCGACGGCCCCACAAGACCGATCTCGCCCGTCCATAATCGAAGCATCCAGTTCGAACTTTCCTTGTGCATTAAAAACCGCTCCTTTGCCTGCATTAAATATCGGATCGTTTTCCATTTCGCGAATGACGGCTTCCACAGCCTTCAAGCTGGTGCCTCCGTTTTTCAAGACTGCGACGCCTTTATTCAACGCCGTTTTCAATGAATTTCGACGGGCGTCGTTTTTCGCATCTGAGAACTGGTCGGGGGATGATCCAGCTCCACCGTGGATGACAATCGCATACTTCAGAGGTTGAGTTGTCGAGTCAACCGTGTCATCTGGCTCGTTTTTTGGATCTGCAGAAAATCCCGCGTTTAGTGAAATCGAGAGTATGAGAAAGCAGGAAAAGATCGGGTGGAAAGGCCGGTTTGATTTTGATTGGGCTGGCATTTGTAATCCGTTGATGTTGAAGTTGGAAGAAATGTTAAATCGGTGGCGAGAACTCGGGAAGACGACGAAGAAATCCTTATGATCCCAAATAAAAATAACCGGCTATTCCTTCGCCGAAGCGTCACGGACGCTGACTTGTCCCACTGCGGCCTATAAGGGTTGGGAAATGGCCCTTGATTGAGTGTGCGAATTGCAGGATATTCAAAATCAGCGGTTGCATGGTAAAAATAATTCTGTACCATAATTTGGTGTAAATCCATAGCTTGCAACGGCTTTCGGCGATTTCTCCCCCTGCTTTTTGATGAAAAACCTGTTTACGCTCGTGGTTTTTGCCGAGCGTGATTTTTTGGTTTGAGGTTGTGAAAATTTTCACAAAGTCTAAATTAAAGTTGTAGGTTTCGACCGAAGAATAGCAAGCGACAGTATTTTTCCTTCACAAGTGTAAATCTAAGAATGGTCATTCAAATCAAACGTGGTTTGGACTTGCCGATTGCTGGCGTCCCGAGGCAGAAGCTTGCTGTGGGTTCGCCGGTAACGAGCGTTGCTATCATCAGCGACGACTTTATTGGCATGAAGCCAACAATGGTGGTTCAGGAGGGTGATCAAGTGAAACTTGGTCAGCTTTTGTTCACCGATAAAAAAGCGGACGGCGTCGGTTTTACGGCTCCCGGCGCCGGGACAGTGGTCTCGATTAATCGGGGTGAAAAGCGAAAGTTTGAATCGCTTGTTATCGATTTGGATGCGGATGAGTCCAAGGAGAGCAACTGGGTTTCGTTCGAGAAGTACTCTGATTTGAACGGTATCACCGACGAACAGGTACGATCTAATTTGCTCGAATCCGGCCTTTGGACGTCGTTGCGATCACGGCCCTACGGAAAAACGCCGCTTCCGTCGTCGACACCGAGTTCGATTTTCGTCACGGCGATCGACACCCATCCGTTGGCGGCAGATCCAAAAGTGGTCATTGCGGATCACTCTGAGAATTTCGTCAACAGTTTAATTGTGCTTTCGCGGTTTGGTGTTCCGGTTCATCTCTGTACCGCTCCAGCCGCCGGAATTCCGGGCGAAGATATAGACGGGGTCACATTGCATGAATTTGACGGCCCTCATCCGGCTGGTCTCGTTGGGACGCACATTCACTTCGTCGATCCGGTTGGAGCGAACAAATCGGTATGGCACTTGAGCTATCAGGATGTGATTGCGATTGGTTGCTTGTTCACCGAAGGTCGATTGATGACCGACCGTGTGATATCAATCGGTGGTCCGTTAGTTGCTGAGCCCAAGCTGTACGCGACACGAATCGGCGCGTGTTTGGAAGAGTTGCTTACCGAAGATGTGATGGACGACGAGTATGATGCCGGCAATGTGGATGCTCGAATTGTTTCCGGCTCGGTTCTGAATGGTCGAACCTCAGAGGACTTTGCGAAGTATCTTGGTCGATTCCACCTTCAAATCTCCGTTTTGGAGGAAGGCACGCATCGCGAGTTTTTGGGGTGGCAACGCCCTGGGCTTGAGAAATTTTCAGTCTCGGGTGCATTCGTCGGTTCATGGCTGGGGCGATTTGGCAAGCGATTCAAGTTCAATTCGAACACCAACGGTAGCAAGCGGGCAATGGTTCCGATCGGTTCCTACGAAAAAGTGATGCCATTGGATATCCTGCCAACGCAGCTGTTACGGGCATTGATTTCAAACGATACAGAAGATGCTCAGGCACTTGGTTGCTTGGAATTGGAAGAAGAAGATCTTTCACTCTGCACCTATTGTTGTCCTGGAAAATATGAATACGGTTCGATACTCAGACGAAATCTGACAACGATCGAGAAGGAAGGCTAACCGTGAAGTTTTTACGAGACAAACTTGATGAAGCCGCACCTCATTTTGAGGAAGGCGGCAAGTTGGAAGTGCTTTATCCGCTTTACGAAGCCAAAGACACTTTTCTCTTTTCTCCTGGCGAAGTCGCTATAGGGAATACGCACGTTCGTGATTCGCTCGATTTGAAGCGAATGATGATCACGGTGGTTTTGGCGTTGGGTCCATGCATTTTGATGGCGTTTTACAACACCGGCTATCAGGCAAATCTCGCGATTGCTGAGGCGGCGGACGCTGCAAAAGTTTCTGCTGGAAGTTTGCAATTGGGCGGATGGCGTCCTTGGCTTATGGATTTGGCACAAATTCCCTACCGTTTTGATTCGCCCGAAGAATTGGGTTCGTTCTACTCCCCGGGCTTTTTGAATTTGCTGATCTGCATGCTGCACGGTGCGTTGTACTTTTTGCCAGTTTATGCGGTTTGCATGGCGGCGGGCGGCACGGTCGAATTGATTTTCAGTATCGTTCGAAAACACGAAATCAACGAAGGCTTTTTGGTCTCGGGAATGCTCTTTCCGCTGACACTGCCTCCGAACATACCTTTATGGCAGGTCGCGGTTGGAATCATTTTTGGTGTCGTTGTTGGCAAGGAGATCTTCGGTGGTACTGGTCGGAACTTCTTGAACCCAGCGTTAACGGCACGAGCATTCTTGTATTTCGCTTACGCTCCGGACATCAGCGGAGGCAACGTGTGGACGGCTGTCAACTCGAAAGTCCTTCAGGATGGTGCCTACAAGTTTGATGGGTATTCAGGTGCGACTGCTTTGAACGCGTTTGCGGACGGAGGAAAGGTCACTGATGCCGGCGTCTTGGAAATGTCAGGCAAGTTCACCGACAAGTTGAACGGTGGCGAAGTTTCCGTAGAATTAGCGAGCCAACTCACTTGGTTCGATGCATTCGTCGGAAATTGTCACGGCTCGATGGGGGAAACCTCAGTCCTTGCGTGCTTGCTCGGTGCAGGACTGTTGATCTTTATGGGGATCGGTTCTTGGCGAATCATGAGCGGATGTGTCGCTGGTGCGATGGGTCTATCTTTAATCTTTTACATGCTTCCATCGGAAGCGATACCGATGCTTGGTGTTGCTCCATGGTGGCACATGGTGATTGGTGGTTTTGCTTTTGGCACGGTATTCATGGCAACCGACCCGGTTTCGGCGGCGATGACCGAGCAGGGTAAATGGATATACGGGCTGTTGATTGGGGCCACGACAATCATGGTTCGTGCGATCAATCCAGCGTTTCCTGAGGGGATCATGTTGGCAATTTTGTTCGGAAACACTTTGGCTCCGTTAATTGATTTCTATGTTGTGCAAGCGAACGTCAAACGACGTCAAAAGAGGGTAGCTGGCAATGTCGAGTAGTGATAAAGACAGTACGTTCAACACGTTCAAGGTCGCAATTTTATTGTGCTTGGTGTGTTCGCTTTTGGTTTCAGCCACGGCAATTGGCTTGATGGAAATCCAAAAGACGAATGTCGCCTTGGATAAAAAGAAGAACATTTTAACCGTCGCTGGATACACGCCCGAAGAAGTGAAAAAGATGTCGAAAAAGGACATCGAAGAAATCTTCAAAGGTGAGAATGAGTCAATCCAAATTTTGGACATCGTTGTCGATTTGGAAACTGGATTGGAAGTATCGAATGATGATCTCAAAGAGAAAACGGGCTTCGACTCTGTTGTCGATTTCGATCAAGAGAAGATTGTGAAGCAGGAGGGTCTTGGATCTGAAATTGAAGGCGGTGTCAACATTGGGCTTCGCAAACGCGAGAATTACTCGCATGTTTATGTGGTCAAAGATAAGAAGAAGGATCTGATAACTCGGTATGTATTTCCTGTGAAGGGAAAAGGTTTGTGGTCAACATTGATGGGTTACATCGCGGTTGATGCCTCATTCAAGCAGATCGAGGGCTTGACATTTTACTCACACAAAGAGACTCCTGGCTTGGGCGGTGAAGTTGATAATCCAAAGTGGAAAAAACTTTGGGAGGGTCGAATGCTTTTCAGCGAAGACGGACAGGTCGCGAATGATTATGTCGTCAAGGGCTCACCTGACGAATCCAATCGGAATGCCGTTGCTGGACTTTCTGGTGCGACCATTACATCGAAGGGGGTCAGTAACCTGGTTCGATACTGGATGGGCGAAGAAGGTTTTGGCAAATTCATTTCAGAAGTACAAAATAACTAACCAATCAATCCGCAATGCTCGAATCGTTTCGAGTGATGGAGTGAATGAAGAAATATGGCAAAGTCCGCAAAACAGGTCTTGTTTGACCCGGTATTTAACGAAAATCCGATCGCACTGCAGGTCCTTGGAATCTGCTCTGCGTTAGCGGTAACGACGCGATTGGATAAATCGATCACGATGGCGGTTGCGGTAATCATTGTTACCGCGTTCTCCAGTGCCGCAGTGGCGCTCATCAGGTCGCAGATTCCGAGCAGTATCCGAATTATTGTTCAAATGACCATCATTGCGTCGTTGGTGATTTTGGTCGATCAAGTGCTGCAGGCATTTGTTTATGACGTGAGTAAAGAGTTATCCGTTTTTGTCGGGCTGATCATAACGAACTGCATTGTCATGGGGCGAGCTGAAGGCTTCGCAATGCAGAATGATGTCAAAAACAGTTTCCTTGATGGAATTGGAAACGGACTGGGATACAGTCTTATTCTGATCGTTGTCGGTTTCTTCCGTGAATTGTTTGGCTCAGGTGCGTTGTTTGGCGTGCCGGTCATGCCTGAATTTTATCAGCCGAACGGCCTTATGCTTTTATCGCCAAGTGCATTCTTCCTGATTGGATTTTTCATTTGGATCCTTCGAACCTACAAACCTGAGCAGGTAGAAGCGGAGTAATAAAATGGATTTCAATCCCTACGAACTATTTACACTTTTTTTGCGGTCGGCTTTTGTTGAAAACTTAGCGTTGGTCTACTTCTTGGGGATGTGCACGTTCCTTGCCGTTTCCAAGAATGTAAAAACGGCGGTTTCATTGGGCATGGCGGTTATTGTCGTTCAGGCGATTACTGTCCCTGCGAATTGGGCAATCAACTATTACCTATTGAGCGGCGGCTACGGATTTCTTCCAGAGCTGGGCTTTCTTCGATTGATTTGTTTCATCGGTGTGATTGCTGCAATCGTCCAGATCCTTGAGCTTACCCTCGATAAATTTTTTCCCGCCCTTTACAACGCACTGGGGATTTTTCTCCCTTTGATCACGGTCAACTGTGCCATTTTGGGCGGATCGCTGTTCATGCAGGAGCGTGATTATGGTTTTGCCGAAAGCGTGACTTTCGGTATTGGCTCTGGCTTTGGCTGGGCCGTTGCGATTGCAGCGTTGGCGGGAATTCGCGAAAAGATGAAATACAGTAACGTTCCATCGGGCCTTAGAGGTTTAGGGATCACATTTATCACGGTTGGACTAATGGCGTTGGCCTTTATGGTTTTCAACGGAATTTAATTCATAATCCAGAAAGTATTGTTAGGAACCATCAATGGGTGTTTTCTTCGGCGTTTTGATTTTCACATTTGTGGTTATCGCATTGGTTGCGACCATCCAGGGAGCGAAAAAGCTTCTGGTCCCAGAAGGGGATGTAAAAATTGTTGTGAATGGCCAAAAAGAGATTAGTGTTCCCCGCGGTGGGAAGTTGATGGGAGCCTTGGCTGATCCGGGCGGCATTTTTGTCTCTTCGGCCTGTGGTGGTGGTGGAACTTGTGCTCAATGCATGGTTAAAGTGTTTGAAGGTGGTGGGGATATCCTGGCGACCGAAAAAGGACACATTAACAAACGAGAAGCCCGCGAGGGCTGCCGCCTGTCTTGTCAAGTTGCCGTGAAGCAGGACATGAAGGTTGAGGTCCCTGAAGAGGCGTTTGAGACGAAAAAATGGGATTGCACCGTACGTTCGAACCACAACGTGGCGACGTTCATCAAAGAATTGGTCCTTGAGCTACCGGTTGGCGAGGAAGTTGATTTTCGTGCGGGTGGTTTTATTCAAATCGAGGTTCCGCCTCACACCGTTGAGTACAAAAATTTCGACATAGAAAAGGAATACCACGAAGATTGGGACAAGTTCGATCAGTGGCGGTTCAAGTCTGTAGTGAACGAAACCGTTTTCCGGGCGTATTCGATGGCGAATTATCCCGGCGAAAAAGGGATCATCATGCTGAATATCCGAATCGCAAGTCCACCGCCAAACTTACCGGACGTTCCTCCAGGTATCGTTTCTTCCTACGTTTTTGATCTGAAGCCTGGCGATAATCTTACGATTTCAGGCCCGTACGGTGAATTCTTCATCAAGGACACTGATGCCGAAATGGTTTACATCGGCGGTGGTGCAGGAATGGCGCCGCTTCGAAGTCATATCTTTGAGCTTTTCAAAAATCAAGCATCGGACCGCAAGGTTTCATACTGGTATGGAGGTCGTTCCCGTCGCGAATTGTTCTACACCGAACATTTCAAAGAAATTGAGGAGAAGTTTCCGAACTTCAAATATCACATCGCTCTTTCGTCCGCACTTCCTGAAGATAATTGGACGGAAAAGCAAGACATCAATGACGAGGAAAACGAGGGCTACGTAGGATTTATCCACCAAGTACTCCTTGATAACTATCTCAGTACCCATCCTGCACCGGAAGATATCGAGTACTACATCTGTGGTCCGCCGATGATGAACAGTGCTGTATTTAAAATGCTGGACGACTTGGGTGTTGAGCCAGAAAACATCGCATTTGATGATTTCGGCGGATAATCGTCTTTTGATAACTTGAAAGGAGGAAAACATGTTTGTCAGAAACTTGTTTTCCCTTTTTGTTTTTTCGGCACTTGTCTACTTTCAGTCGTTAGGTGTTTCGGTCGGTTTTTCATCGGACGAAATTTCCGGGAAAACGATGGGAACGACCTATAGCATCAAGCTGGGTCTGGCAAACGATCCGTCCAATCGTGCGATCGATTTAAGTGAGATCAAGGACGAGGTCGAAGCCCGCTTGCAAGCGATCAACCAGGAAATGTCGACCTACATTCCTGACTCAGTTATCTCACAGTTCAATCAATCGAAGAAACTGGACTCGTTCCCTATCTCCAGCGAGTTCGCACTGGTTGTTGGTGAAGCAAAACGAATAAGTGAATTGACGGGGGGAAGGTTCGACATCACTGTTCGGCCTCTCGTAAATTTCTGGGGTTTCGGGAATGTGGAGAAGCAGCGCACCACCTTACCAAGTGGTTCCGAAATCGAAGATGTTTTATCTCGCATTGGCTTCGATAAATTACGTTTTGATCCAGACGCACCATCGCTTGGCAAGTCGATCGATCATTTGGAGATTGATTTATCAGCTATTGCGAAAGGCTACGCGGTAGATCAGATTGCTTCGATCATTGCCAAGCGAACGCCAAACTACCTAGTGGAAATTGGCGGTGAGGTATTCGCCGCGGGGGTCAATCCGGAAACGGATAAACCCTGGACGATCGCGATTGAAGACCCGGCCTCAGCGCCGTACCAGTCGTCGAGAACGGCACTGGCAAAGGTCGGACTTGCCGATCAGGGATTGGCAACGTCTGGCGACTACCGAAATGTCGTGTTTATTGAAGGTAAGTCGTTTCAGCACACGATGGATCCGACCACCGGTTATCCAGTCGACGACGGCGTAAAATCGGTGAGTGTGATTTCCGAGAATTGCATGATAGCCGATGCCTTAGCAACCAGCTTGATGGTGTACCCTCCGGCTGAACTGAAGGCATTCGCGACAAAAAATCAATTGTCCGTGTTGGTCGTATTCATGGAAGACGGTAATCCTGTGATCTGGACATCTCCAAAGTTTTCGGGCGAGATTATTTCATCGGAAGTATCAGCGGAAGAAGCGGTAGACGCTAAACCGGCTCAACGATTGACTCAGATATTGAGTGCGGTTGTCGTTTTTGGGTTGGCGATCGTTGGTATGGCCGTAGGAGTCATTGTTAGCAATCGTCAATTGAAGGGATCCTGTGGTGGGCTCTCAGCAATGGCTGGGAAAACCGAGGAAGCGTCGCCCTGTTCCCTGTGTACGAAACCTGTTTCAGATTGCCCCAAGAAACAAGAATCATCCGAAATTGTCGAATGATATTTTTGCCACTGGTCATGTCGAATTCCCAAGCCCTCAACTAAATGGGAATTGCTCATGCAATCGAACGCCGAATTTTCTGATTCAGACTCTGGATCCTATCCTGAAAAGGAAAACAGTTCCAAGTTTCATTTTATCATTAGTGCGCCGCGATCCGGATCAACTTGGTTAGCCAAGGCCCTCAACGGGCATCCTGATATCTACTCGACAGAAACACGATTGTTTGGGGAGTTCTGTGAGATTTGGCCAAATGCTGATGGTTCGATGACGCCACGCATCACTTTTGACGAATTTTTGAAACAGTTTTCGACCCATTTTATGTATGAGGAAATGGGGCTCAACCAAAAACAGTTCACCGAGCGGTTTCAACGCGGGTTTATCAGCTTTTTAAAGAATTTTTGCCAACGGCAAACGCAAAAGGAATTCATCGTTGACAAAATCACACCTTATCTTGGCACAACGAATTTGGTTCTGAATCGGATCGATCAGTACTTTCCAGATTCGAAAGCAATTCAATTGATTCGCGATGGCCGTGATGTCGTCACCAGCGGCACGTTTGATTGGATCTTAAAAGACGCGCAAGGCACGGACCGCTATTCCTTTTTTGTGGAAAAGCGTCCGGGTGTAACGATGCGGCGTTTTTTCGATGACAAGGTATTGCGCAGATGGGTCTCCTTGTGGCGAGAACCGATCGAGGCGTATGAAAACGTCGCTGCCGGACTGGTAATCCGTTATGAGGGAATGAAACATAACCAAGGTGAGGTACTCTCAAGGGTTTTCGAGCACCTGTCTTGTCCTTTCAATTCTAAAATTTTGGATGGCTGTATTGAACGAGCGACTTTTGAAAAGATGAGTGGGCGAACCGTTGGTGATGAAAACGCGCCCCTTGCTGATGCACGAAAAGGGATTTCCGGCGACTGGAAAAACTACTTTACGCGGAAAGATGGCGAGTTTTTTGACGAATTAGCAGGGCAGTTATTGATTGATCTTGGATACGAAAAGAATCGCGATTGGATTCTGACATTACCCAATGAATTAGCATTTGTCTGCGAGTGATTCAGACTGAGTTGCTGAGCCGAACCGGGTGGGGTTGGACGCGATTTTGTGTCGAATTTCAAGATGCAAGACCAACTGGGGGAAACGTAGGATGTTTCCGTTACTTCGAGGGACGGATCGGTCCGAGTAAAAAAACACGTGGACCGCGTTAACGATCCACGTGAATCATTGTCTTTGATACAACGTGTTTCAACCTGAATCGACTCTATTTAGACTCCGTTTTCTTTTTGGCTGCTTTCTTATCAGCTGCTTTCTTTATGGCGGCTTGTTTATCAGCTGCTTGTTTTTTTCGAGCTGCCCGTTTTTTTGCTTCCGATTTATCGGCCTTCTTTTTTGCGTCAGTCGCCTTGCCTTTATTCGTGTCCACTTTGGCAACGCCCAGTGTTCGAACTAAGAACTCTTCATACTTTCGGTACTTCGCAAGGCGTTTGACATCTCCGCCGAGGCCATGGTTTCCAGTCGGGTCGAGAAACAGTTCAACCAATGTTTCCTTGCCTGCCTTTATCAACTCACGATAAACACGTACGGTATCCTGATACAGCACGTTGCTGTCTTCCATACCGTGAACCAAAAGCAATTTGGCCTTTAAGTTCTTCGCCAAAGGCAACAATGAGAATTTCTTCTGGTCTGTTTTTCCGACAGCACTCCGGCCAATCGTTCCGGTCGAATACCATTTGTTGTAGTTCTCCCATTCGGTTGGTCCAGCACCAGCAATCCCTGCTGCAAAAACGTCAGGCTCGGTGTAGAGGCACATTTGTGTTTGAAATCCACCGAAGCTCCATCCGTGCAAGCCCACACGTGATTTGTCAACACCATAGTTTTTGACCAGATGCGACACCCCATCAACCAAATCTTCCACCTGTGGCTTACCGACCTGTTCGAAGTTTGATTTTTCGAACAATCCTCCGTAACCTGATTGTCCACGTGGATCAATCGTCACTGTTACAAAGCCATGTTTTTCGGCCATGTAATAGGCAAAGAAATAGCTGTCGCTCCGATAACTTCCATCATTCACCGAATGACGTGTTCCCAGTGGACCGCCATACACATAAATCAGGCAAGGTCGTTTGTCTGTTTTCTTCCAACCGCTCGGTTTGAATAAATTCCCATGCAACTCCTGTCCGTGTCGGTTTTTATAGGTAAAGAACTCGGGTATCGGCTTTGTGATTTCCGCGGCTTTGGGCGAATGGGATTTTGTTAAGACTTTGAAGGCGTCTTTCTTTTTCGCCTCATTGATACGAACCAATTCGGTCAGTTTTCCAAACGTCACGTAATTCGCAAGCGACTTTTTGCCGTCCTGGCTAACCGCTACGTTGCTGTAGCTGCCCACCGTATCGGAAATCGCAACCATTTCTCTCGACGCGACATCAACTCGGTAGATCATGGTTCGAGATGGGCTGTTTTTCGTGCTGGTTACGAAAGCGAATTTTCGATCGTCGCTCATTTCCTCAAGGTAAACTTCAAAGTTTCCTTGGGTGAGTGGATTTACGGTTTGGTAAATTGTGTCCAAGACGTGCAAGTGCCGAAAACCACTTTGTTCACCCATGAAAACAACATGATTGTTATCTGCGAGGAATTGGGGTTGAATCATTCGAGGCGTGTTTGGTCCTCCAAAATGCAGAAAACGATACTGCAGTTTTGCAAGCTGTTTCTTCTCTACCGTAGACGAATCGTCCTTGGAATCCGTCTTTTCGTCGGACTGGGCTGATTTTGACTCGTCTGATTTTTCTTCATTTGATTTCTTCGCGTCCGCATTCTTTGTATCGGTCTTCGGAGAAGGGTTTTCAGATGGATACGTCGCGGTATAAATTCCCACGTTTTCATCTTCAAAATGGAAATCAGCGAAAGTCACGTGATTGGAGTCGAGCGACCACGAAGGTGTTGAAACCGCGTCGCGCGGGCTATTCAATTTCGTGCTGTAAACCAACTTAAGCTCGGACTCTTCGTTTTCATGAGTTGTCAAATCGTAGAAGTAAATCTTGACTTCTTGTTCCACAACCGGGTCGTCCGAAACCGTCCGATTGAATTCACGGACCTCGGCGAAACGTCCACGATAATTGACGATCTTAACCTTCCGGTCGCTTGAAAAAGGGTCTTTTCCTTTTCGAACTTGCAGCACCAATCGATTTCCGTTTGGGCTGATGCGGTAGGAGCGTAGTTCCTCGTCACTGCCAAGCACGGGGTCAATCTGTTCGATCAGTTGTTCACCAAAGCGAACTCGAAACAAATTCGAATCCCGCATAAACATGTAGCCTTTGCCATCCGGAAGAAATTGAACCGAACGCTCTGAATCCTTTGTCCGTGTCAGGCGGACCGGAGGCTTGCCGTCGAGTTTAAGCTGATAAATGTCACCACCCGAAGTAAACAGAATGTCGTGACCTTTTGGATTCCAGGTAAACGAACTGATCCCGCTGTAACGTGGAGACTTCGAATCGTCTGCATCTTTGTCAGTGACAGTATCGATGAGTTTGTGATCAACGTTGTCTTTTGTCGAATCCGTTTTCTTGCCTTTGGATTTTTTTGAAACGCTTTTCGATTTGGTACTCTTTTGATTCGAATTTTTGGAATTGGATTTTTGGTCAGCAGCGGATTTGCTTTTTGTTGCTTCTGATGACTTTTTCGTAGCGGCAGCCTTCTTGTGTTTTGCGAGCCGATCATCTTTGACTTTTCGAGTACGCTCTTGAAACGTAGCCATAACCGAAACGGAAGTTAGGCGTTTGATTTCTTCCTTTTCGAAGTCATAAACGTAGAGGTCACTTCCATGTCGTCGCTCAAGATAGGGGCGATAAAGGAACGCTGCATAGCGGCCGTCTTTCGAAAATGACGAAGAGGAAGCAGACGGACCGAACGGTGATTTTTCCGGGAAGAAGTTTTTGAGTTCGAGTTTTGTCTTCTGCGTTTTATCCTTGTCCGTCGTCTTTTTGTCAGAATTCGCCTTGGCGGACTTGGTCTTTACCTTGCTCTTGTTTGTCTTTTTCTCGTCGTTCTTTTTCGTAGTGCGTTTTTTTCGATCTTGTTTTTTCTTTTTTTGATCCGTTTTGTTTTCAACCTTTTTGTCGACGTCCTGACCCCGAACAGGAATTGTTTCAAAACCAAAGGAGAAAACCAGCAATAAGGCGCAGAGGGCAAATATAGATCGTGTTTTCATTACGAATTCAAGCTGCAAATCAGGTAGGAAGATGGTTGGAAATTGATCCGGCAGTTATCAAAATAGACCGCCGAATATTGAATGTCTAGGATGAAAAGCCAAATGCACACAACAGTCTCGGTCGGACAATGATAGGGCTTCAGCTCTGTTTGTGCGTTTTGTTCTCGGTAAGTTCGGTGCAATCGTTACGAAAAAACGCGGTCTCATTCGGGTAGTCTAGTCTTGAATGGTGAATGAAACGAAAAAAGGCTGCGTCACGCAGCCTTTCGTTGTGAATCATTGATTCATCAGCCTGAACGAGAGAATTAAAGTGCGCTTCGACTACGGAAGAAATCGTCCAGTTGCGACAACTTGCTGTCAATTTCTCCGTCTGATGATGTTCTTGAAACGGCGAAATAGTGTTCCCAGATGGTTGACCAATCTTCGGATGGATTAAAGTTGCCCGTCGAAGAAGCGAAAGAGGAATCAACGGTGTACCACCAAAGTCCGTCCTGAGAGATTTGATAGTCAAACGGATTGTTGGGGAACTGGTCAGTCCAATTGCTGGTATTCACGAAGTTTGCCCAACGTTGATTTGCCTCCGCGTCGATATTCCTTAACTCATTTACGCTGTCGTAGTTTTTAGCCATCATATTCATCGTGGTTGAAACACGTTCGAGATTGATCGCCGAATCGGAATCGTCCCAGTCCGCAAAAACGATTTCACGGTTGGCGACGGTCCGCTGCTCAAAGCGGGATTTTTCTTCATTGAAAAATCGTTCTTTTGTGTAGAACAAGTTGTTTTGGGCCGATTTTCCACCGGCAATCGACGCGGTCTTGACGAATACAATTGGTTTCTCTGAAAGCGTATCGACCAACATTGCAGTGTTGCTCGTTCGAAAGTGAAGTTGCCGGAAAGCGGTGTCCACGGTTTCGATTTCCGCATCGGTCCAACTATCGTTGGTGTCGTTGAACATAATCAACGCTTCAGAATTAGCGAAACGATCTGGCGTCGAATCATTTGGACGGAAAAGGTAACGGTCCTCACCGATCTGCCCCAACAATCGATCGGCAGCCTCATCAATGCCACCAAACAGTCCGTCCATTCCAGATCCACCGAAGATTCGATCACGACCACCACCACCATAAAGTGAATCGTTACCCTCTTCGCCTCGGATCAGGTCACGGCCACCATCGCCACGAATGACATCGTCGCCTAGGGTTCCAAATAGTTTGTCATCGCCGCTACCTCCTGAAATGTCGTCATCACCTGCACCGCCAACGATTCGATCGTTACCCGCATCTCCGGAAAGCGTGTCAAAACCGTCGAATCCAAAGATTCGGTCGTTTCCGCGCCCACCCATTCCAGTGTCGTTGCCATCGCCGAGGTTAATGTAATCGTCGCCATCTCCACCGTCTGCCAAATCAGTACCGAGGTGTCCGATCAGGCGATCGTTGCCGACGTCACCAAACATCGAGTCATCATTTGCTCCGCCATACAGCACATCGTCGCCCGATCCGCCACGTAAAATGTCGTTTCCGCCGTGACCAAACAGTCGATCGTTTCCAAGGTCGCCGTAAAGCTCGTCGTTTCCTGAATTGCCAACTATGCGATCGTCTCCGGAGTCTCCACGCAAGATATCGTCATTGGCCCCGCCTGAGAGATAGTCATTGCCAACCTGACCCGATAGTCGATCATTGCCTCGATCACCAAATAACCGATCATCACCTTCACCACCAATGATCTCGTCGTTATCATCGCCTCCGGACAACCGATCATCGCCAAGGTTTCCGAATAACCGATCAATTCCTGGACCGCCAAAAAGTGAGTCATTTCCGACGCCGCCAGATAAGTTGTCATCGCCGTCGTTTCCGTAAGCCTCAAGCGGAACCACCGAATTGCTTTGGATTGTGTCGTTACCAGCTCCACCATTGAACACGATTTTGGATACGTCTTCGCGAAGATAGGAACGTGAGCCAAATCCTTCAAGGCTAACAACAACGCGTGCACCATCATCGAATATCGCAGCGTTGTCATTACTGTTGTCGCCGTCTACGGTGACAATGCCAGAGCCCAAATCAAAGTCGATCAACTTGGTAAGTAACGCCTTTTCCTCAAGCGACTCGAAGGTAAACCTTCGAGCAGTTTTGGGCGTGTCAACCGTTTTGCTGGCGATTACAGACTTCGCGATATCGTACAAGCGTCGCAACATTTCTCTTCCTCAAGTGCCTTGCCAAATTCTGGCTTCTTTTCCGCAGAATCATCTTATTAAATGGTGAACGGAAAAGTCTCAAACGGTACAACCAAGGTGCATTTGGACCGTCGCCTCAATCGATATTAATTGGAATCTCAAGCGGTATCCAATTTGTTCTAAAAAAACAGACGATTAATCGGCGTCTTTAGTTCCGTTTGTACCGACAATTCATTAATGAAATTGAGGACTGAGTAGGCATTTGAGCAATAAGATGCGGCCCAAACTCGCGTTAAAACGCCGATTCCATGCGAATACTGGGGTAAGGATTCGGTTTAGCTGCGGACCAATGCATGGAACTTTGCATGAAGATCTTTTGTCACTTTACCTGGAATTCCAGTACCAATCACACGCTGGTCTACTTTTACGATAGGAGCAATTTCCGCAGCGGTCCCCGTCAAAAAGCACTCGTCCGAGACATAAACGTCATGCCGAGAAAGAGTGCATTCGCTCACTGCGTAGCCGGTTTCCTTCGCAATCTCAATGACCGTATCTCTCGTGATGCCCGCGAGAATTCCAGCGTCAACCGATGGAGTTGAAATCACGCCATTCTTGACCAAAAAAATATTATCCGCTGTGCATTCGGCTACATCACCGTTGTGGTTGAGCATCAAGGCCTCAGCACATCCTGCCTGAGTGCCTTCAACTTTTCCCATGATGTTGTTTAAGTAATTAAGAGATTTTACCCGCGAATTCAACGCATTTGGATGATTCCGTATCGTGCTGGCCGTGATGATTTCCAAGCCGTTATCGTAAAATTCCTGCGGATAAAGCTTAATCTTGTCGGCGATAATGATGATCTGCGGATTAGAACATGGTTCAGGATCTAACCCTAGCGTCCCCGACCCCCGCGTAATAATCAGGCGAACATAACCATCGACGATGTTGTTTTCGGCGAGTGTTAGCTTAATCGCCTTTGCCAACTCCGCTTTCTCGATAGGCACATTTAAAAGGATGGATGCAGCGCTTTCGTAGAACCGGTCCATGTGCTCATCTAATTTAAAGACATTCCCGCTATAACTACGAAGCCCCTCAAAAACGCCGTCACCATAGAGCAGACCGTGGTCGAAAACACTGATTTTCGCGTTTTCTTTATCGAATAACTCGCCGTTGATCCAGATCTTTAGTGCCATAGGAATGCTCGTGTTTTACGTATTGCGAAAATGAGGTCGGATTTTGCGAGTCGAGATACTTAGACGTCGCAAAATGGAATCTGCAACGATAATTTTTAGCCTGCGAGCAAATCCATGAAAAGGTAAGGCACCATCCCTGCTGAAGATGCAACCTTTACTTCAGGGCTGGGCGATTGTCCATTATGCCGCGTTGCGGCGATGTCGTGAATTCTCCAAGTCGGGATTCTCCAAGTCGGGATTCTCAAAGTCTTTCCTTGGATCGCTCCCCGCTTTATCACTGTTCGCAGTTGATTTGCCAAATCCAAGCAGGCGTTTGATTTTCGAACTTTGAAACGTCTGAATGAAATCAAAAGTCCCAGGCAAAAGCCGTTTCGCTGTGTAGAGGAACTTTGCCAAACCGGTTGAAACCACTAGCCTGCGATTTCGTTTCATTGCGGCAACTGTTTGACTCGCAATTTTTTGAGGTGTCGTCGTCAGCCATTTAGGGGGGTGTTTGAGCTTTTGTCCGTTTTTGGAAACCGTTGGCAGGTTTTCAATAAGTGGAGTTTGAACAAACCCGGGGCAGATAAGCGTCACGCCCAGTCCCCACCGCGAGTATTCTGCACGCAGCGATTCGGTCAAGCCGACTAGGCCGTATTTGGAAACAGAATAGGCTGTCGTTTGTGCCTGTGGAACCAAACCGAGAAAACTGGAAACATTTACGAGCTGTCCGCCTTTTGCATTAAGCAGTTCGTGGATAAATAACTGAAACAGCTGAAATGGGGCATTCAAGTTGACTTGGAGGACATGGTTTCGTTCGTGATCGGTTAGTTCGTGGGTCGGCCCATGGAGCCCGATTCCAGCGTTATTAATGAGAATCTCGAGATTTCCAAGATGTCGTTCCACGACAGGCTTGATGAAGGGAATCGAATTTTGATCGCCCAAATCGCAAATGATCGGGTAGTTCTCTACGCCTTTTTTGCTGAGTTCAATAGAGAGTTCTCGAAGCGACTCCTCGTTGCGATCAAGGAGTCCGAGTCGAGCCCCTTGGTTCCCCATTTGAATCGCGATTTCGCGTCCGATGCCGCTGGCAGCGCCCGTTATTAAGGTGGCTTTGTTTTGAAACGACCGCATTCTCGAACCGCATACCAATTTGAATTTTATCATTTGATAATTAAATCAGTCGTTTCGTTCAATACGATTATGTGGCGATTAAATTGGAATATTTGGAACCAATCCAGATTTAATGCGTCTGCAGTTGGTAATTGAATCCGTCTCGATGTCAGTCTTTTTTCGGTTATACTGGTAATCTCGGATTTCGATCCAGCATTCTGGGAAAAAAAAGATTTTAATCGCTTTTGATCCCAGTTATTGTGAATGTTAGTTTTTCCTTGGGGTGCAGTGCTTGATAAACAAGTCACCTGCGGAACCTTGGGTAGAACGGTTCATCAAATCAGTATTTTCACTACTTGGAATCTTTAAAACCTTGAAGTTTCCGGTAATTAACCCAACCCAGTTGGCTTAGCACTATGGCAAATCTAAACGCACCAATACTTACTCCTCTCAATGAAGTCGTCAGAATTGGCGAGTCGATTTCGGTCACGAGCCTTTTCAGCGTCACAGATCTTGATGGCGATGAAATCGTGGAATACGGTGTGTTGGACGGTGACTCAGCCGTAGAGTCCGGCTATTTCACGCTTGATGGCGTACAGTTGAGTGCGGGTGTTTTTCACAATGTCGCAGCGGAGAAATTAGCTGATTTGCGGTATAATGGAGGCTCTGTGGTTGGTAGCGAAACGCTGAGATTTCGTGCCAGTGATGGTATCTTTACAAGTAATACCGGGAAGTCAACGGCGTACACTGTCAATGATAATGTTACCCGGCCTGTCATGACGACGCGTGACATTTCTCGTGTTTCTCACGAATTAGTCCGGGTCAGTTCATTCTTTAGCGGAAGTGATCCCGATGGATGGCCTGCTGTCAGGATGAAGTTTCGCGACAAGAATGCGAAATCGAATAGCGGTTATTTTGTACTTGATGGTGTCCGACAGCCATCAGATTCATGGTTCTACGTGAGAGCGGCCGATTACAATAAGCTTTATTATTACACTGGCACGAGTCGGACCCAGGAAAACTTGCTCGGTCGATACTTTGATGGAGCACTTTGGAGTCGAGTTGCCAGAAGTAAGGTTACAACAACTCCAAACAGATTCCGTCCAGAAGTGGAAGGGCTTTACATCACGAAAAGTCGTGAGGAAACATTTCCGATTTCCGACCTGTTCAATGTGTCTGATGGTGATGGGAACACCAGCAAAGAGTTTCGTTTTAGGGATATCACCCGGCAGGCTGATAGCGGTTACATCACCGTGAATGGAGTTGTTCAGCCGAGCGGAGTTTGGATCACGGTTCCGGCAGCGGACATTGACAACACGTTTTACACAACATCTGCTGTGCCTCGACTGGATGGAGTTTCAATTACCGTTAATGACGGTCGGTTCCAAAGTGCTGCATCGGTTGGCCAAGTAGCCGTCACCGCGCTTCCGGTTGTCGACCCGTCCGCGCCGTTTGTTTACGACGGTGATGAATCCGTTGCCCTGATTGATTTGATCGAGCAGTCTGATAACGGTGCTCGGAACGAAGACTACCGCATTTACGACGATACAAGCAATCCATTCAGTGTTCGTTTTGAGATGAATGGAAACCTCCTGAATTCAAAGCAGCTCTACGAATTTACGGCGGCGGAAATGGAGCAGGTGAACGTGGTCACCGGACCTCTAAACGATCGTCGTCTTGACGAAATCTTTGTGCAGACATTCAACGGAACGAACTGGAGTGAGGTTCGCGCACTTGATTTTCGCACTGAGCCCTACATGGAAAAAGCACTTGCCAATGTGGAGGATTCCACAATCTTCCAGCAGAACAGTTGGCGTCTATGGCTAAATGGTGCACCTAACGAGCCGCTTCGTGTCACCTATAGTTTCCGGGAAACACCTGCAATTCCTTTGATCGAGTTGCCACCTGGTGATCCAATGGTGTTCACCAGTCGTTTCACTATCAACGAGCGGATTCAGGTGCGGGCATTGATGGAACGACTTGAGGACCTTTACGACCTAGATTTTGTTGAAGTTCAGGACAGTGTCACAGACCCAGTAACGGGGGCCTTGGGGGGAAGGATACGAATCGGTCATGGTACCTTCAGCAACTCCTATGTGCCCAATGACAAGAATTTTGCTCAGTGGGGCGGAGACATTTATACGTTGGAGGATCTCAAAATTGAACAGCTCCAGGTTGGGACGTTCTCGCACGCGAACTTCTTGCAATTGCTAGGTTCGTCTTTGGGGCTTCGGCTTGCTGATTCAACCTCGCAGGTTTTTAACCCACTGCTTTTCAAACCAGACCTGCCGGATGCGACTAACGATGTTCGGTATACGGCGATGTCAAATTTCGCTAATCCTGTAAATGTTGAGAGAAACAGCTTTGGTGTTCCGTTGCTGGATGAGGATGAGAATCTGATTCCAATCAACACGCAACCGTCCAATTTAGGAATTTACGACGATTTCAACATCAAGAGTCTTTACGGTAAGAACAAGAACAGCTCGACTGTCGGGGACGATGTTTATGGCAGTTCGGCCAGCACGAATTCGCTGTTTGACCTGACGCGTAAGCGAACGGGACTTTTTGACAAGCGCTTTGAGCTTCATGACAGCGCCTTCCAGACTTCAATAACGGGCGATCGAGGTGGGATAGACACGATTGACGTCAGTGAGATGAACGTGTCAACCTTGATCGACTTGACGCCCGGCTCATACAGTTCGATTGGCGAGGTTTGGAATCCATGGACGTTTACTCTTCCGGATGACACGGAAGTGACCGTTGATGTCTTTACACCAACGCAACAGAACGTATTCATTGGGCATGACACCGTGATTGAAAATGTGATTGGTAACGACACTGACGAAGTAATTCGTGGAAACTTTGCTGACAACCGCCTGATCGGTGCTGGTGGTAATGACACCATCAGTGGAGGTGCGGGGGATGACGAGTTGTTTGGCGGTGAAGGGGACGATACCTATAAGTGGAAATTGTCAGATCAAAACGCTTACATCCGCGAGAATTTCGGTGGTGGAGACGATACGCTTGAGATTAGTAGCCATTGGGCGTTGGACGACATTACCGACGATATGGAGTTCTATAAGAGCGGTCGCGACCTATTCATCGACCTGACAATTAATGACGATATCTCGCAAGGAGTCATCCAAGTTGAAGACATGAGCTTTGGTTTGTCTCGAGTTGAAATGCTCACAATCAAGTATACGGACGGAACAAACGTTGATGTGGATATGAAGTCAATTTTTGACGCAGTGACAACGACCCCAAGTCGAATCCAGCTCACTGAGGACACCACTGCTTTTGGCTTCATCGCAGAGCTTGCTTGATTCATGGCGAATCAGGTTGGTCATTAAAAACTATTAGGCTGGGTTTTCCCAGCCTTTTTTATTGGTTCTTCTGCAAAGTTTGTGGGGAAATTTTGGAAAAGTGTTCAGGCAAAAAATCGCTGGGTGGAAGTTTACAAAACTTGGGTCCCCTTTTAAGCAACACGATAAACCCGCCATTTTTCCATCGTTTTTTCCTTCGTCGGAGCCAGCCATCCTTTGCTCGCCAGAATCTCGGCGCACGATGCTGAATTTGTAAGATGGCAAAAACATTGCCTTTGTTGGAAAGTCGGAGAAAAGGCGTTTTCATCGTAAAATCGACCGTCACCCGCAGCTTTTCCGAGGAACCTTTTTATTTAACTCCCCTAGATAGTTTGAATTCCTCGGATAGCCGCTGCATCGGCATAGATAGACCAAGGTTTGCAATGGGCCATTGGGATTTGTGCGTGCGTGCCTGGCGTCCGGTGCTTATGGAGGGCAGGCGAATGACCTGCACAAAATCCCCTGCAGAAAACAATAGAAATTCAGTCAAATGGCAGAGGGAAAAGCGATCAGGAATTAAGATCGTTAGGAGAAAATCAGCTTAGTGTCACACTTGGTGCTTCAAATTCGAGCACCAGTGTTTGTACCGCAAGCAATCAATTGAACTGAACAATTGATAAGCAATTGAACTGAACAATTGAATTGCGCAATTGAACTGAGCAATTGAACTAGGCGTTAATCTTCCCGATTTTGACCGTCGTGTACTTTTGACGATGCCCCGTCTTTCGCCGGCTGTTTTTACGGCGACGGAATTTTACGACCGTTAATTTAGAACCTTTGGTCGTTTCAACGACCTCTGCGGTAACGGTCGCACCTTCTACAACCGGAGTTCCAAATTTTAGGCCGTCATCGTTCGATACGGCCAAAACAGTTTCAAATTGAATGGTTGAACCTGGTTCAACGTCGCGAAAATCAACCTCTAATTGCTGGCCTTCTTCAACTTTAAATTGCTTACCGCTGTCTTTGATAATCGCGTACATTATTCGACTAATTGGTTGTGATGACTACTTGGAAAGCTTACCAGTATACCGAATTTCGAAAAACCGTCGAGGGTCTTTTGAACGCAATTCTGGACAATTTAACCGGTGCTCAAAGTTAGATGATCGGCTTGATCATTTTGTATCTTTGATTTTGCTGTAGAAATGCTCGTAAGCCGTGATGACATCGTGTAGGTCGTTTGGGACATAGATTTCATCAGTCTCAAAATCGTTGACCCAACAGCGATTATCATCCAAAGATGATTCAATCACTGGGAAAAGCTGCCAAAATTTGATTTTCGAGTAATTCGAACGTGACACGTTGCCAAGAAATATTGATTCGCTCAAGCCGCTATCCGCGTCCTTTTCCAAATGCATAAACCCCCCTCATCCAAATTTTGGACGACACAATATGAAGAATCGGGTCACGCGTGCTTTAACGATTAGGAAAATTGTTCCAATTCTTCCAATTGAAAGGAAAAATCAGTTAATCATTGGCTTCGTTCTCTCGCAACGTTTTCTCAGTTGCTAACCAAATTACGGTTTCAGTGTTGCCTGTACTGGCACATCAGACCCGAATTGTAGTGCGGGTGGCCGTCACGCGGGGGTGGAATTCACCCTCTGGGGAGCGTCTCTACCTGTCAGTTCAACATAAAATAGAGCAAATGGTTCGGCATCAGCGACGAAAGCGGGGTTTCGTTCGCAATATAGCCGAATATGGGTGCCAATCGATTGACAGTTTCTCGGCACAACCTACGTTTTGACATCTCGGTTCGTTGATCAACGCATTCGCTCCTATGAGCGAATTGAATCTGCAGGTGATCGGCAGAAACGATTTATCTCCAGCATGTGGATCTTTTCGAGGAGTCGCCAAGCCCACTCATTGCTAATTGCAACGCTGTGAAGCTGAACGGCCATAATCAACACTCGTTTGTTTTCGGGGATTTAAGACGCTTGCATGGATTGCAAAATGATCGTCCGGCGTTTTGATTCCAGTGAAAAGGCAAGGATAAAAGGTCTCACAATGCGCACGCCATTTCTCATTGCCACGGCACTCACCCTTGGCATCTCAGGATTTGTTTGGCTGCCATCTAAAAAACCAAATTGCCAGATTTTCGATCCACGGGTCCTTTCCTCAACTGAAGTAGATAACGCGGAAACCTACAGCAATATTCTTCCCAGCGATTATGTCGGCTCGAATACATGTCTTGAGTGTCATCAGGATCAACACGAAGCCTGGCAAACCCATTCTCACTCCAAAATGAATCAATTACCGACCGAAGAGTCGGTGCGGGGTGACTTTCATGATTCCCAATTGCTGTTGCCGACCGGACGAGTCCTTTTTACCAGCGATTTACTGGAATCCGGGAATCGTGAATATCGAATGAAAATCTATCAGGGAAATCCGCATTCAGAGAGTCGGACGCAAAGTGATCTGCATCGCGAATACCTTGTTACAAAGACTGTCGGCAGTCGATATATCCAAGCCTACATAGGCCGGCAAGTAAAAGGCCCAGAGCCGCTTGGCCACGATATTTATCTTGAGCACAAGTTGCCGTTCACCTATTGGTTCAAAATTGAGCAATGGTTGCCTGAAAAATTCTACAACATTCACCAGCAAGAAAAGCTTGTCGACGGAGTGCCGCAGACCGACGCTCTTGATTTTTCACCCTCCATTGCGTTGTACACCGAATCGTGCATGAACTGTCATAACACGTTCCCGTATGCGTATCGAATTTTCCACAAAGCACTGGTTGGTTTTCCTGATGCAACCGTTGCGGTGGCACTTGACCCGCTGGCTGAGGCGCTATCCACCGAGCTTCTTGATGTGCAACCAACCGTTAGTGACATGAACCAGTTGAATCAACGGCTCAACCCAGACGCAGACTTGGTTTCATTGGGGATTTCATGTGAAAGTTGCCATATGGGTGGTCGCGAACACGCGTTGCATCAACGAAAAATGAAATTTGTGCCGACAAGCAAATTCGTGACATTGAAAAATCGAAATAACAAGGGTGTTCACGAGAATCGGTCGCATGCTCCGACTCTTCTTGGCACATGCGCCCAATGTCATAGTGGTGATGGCGAGCTTTACCCCAATGGTTCAGGCAAGAGCAATTCTCGCGAAGCCTTGGATTTTCATCTTGGTTTTTGCACTACAGAAATGAACTGTGTGACATGTCACGATCCGCACTCCGGTTCGGATTCGAATGTCGGAGCGTTAAATCCGGAAAAAGTTGCAATGACGTGCGTTAGCTGTCATGAGCCATTTCAAACTAAGGCAGCTCGAATTGAACACGCCGGGGGTGAGGCCCATGCAAAGGTGAGTTGTTTGGAATGTCATATGCCAAAATACACTCGCGGCATTGATGAGTTAATACGAACCCATCGCATCACCAATCCAATTGAAGAATCGATGGTTGCCAATGGAATGCCCAATGCTTGTAATGCATGCCATCTTGATAAGTCTACGCAATGGGCGTTGGACGGTCTGGAGAATATCTGGGGGCGAGGTTTTAGCCCAAACCGTTCTTGGAAAAGCTACGCTGAATTAGATCGTCCCGCCGGAGAATTCTGGTTGGAAAGCACCGACAGCCATACTCGGCTGATCGTTTCACAGTTGTTTGAAATCTCTAATCGGAAAACGCCGCTAAGTTCTTCCTTGAAAAAAAAGTTGATTTATTCGTTAAACGATGCACAGCGTCTAAACCGCGTCTTCAGCACTTTCACCGTCAAGCGTATTCTTGATATGCCCATGAACCAAAAGTTGCCGGTGGATATCACCGCTGCTCCAAATCGACGATTCTCACAAATTGTGAAATGGCTTGATGAATTAGAATTGAACAAAAAGTAGGCTTTGAGTCGCGATGTTTCGCGAGGATACGGCGAAACTGTAAGGGAATTAATGAATGGATCGAAGGCCTTTCCCAGATTTTACCCGCCTCAAAATGCGGATTGCGCTTAGATTCGTCGTGGAACGATAAGGAATTCTGCGGTAAACTAAAAGGATTCAAAGTGACTTTCACCTCCCGCCTAAAGCCTGAAAAATGTTCCGCAGCGATTTCCCCCAAATCCGCTTTTATGCGTTATTGCTAACTGTAATGGTGACGCCTTTTTTCGTGTTACCTCATGCTGTGATAGCCGACGCAAACGGCCAAGAGGACGGTTCGACCGAAAAGTCAAGTGAATCGTCGGTCAGTTACTTTAATCAGGTTCGCCCGATTTTTCAGGCAAAATGTCAGGGCTGTCACCAACCTGCCAAGCGTGGTGGCGATTACGTGATGACCAACTTTGCCCAACTGCTCAACGCGGGTGAAACGGGCAACGCTGCAATCGTTCCGGGAAAACCGGATGAGAGCTATCTTATGGAGCAAATTGTCGTCGACGGTGACGTCTCAGAGATGCCTAAGAATGCAAAACCGCTTTTGGCAGAAGAGATTGAATTGATTCGGACTTGGATAACCGAGGGTGCGAAAAATGACACGCCAAAAAATGCGGCTACCAATTTTGATATGGATCATCCCCCATCGTACCAAGTGGCTCCTCAGATCACTTCGGTCGATTATTCTCCGGACGGTAAATTGCTTGCTGTTTCGGGTTATCATGAAGTTCTGATTCTGGACACGGCAAACTGGCAAATAAAACATCGGTTGGTGGGGCTTTCGGAGAGAATCGAGTCTGCGATTTTTTCTCCCGACGGTAAGTCATTGGCGGTTGCGGGCGGCTCACCGGGGCGTCGAGGTGAGATTCAAATATGGGATGTTGAAAAAGCGGCATTGGTTCTTTCGAAAGGTTTGCTTTACGACACGCTTTACGGAGCCAGTTGGTCGCCTGAGGGGAAATTGGTCGCGTTCGGCTGTCCAGATAACACGGTTCGAGCGATTGAATCGGCGACGGGGAAAGAAGTCCTTTATAACGGAGCGCATAACAATTGGGTGATGGACACAACGTTTGGATTGAATGCAGAGCATTTAGTCTCGGTGAGCCGTGACATGAGCGTGAAGCTGATCGAATTCAAGACGCAGCGATTCATGGATAATATCACCAGCATCACGCCTGGAGCACTAAAAGGTGGGCTCAATGCGGTCGATCGGCACCCGACAAAAAATGAAATCGTTTGCGGAGGCGCCGACGGCGTCCCGAAACTGTACAAAATGATTCGTGATAAAAAGCGGGTGATTGGCGACGATCATAACTTAATCCGAAAATTTGGTGCTTTGATTGGTCGAGTTTATGACGTCAAATTCAGCTCTGATGCGAGTAAATTAGTCGCCGTGAGTAGCCTCGATGGAAAAGGACAACTGAAAATTTTTAATGTTGGTGACGCAAAAGAAATTGCCAATGTTGATTTGCTGAGCGGAGGTTTGTTCACTTGTGATTTTTCCCCGAATGGTAAAGAAGTCGCAGCGGCTGGGTTTGACGGTCAGGTCCGGATCATCGACGCTTCCAACGGAAAAATGATTAAAACATTGACGCCCGTTCCATTGGAATTGGCAAAGAAATAATGAGCTGAGTTGGCTTTTGCTCATCAAGCAAGGGACAAACAGATTCAACATCTTCGGCGCCGGATTCCTTGTCGCGAGCCGAGAATTAAAACGAAACATCAATCGAAATTCAATAACGGACTAGAAATGAAAGTTGCTTTTTCAGTCACTGTTTTCACCGCAAGCTTGTTTTTTGCGTTTAACCCAAGCCAAAACTTGTTCGCTGGCGAAGATTCAAAAAGTGTCGCGGTAACGGACGAAAAGGTTCCGTCTGGCGTGGTTATTCGCGAGGTTGAAATTACTCCCTCGAAACTGGAGCTCTCTGGCCCATTCGACTACCGACAAATCTTAATCACGGGCAAGTCGACTGACGGACAGACCGTCGATTTGACGCGAATTGCAACCGTTGTATCAGCGCCTGAGTTTGTCGACGTCGATGCGAACCGATTGGTTTCAAACACCGCAAACGGATCGGGAGAGATCAAGTTTTCGGTTTTGGAAAAAGAAATTTCGCTAACAGTATCGTCAACTCAGTTCGAGGTTCCGAAAAAGCCCGATTTCATTCAAGATGTTCAGCCCGTTTTATCGCGACTTGGTTGCAACGCCGGAACTTGCCATGGCTCGAAAGACGGAAAAGGTGGTTTTAAACTTTCGCTTCGTGGATACGATGCGATTTATGATTACCGCGGATTTACCGATGACCTGTCCGCTCGGCGAATCAATCGTGTGGCACCTGATCAAAGCTTGATGTTGCTTAAGGCTTCCGGGGCCATTCCACATGTTGGTGGCCAACTGACAAAACCGGGCGAGGCCTATTACGAAATCATCCGCAGCTGGATCGCCGAGGGTGTCCCGTACAAAAAAGATACCCCGCGGGTGGCAAGTGTTGAGGTGTTCCCAAAGAATCCAATTCTGCCCCGTGCAAATTTGAAACAACAAATTATCGTAACAGCGACCTATGTCGACGGAACGAAGCGCGACGTGACGCGTGAGGCATTTGTCGAAAGTGGTAACATTGAAATCATCAAAGAAGAAAAAGGTGGCGTATTAAATGTGCTTCGACGAGGGGAAGCACCTGTTTTAATTCGATACGAAGGTGCCTATGCGGCGACGACGCTTACGGTGATGGGTGATCGGACCGGATTTGTATGGAATAAGCCAGAGACATTCAATTATATCGATGAACATGTCTATAACAAATTAGAGCGAGTAAAGGTTTCGCCAGCGCAGCTTTGTACTGACGATGAGTTTTGTCGAAGGATCTACATCGATCTAACGGGGTTGCCGCCAACCGTTGCGGAGCTGGAGTCGTTTAGACGCGACAATCGCCCGACCAAGATCAAGCGAGATGCATTGATTGACGATTTGGTGGGTAATCGAGAGTTTGTGGAGAACTGGACAAATAAATGGGCGGATATGCTTCAGGTAAATCGAAAGTTTTTGGGCGAAGAAAGCTCAATTGCATTGCGAAACTGGATCAAAGACCAAATTGCGTCCAACGTTGCTTATGACGAATTTGCAAGATCGATTTTGACAGCGTCAGGTTCTAATTTTGAAAATCCTCCCGCGTCTTATTACAAAGTCCTGCGAGATCCGGTCGACTTGATGGAAAATACGACGCACTTGTTCTTGGCCGTTCGCTTTAACTGCAACAAATGTCATGATCATCCGTTTGAAAAATGGACGCAGGATCAGTATTACAATTTGGCGGCCTATTTTGCACAAATTGGCCGTAAAGAAGACGCGTCATTTGCTGGCCGCAAGATTGGCGGAACGGCGGTAGAAGGAGCCAAACCTTTGGTCGAAGTTATCTATGACAAAACCAATGGGGAGGTCAAACACGATCGAACCGGACAGGTTGTCGCACCAGCGACGCCGTATGTGTTAGCAGGTATGGAAGAGTCTAAGTACGTGACCCGTCGTGAGGAACTCGCAGATTGGATGACTTCGCCTAAAAACCAATATTTTGCGAGAAGCTACGTCAATCGGCTGTGGGGTTACATGTTTGGAACCGGCATTATTGATCCGATCGATGATATTCGGGCCGGTAACCCTCCGACCAATCCGCCTCTGCTCAATGCGTTGGAACAGGACTTTATTCAGAGTGGTTTTGATATTCAACACATGATTAAAACGATCTGCAAATCGAGAACTTATCAGCATTCGATTTTGACGGACAAATGGAATGTTGATGACACGATTAATTACTCGCATGCGATTCCCCGCCGACTGCCTGCCGAGGTGTTGTACGACACGATCCATGCGGTGACAGGTACGAGTCTGCGAATTAACGGTATTCCAGTTGGTTTTCGCGCAGCTGAAATTCCAGACTCCGGACTGAAGGTCCCTTTTCTGGATGATTTTGGGAAACCTGTCCGCGAAAGTGTGTGTGAATGTGAGCGGTCTGGTGACGTCTTGATGAAGGCTGTGATGAAGCTGGTGAACGGGCCGACTGTCGACAACGCGATTGCTAATCCAGGCAATGCAATTTCAAAAATGGTTACTGAGATTAAGGATGATCGTAAATTGATTACCGAGCTTTATTTGCGTGTCTTATCTCGGAATCCAAGCGAACAGGAAATCAATGATGGGATTGAATTCGCCTTGAACACTCCCGGTGAGGGACACCAAGCTAATTTGAAATCGTTTAATGACTATGAAAATAGAATTGCGAAAAAACAGGCCGATTGGGAAAAAACGCTCCTGCGTAAGACTTCTTGGAGCGTAGCCGAACCAAAGAATTTCAAGTCGGACGTTGGGGCAATGTTTGAGAAAAACGACGACCATTCCGTTTTGGTTAGCGGAAAGAATGGGAAGGACACGTATCGTTTCGAAATCGATTCCGACATGCAAAACATCACAGGGGTACGTTTGGAAGCGATGAATGATAAACGGCTAACTGGTGGAGGGCCGGGAAGATCGACCGGCGGTGGTAATTTCGTGCTCAATGAAATAAAGTTGTTTGCGGCCCCAAAAGATGCACCGCAAAATAAAGTGGAAATCAAGCTTCAAAATGCGACAGCAACCTTCAGTCAAGAAGGTTGGCAGGTCGGCGGTGCTATTGACGGAAATACTAGCTCGGGTTGGGCTATTTCGCCGCAATTCAACAAGACTCATACTGCGACCTTTGAAACTGCTTCAAACGTAGGTTTTCCCAGTGGAACAGTTTTCAGTTTCGAGATGGTGCAGATGTTCAGTGACAATACCCATCAGCTCGGCAAGTTTCGAATATCACTTTCCAACAGTCCGCGACCATTGCAAATCAAGCCGTTGGACTCAAACCTCGCCAAGATGTTGATGACGCCGGTAGGCAAACGTGATGACAAGGTCGCGAAAACACTTCGCGATCAATACCTCGCGACCGATCGGGCCTACAAAGGACTGAAGAAGCAACTGGACATGTCACAGCATGAACTTGACAACAAACGACTGGTCGGCGTTCAGGATTTGACCTGGGCATTGATCAATAGTCCGTCATTTCTCTTTAATCGCTAAGTTGGTCTTTCAGATTTGTGTAGAGGACCGTTAAAGCCAACAGGTTGATCGTCGACGATTCATCCAGGGTGGGTTTTGCCGATCGGTGGAGATTCACTTTCGGGAATCGGACGAATGATTTTCGGAATCATCAATAATCTGGCAGGAAGAGGTATTGGAATCTTCACTTGTGAAGCTTCTTACCAATCGCGTTTTTACAATCTTGCGTCTCCAAGATCGACATCGTTAGCGAGACGGTTCGGCAGTCGACTCTTGTTGGCGATTTGCGATTCAGTGAGCCATTTGGGGCCGTTTGGTTTGGAAGTTCATGAAACTTGCACGAAGTGACATGTGATAACTGCGGCACTGATCACAACGCTTAAATTTCGGCTAATGAGAGTGCTCAGATGCGTTCACCAAGGCCCGAATCAGGATGTCGTCACCGACAGTTTCGATGGATTGATCGTAAAGATCAAAGCCATCTGAAATGTTCAATCTTTCAGTTGATTCAATAGGGCTGATTCCGCTGCCGATCAATGTTGGTGCGACAAAAACGTTGACTTCATCAATGAAGCCGGCGTCAAGAAATTCGCCCATTAACCTCGCACCACCTTCGATGAGCACGTTGGTCATGTCGCGCTTTACCAATTCATGTAGGACTTCTCCAATACGATTTCCATAACCGTTTGTGGCTTCAAAAATCTCGACACCCATTTCGCGAAGTTGACGCAATTTTGTCGAGTCCGCTTTTTTGCGGTCAACGACCAACATTACTGGAATTCGCTTTGCTGTTTGGCAGAGGTTGGATTGCAAAGAAGTTTTCGCCCCTGAATCAAAAACGATACGTGTCGCGATTCTGCGGGCATTCGTGCGATTGGTGGCTTTGTCATTTTTGTCGTTCGGCGAATCGCCGTCTGGTTCATTGCCCACCGCCTCATGTTCATTTCTTGCATTCAGCATTGGGTTATCAGCTAACGCCGTTCCCGATCCGACAATGATCGCATCGACCTGGCCACGAACCTGATGGACGATAGCTCTGGATTTTGTATTGGAAATCCATTGACTGTTACCGGCTGTTGTCGCGATTCGTCCGTCTAGCGTCATTGCCCACTTGGCAATCACCCAAGGCCGTTGTGCAAGAACGCGTTTGAGGAATCCCGCATTCTGTTTCGTGACTTTGTCTTCCAGCACCCCGACAGAAACATCGATGCCGACATTTTTAAGTTCCTCTATTCCGCCACCGTCAACTTTGGGGAATGGATCTCGCTTTCCAATAACAACCTTCGCCACCTTGGCATCAATCAATGCTTGTGTGCAGGGAGGAGTTTTGCCGGTGTGGCAACAAGGTTCGAGCGACACAAAAACGGTCGAACCAGTTGGGTCAATTTTGCAACTCTTTAACGCATTGATTTCAGCGTGATGCCCGCCAAACTTCATGTGATAGCCTGAGCCAATGACTTTCTGGTTTTTTACAATCACGCAGCCGACCATCGGGTTTGGTTCGACCCAACCGCGTCCTTTTTCAGCAAGCTCGATGGCTTGCATCATCCAGCTTTCGAATTCGGCGTCTGAGTTTTTCTGTGTGAAGGCATCGCTCATTGGAAATCCTCGTCACCGACGTCTGCACGTGGCATTTCTTTGTAGCGTTTTCTCAGTTCGTTCCGGCAGTTGGTAAAGAAGGCTTGGAAATCTGCTCGTTGATAATCCGGGTAAGTCCATGGTCTGGATTGCCAGTGGCCGCGGTGGAAATGCAGAGTGACTTCCGCGTAAATTCCTTTGTCCAAATAAATTCGGTGATCACGATCCTTGGTTGTCGCCAAAACCAATTTAGCTTCGGAAATATAACCTGGGTCGATGTTGATCGGTCGATCGACGGGGTAATGATTGGCTGCACGAAATTCATCCTCCCATTCATTCGAGAGCCATTTCGCCGCAGGCAAACTGTTCGGGTCAATCAATTGGTCGTAAACCCAAAACTGTTTACGCAGCTGACTTCCCATCGATTTCTCGTAGTAACTCGTTTCGGTAAATTCGAATCGCTCGCTTGCCTGCCAAATTCCGCCCCACGCAGTTTCTGACTGCCGAACTCCCCAATCAAAGGCGTCTTCGTATTGGCTGGTTACTGCAGCGATTAACATGACGGGTCGGTGAATTCCAATTGATCCCAAAGTGAAAGTCCTTAATCGATTACTTCGCGAGAGCTGATAGGCATCGCGATGGATTACCGTCTACATTGACAGACGTGTTTTGCGAGCGAAGGTGCATCAGATTCGACAAACGCTCATTTAACGTATAGGCCAAGTCGCATTATCGCATTGATAATTTCTTCAACAACTCGACGCCTTGATCGAGAACATTGTCCGATGCGGCGTATGAAATACGAAAGTGCGTATCTTGATTGCTGAAGATTTTGCCAGGGATAATCAATAAATTATTCTCAATGGCTTTGGCAACGAACTCGTCTCCTGTCCCCCAGGGAAGTTTAGGGAAAACGTAAAAAGCGCCGTTGGGCTTTGAGATTTCATAGTGTTTCGAGAGTCCGTCTACCACGAAGTCTCGCTTCTTCTTGTAATCTGCCACAAGATGCGAAATGTCGGTATCCAGTGCCGTTGCACCGGCAATTTGAATCGGGTGCGGGGCGCAAACAAATGTGTATTGCTGCACCTTTAACATCGCCTCCATGATGTGGTGTGGCCCATGCACATAACCCAGCCGTAAGCCTGTCATAGCGTAGCTTTTTGAGAACCCGTCAATCACGATCGTCTGATCGTTAAATTTGGCGGGTGACACAAATGGTTCGTCATAAGAGAATAGCCGGTAAATCTCGTCGGAAACCAGGACGATGTTTTTTTCTCTGGCAAGATCGGCAAGTTGTTTGATTTCAGTTTCGTTGAACTGAATTCCGGTCGGATTTGCCGGGCTGTTAACGATCAACATTTTCGTTTTCGGGGTGATCGCTTTTTCAATATCTTCAATTTGGGGCCGAAATTTTGGATACGAATTGACAGGGACGGGAACACCGCCGACCAATCGAATCAATGAATCGTACATAACAAAGTACGGATCGAGAAAAACGACTTCTTCTCCCGGATTCACCATTGCGAGCATCGCGAGAACCAAGCCTCCACTTGTTCCACTGCAAACGAAGACTTCACGATCCTCATGCGAGTATTCCGAATCGACCTCAGCCTGAAGCTTGTCACGCAAAATCGGCACGCCTTGTGTTAAGGCGTAGCCATTCTTTCCGCTTTGCACTGCCTCAATCAGCGAATCCTTGACCGGCTGTGGGACATCAAAATCAGGCTGACCAATTGAAAGATTGATCGGGTTTTTAAGTTTTCCGGCCAACGAGAATACTTTACGAATGCCGCTACTGTCGAAAGACTTTGTGCGATCGGCAACCCAGTCATTTTCGTCAAATTTTATCATTTTATTATTCGTTTCGTTGAAAGTGATTGCGTTGTTCAGACGCCCGATTCACCGCACACGTGTGCAGGCTCGACTCAATCGGTGGCATTTCAATATTATTCGACCCCTGCTGATTCCATTGTGCATCAAATCGCCGGGATTAAGGCGAAGGAGTGCTCAAGATTTGGAGGGTCTTTTAGCAAAATCGGTTGAATCGAATTTTGAAACCTTGTTGAATCTTGAAAGTCGATTAGAATCCTGACTTAAGGATTCAGGTAGGCGGAATCGCAGTTTTTGCATTGTGTAAACGCCTTTTTAGTGCTTTCAAAATTCAGTGCTTTCAATCGACCTCAATGAGTGAGATTTTCCACGAGTGCGGTGTAGCCGCAATCTATCATTTGCCCGGCACAGATGTCAGTCCACTTGCCCCGTCAAATGAGCTGACATCCGTTTCTCGACTGATCCCGCGAATGCTGCTTGATATGCAAAATCGTGGGCAATTGGCGGCAGGACTAACGTCCTACAGAGCTGGCGTAAAAAAACTGCTTTCTACACACAAGGATGTCGGGACGGTTACGGAGGTTTTTCGCCTGTCTCATCCGGGCAAAAGCGAAAGCCTCATGACCGAATTGGAAGGGAGCGCGGCGATCGGGCATGTTCGGTACGCGACTTGCGGAAAAGACGAACGCAGCTACGCGCAACCTTTTGAACGCGAACATCTGCAAAAGCACAAATGGTTTTCGTTTGGCTTCAATGGGCAGCTTGCCAATTACTCACAACTCCGCAAGGAATTGTTGGAGGGCGGAGGCGACTATCACCTGTCGCGAGAAACGGATACCGAGATCATCATGCACGAAATCGGACGTGCGATTTCTGAGGACGGAAACCCTTCACTTATCGATGTAATGGCCAAACTGGCAAAGCGGTTTGATGGTGCTTATACGCTTGCATTGATCAACTCGTTAGGTGACATGATTGTGGCGCGGGATCCATTGGGCTTGAAGCCGATGTGCTATGCGTTTGACGGATCGATGTTTGCTGCTGCCAGTGAAAACGTAGCGCTATTGAATTTAGGGTTCGGGCGCGAAACGATTCATGACCTCCCTCCGGGGCACGCGATTACGATCGTCAACGGTGAATTGGAGCTGGACGAAAATGGTGATATTGTCCCGCGACGATTTGCAGAAACTCCGCGGAAAGCTCATTGCTTTTTTGAATGGATCTATTTCGCTAATGTAGCCAGCACTTTGGACGAACGCAGTGTTTATCTCTCCCGAACTTCACTGGGCGCCGAGCTGGCAAAACTGGAAACGGAAAATCCGGAATTTGAAATCGACGAGAACACGATTGTTGTTCCGGTTCCTGACACCAGCAAGGCGGCCGCTGATTCAATGGCTTTCGAATTGGGGGTTCCATCCCGCGAAGGATTGATTCGAAATCGCTATAGTGGGCGGACGTTTATCGCAACGGGCCGTGACCGAATTCGAATGGCGGAAGCCAAGTACACTCCACTGCGTGAGGTCATGAAGGACAAACGTGTAATATTGGTCGAGGACTCTATCGTTCGTTCGACGACGATGCGAGTTTTACTTCATCGGATTTACGAAGAGGGATTAGCAAAAGAAATTCACGTTCGTGTTGCGTGTCCGCCGATCATCGCACCTTGCTTTTACGGAATTGACTTTTCGACAATTGGGGAATTGTTCGCGCCAGGATATATCGAAAACGGTCGCCTGAGCGATGCTTCGCAAATCGCCATGGCTAAAGAATTGGGTTGCGATTCGCTGCGGTACCTTCCAATTGAGTCCATTGCACGAGCCGTTCAGAAGCCAATTGACGAACTTTGCCAAGCCTGTATCACGTCGAGTTATCCAACCCCGGCTGGCACCCGGCTTTATGAAATTGCATCAGTAAACTCAAAAGCGACCGTGACGCCCAATGGACGGATATTCGAGGAGAGTACCAAGCCAGTCGATATTGTGTAAATCGGTGTAAACGCTGGGAATAGTGCGAGGGATGCACATCCGGCGGCGCATTGAGCATGTGTCCACCAAACCGTGCTGCTTGAAGAGCTTGAATCGCAGGACGCGGTTAGAAAGTCGTTTGAGTGCATATGACTTTTTCATTCGTCAGAATCTCGAATGCTGTAATGATGCGGGGGGGAAATCGTCGCGATTTTATGCTGGTTGACCGAAGGATCGCCAGGCAATTGTCGGGTGAGACCATGAGGCGAGTGAATTGCAGTGAATTGCAGTGAATTGCAGTGAAGTTACAGCATTGCCCTAAATTACTTGTCTTTTTTGCTGCAATGTTCAACACTAGTGGATTGAATGTTGTTGCTTTTTTGTCCCTTGTTTGCTTATCACCGGTTGCCGTCATGTTTCGACGATTTTGCATGCTATTGATCGCGGCATATGCAGTATGCCCTAATTTATTGCATGGCGTCTCGCCGGTATCTCAAAGTACAACTCCGGATGATTTGGCGAATATTCGCAAAACTATCAATCGACTCAAATCACTTCACGCCAAGCAAGAGAAACCTAAAGCAGGTGAATGGCGGGCACAACACAAAGAAAAAGGGCAAACGTTTTTTCAGTATCTAAGATCGCGCCCTGTTCGATTTACTGAAAAACGAAATACGATTTACGTAACTCCGATTGGTGAATTTACTGAACGTCAAAACGAACTTGTAAAGATTAGCTGCGAATTCTTATCCCTTTATTTCTCATGCCCCGTAAAGACACTCGATCCAATTGAGCTCGATGAGATCCCAGCTAAGGCAAAGCGTATCCACCCGACATGGGGAGATCGGCAGTTGCTAACCAGTTACATACTGGACGAAGTTTTGACACCGAAGCTTCCGAAAGACGCAGCCTCATCGATCGCATTATCATCGGTCGATCTTTGGCCGGGGGATGGCTGGAATTTTGCATTTGGATATGCGTCATTTGAAAATCGTGTCGGTGTTTGGTCTTTTTATCGAAACGGTAAAACAGACGGAACAGACATCGAATTCCAAGCCTGTCTAAAACGTACATTGAAAGTTGCAACGCACGAAACCGGGCACATGGTTTCCATGCCGCATTGCACGGCATATCGATGCAATATGCAGGGAAGTAATTCTTTGCCGGAATCCGATCGCCAACCGCTTTACTGTTGTCCCGAGTGCCATGCCAAAATTCTTTTTGCGACAGGTTGCGATCCTCAATCACGATTTAAAGCGTTGGCCAGTTTTTTTCGAAAACATAAATTTAAAGATGAAGCAGACTTTTATGAAAAGTCCTTGGCTCGGCTGCAGTCAAAAAGATAAGCGAAAACAATGTGTAAAGTCCTGCTAGGATTGAATCGGATTTCATAGTTTTGATTCGCTGTTTCAGTGGGATGGTGGGCCACAATCATTATTCCGGTTCGCGTGACGGATAGATGGTGCGATTAGGAAAACACTCGTGGGCAGATGGTAGCTGTCGCAGCTTTCTTCAAAACGCTAGATACGCTGATTGACAATGGCATTCCGGAGGATTTAGCGGCATCAAAATGTCACTGATGCACACTTGATATGGGCAGAATCGAAACAACGAAAAGTAGGTTTCAACGACCCTGGTGTCGAGCGGATTGTCCTTAGTCGGTGAAGGAAGGGGGGGAAACAGATGGCGTATAGAACACTTTGTGTGAATAGGTTTTTGAAAAGTCGCCTAGAATGCTTCTTCTTGTCCGAAACAGGATTTTAATGAAACTGTTTTTCATTAAATTGCATGTTACTGAGAGACGGGGATAGTGAGTCAAAGGAGCGGCGATTGCCCTTGTCTGGTCATAAGGGCGTTTCAAACGCACTATTGTCCCCCAACCATTAAACGGATAAGATTCCACAAAACTACATCTTTCGAGAGACGCACAATGTCGATAGCGATTGGCCAGGGACTTACGACGACCAAATCCGCGTTTATTGAGAATGCACAAAAGAGTGGCGAGCTCTACATTAAACAGCCATATGAGCTTTATAGCGAAGCGAATCAGGAAACCTGGCGTGTTCTCTATGCTCGGTTGAAGCCAAAATGGGAAAAGTACGCGAATTCAAAGTTTCTGGAGGGTGTCGAGAATTTGATGCTGAGTCCGGATTTGATTCCGAATTTGGACGAAATTAATTCGTTTCTAAAGCCGCTGAGTGGTTTTTCCGCAAAGGCCGTTTCCGGATACGTACCTGCCTATCTGTTCTTTGATTGTTTGCGGAATCGAAGCTTCCCGACGACGGTAACGATTCGAGACAGCGATGCCCTCGATTACCTTCCGGAACCAGATATCTTCCATGATGTCGCCGGCCATGTCCCGATGCACACTGATCGCAAGTTTTCGGACGTGCTGGTTCGTTTTGGTGAAGTTGCACAGTTTGCTGCTGTCCGTGCAAAATCAATTTCTAAAGACAAATCTGAAGTAGCAAAAATCGTCGAAAGCAATATCAAGGCGATGGCACGATTTTTTTGGTTTACCGTGGAATTTGGCTTGATGCGCGAGAAAGGTGAAATTAAAGCCTATGGAAGCGGTATTTTGAGTTCCGCCAGTGAATTGCAGCATGCCATTGAGTCCCAGAATGTCCAGCGTTTTGATATTCAATTGGAGTGGGTCATCAATCAGCATTTTGAAATAGACAAGTTTCAACCGCTGTACTTTATTGTCGATTCCTTCGATCATCTTTTCGGCTTGGTCGACGGTTTGGAAATGGCGCTTCGTGCGGGAAAGCTGGACAATGTTTGTCCCGGTGAGCCGGTTGCCAATCCGGCAGACTTAGCGTCGTTTCTCGATGCAAAAGTGGAATAATCCATTAGACATTTCCCCCAAATCGGCAGGTTATGGTTCACCAATTACCCGGGCTTCTAACAGACCATTGAAAGTGATCAGCGTTGGATTTTTCCAAATCGAAATCAAGAGTGGTCGTGATTACGGGGGGGACCTCGGGCATCGGTCTGGCGTGTGTTGAAAAATTTGCGGCGGCAGGAGATATTGTTGTCACATGTGCTCGATCGACATTCGAATTTGAAAAAGTGGTATCGGATAATTTGGAAAATATTCGGCTGCTGTCTTGTGATCTCCGTCAACACGATGCCATCGCCAAGTTAATCGATTTTGCGGTAGCTGAATTTCAACGAATTGATGTATTGATCAACAATGCAGCGTTTGTGCCCAAGGCCTCACTTGGTGATCTTACTGAAGAGGATTTTCAAGCAACAGTTGAAGTCAACTTGAAACCCGTTTTTATTGGATCGCAAATCGCTTTCCGATACTTTAAATCGCAAGGTGGCGGCACCATCATCAATATGTCTTCTATGGCTGCGGTTGATCCCTTTCCAGGCTTTAGCCTTTATGGCGGCTGTAAAGCTTGGATCGAAACGTTTACTCGAGCCATTGCTGCCGAGGGGCGTGACCATGGAATTTTTTGTGCGTCGATTCGTGCCGGCGCCGTTGAGACCCCACTGCTGAGAAAAGTCTTGCCGGACTTTCCCAACGAGCAGGCGATCTCGCCCAAGGCTGTTGCGGATTTGATTTTTGCGACCGTGAACCAACGTGATTTCTCGATTTCCGGACAAGCGATTCCGATTGAACAAGTCGTTTGATCAATC
>CAJQQR010000089.1 GCA_905480545.1 uncultured Pirellulaceae bacterium
ATACCGATGTAATTTGCGGCGGCAAGAATCGCATCTTGAACCGCCGTATCATTTTCGTAAACGGCCATCATTTCCGCCACCGAAACTCGATCAGCGTTTCCACCCAACTTTTCGTAGAGATTCGGTGCTAACCCTGACGTCATGAGTCGAATTCCTTCGGCGGCAATTGCCGGCCCACTTGCCAACGTCTCCAGACAACCGCGATTTCCACAACCGCATTGCAAACCGTTCTGCACGATGGTTTGATGGCCAAATTCCCCGGCGGCCCCAAGAGGTCCGAGCCGGAGTTTACCGTCGACAGCAACTCCACCTCCGACTCCAGTTCCCAACGTAAAAAACGCCAGCGTTGCATTGGAGAAGACTTTGCCGTGTCCAAACTTCAATTCACCAAGAGTTGCCGCTCGAGCATCGTTGACCACTTTGACAGGACACCGAACGAACTCGGTCAACTTGGCGGCCAATGGAACATCGCGCCACTGTCCAGGCAAATTCGGAAGGAATTTCGTGACGCCATTCTCCACATCAATCAAGCCCGGCGCCCCAACGCCAACCGCTTTTATATTTGACGATTTTGACAGGGCAAGTTCTTTTAGTAACTTGCCGATTCGCTGGATCACATTGTCCGGACCATTGTGCGCCTCAGTGGCCACGCATTCATCGAAAAGTAAATGGCCGTCCATATCCGAAAAGGCAACCGTGATTGTTGTGCCACCAAGATCGACGCCAGCCAAGACATCTTTCACGATGCTTCCCCAATTTCCGGAATGAAATTCCGTAAGAATGTGCAGCATTGTCTCAACGCCAATTCACGGCTTTCCCGACTGCCTTCATAAACGCGATCCTCCACTTCAACGCACACCGATCCCCGATAACCGACCTCACCCAAAACGGCAAAGAAACGCCCCCAATCGACTTCGCCTAGCCCGGGAAGTTTCGGCGTATGGTAATCGTTTGGATTAGCGAGAATTCCGACGTCATTCAATTTTTGCCGATCCATGCGCACATCTTTGGCATGAACGTGAAAGAGTCGATTTGCAAACTCAACCATTGGAGCCACACAATCCATTTGCATCCATATCATATGCGAGGGATCGTAATTCAAGCCAAAATTAGGACTGGGAATCGCATCGAACATTCGCCGCCAAATAGCTGGACTGACTGCCAAATTTTTCCCCCCCGGCCATTCATCATTTGTAAAGAACATCGGGCAGTTTTCGATCCCAATCCTTACGTTATGCTTTTCGGCAAAATCGATGATCGGCGGCCATATTTCCAAAAAAGCGGGCCAGTTTTCGTCCACCGATTTACTCGGATCACGGCCAATAAACGAGTTGACTTGAGGCACACCCAGCTTGTTGGCAGTTTCTATGATACGATAAAGATGTTCAGCGGCGGTTGCCCGCTCTCTTTCATCAGCCGCCAGCGGATTTGGATAGTAGCCTAAACCACTGATTTCGACACCATATTTTTCCGTCAGCGATTTGATCAAATCCAAACTCGCGTTATCGGATTGAGTTACGTCGATATGGGTGACGCCAGCATAGCGTCGTTCCGATTTTCCGACCGGCCAGCACATGAGCTCGACGCAATCGTATTTCAGCTTCGCCGCCGTTGCAAGAACTTCTTCAAGCGTCGCATCGGCCAAAATCGCACTTACAAAACCAAGCTTCATCATCGTCATTTCTCTCCAATTTTCGTCCAGCATTGCTTGCGATGGCTGGCTAGAATCGCCTCGCAAAGAAGTACCTCGCGGTGTCCGTCGTCGAATGTTGCGAACGAAGGTTCAGCGTGAAAATCGCCGACGGATATGTACTGATAAAACGCCCTAAACATTTGCTTAAATGTGTCCGGAAACCCCTCATTATGCCCACCCGGATAACTTGAAAACCGACCGGCGAATTCACTCAAATTGGCTGGATCGCGAATCAACGACTCGTTGGGACGATCGCGATTACCAATCCAGAGAGAATTTGGGGACTCACTATTCCAGGAAAGCGATTGCTGCGATCCCGCTATTTCGAATCGAAGACAATTTTTCCTACCGGCAGTCGTCTGGGAAACATAAAGCGATCCACGAGCGCCGTTTGCAAACTTCAACAGGATGCAGCCAGCATCTTCGGTGGTAATGGCAACCGTTTCTACATCGCCCGATGATACATCGGTGCCGGAATAGGTCTCCGCACCGCCGACGGGCTTTTGGCGATTGGGATGAACAGTTTGCAAATCGGCACAGACGGCAACGATTTTCTGCCCTACCACAAATTGAACAAGGTCAAGCCAATGAGTGCCAATATCGGCAACTGCCCGCAATTTGCCGCCGACCTCTGTCTCAACTCGCCAATTAAAATCAGTGGTTTTGAGCAACCAATCTTGAACGTAAGATCCGTTTACATGGAATGTATCACCCATCATTCCGCTGGCAATGCGATGAGCGGCTTCGCGACAAAGTGGATAAAACCGAATATTGTAGGCAACACCGGCGGCCAAACCGGATACTTTGGCAAGCTTGACCAATTCGGCCGATTCATCTGAGTTCATTGCCAACGGCTTTTCACACATGACGTGTTTTCCCGCTTGCAACACAGCAGAGGCTTGCGCGAAATGCAAACGATTCGGTGTCGCCAAATGAACAACATCAACCTCGGTATCGGCAAGAACGGCATCGAGCGATTCGTAACCCCGTTCGAGCCCCAAGGCCTTCGCCGACGCCAAAGATTTTTCCGGCGTCGAACCAACGATGCCCGCGACTTTCACACCCGATCGAAGCAAGGCTTCAACATGGACAGGCCCGATGAAGCCGGTGCCTACAACGGCGGCAGTCATGGGTTTTGAGATGCTGGAGTTGTCTTTTGTCATTTAAACTTAAGAGTCAAACGCGAAACAAGCAGCAGCCTTAATTTGAATTGAATTTTCCGTCGAGAAAAAGCGGAGACCATCACTGGAATTTATGCCCTTTTGTGGGTCCACTCTTGGTCAACGTCATGATCTCCGGCCCCGATTCAGTCATTAAAATCGTGTGCTCGAATTGAGCAGACAATTTCCGGTCGGTCGTTCGAACCGTCCAACCATCACCATTATCCAAATCGGAATTCGCTGTTCCGACATTGATCATCGGTTCGATAGTAAAGCACAGACCGGGCTCCAGCTTTTGGCGTTTCGCTTCACGATTTGGCACGTGCGGAATGTTGGGAAGTTGATGGAACTTTTGCCCGATCCCATGACCAACATACTTCTCCACAACACCGAAACCGTATTTCTTTGCTTCTTTAACGATCACTGATCCGATGTTTGAAATGGGGCTTCCTGGCTGGATTGAATCAATCGCGGCGTAAAGCGAATCGAACGCACACTGCGTGACATTGCGTGCTTCTTCGGAGACGTTCCCAATCAAGAACGTTTCACTCTGATCTCCATGCCAGCCATCGACAATCGAAGTCAAATCAACGTTGGCAATGTCACCCTCTTTCAAAACGTAATCACCGGGAATTCCGTGACAAATGACTTCATTGACGCTGATGCAACTGCTTTTCGGATAAGGGGACTTCTCCCCGGGGTATCCAAGGCACGCGGGTACATGACCATGAGACAACGTGTAGTCGTGAATGATTGAATCCAATTCGCCGGTCGTTACCCCTGCTTTTACATGGGGCCGAACAACATCCAAAACTTCGGCGTTGAATCGACAGGCAGTCCGCATCTGGTCCCGCTCTTGTTCGTTCAATTTCAGGCGACGCCGCCGTCGAATTAACATAATGGCTCTCGAATATTTTTCTAAAAAATGCCTGCCCAAATCTGGCAAAGCCGAAGCGATGCGAGGATAACCGAGCGGAAGAGACCCAATCTAACACTTCAAAAGTAGGATCACTACGGTTAAACGCGTCAAAATCGCAAGATTTCACTGGAACCGCTCGCGGGAGAATCAATACAAACGTGAACTTGCTCCTAAAACTTCCATCGTGTTTCAAATCGTGATCATTCGTTATTATGGTCGTTCGCCTTCATAAAGTCATTTTGTCAAAGGAACCGATGCCTCGCTACAATCCCGCCGAAATCGAGCCCAAATGGCAAACGTTCTGGGAAGACAACAAAACGTTTCTCACGCCAGAAATGCCGGAAGGTGAAAAAATTTACGTGCTTGACATGTTTCCCTATCCGAGCGGGAATGGCTTGCACGTTGGACATCCCGAGGGCTACACCGCGACCGATATTTTCTGCCGTTATTGGCGAATGAAAGGGAAATCGGTTCTGCACCCAATGGGTTTCGATGCATTTGGATTGCCGGCCGAAGAACACGCGATCAAAACCAACACGCCGCCACGCGAGTCGACCGAAAAAAACATTGATGAATTCCGCCGCCAATTGAAGATGCTTGGTTTTAGCTACGATTGGGATCGGGAAATCGCAACCACTGATGTCGATTACTTTCGATGGACGCAGTGGATCTTCACGGTTTTACATGACACATGGTTTGATCACACTGAACAAAAAGGACGCCCCATTTCGGAGCTTTCGATTCCGGATGACGTTTCCGCAGAAGGCGAAGATTCGGTTCGCCGATATCAAGATGAATTTCGTCTTGCGTATTTGGATGATGCGTTAGTGAACTGGTGCGCAAAGCTTGGCACGGTACTCGCCAACGAAGAAGTCATCGACGGGAAAAGCGAACGTGGTGGGCATCCGGTCACTCGCATGCCTTTACGCCAATGGATGCTTCGGATTACGCACTATGCAGAACGGCTTGAAAACGATCTTGCGGATGTGAATTGGCCTGAGGGCATCAAGAAACTTCAGTCCGATTGGATCGGAAAAAGCTCGGGCGCCGAAGTCGACTTCTTCATCGGTCCTGAAAACGATTTTGATGTGTGGAAATCAAACCGCGAATCGTCGGCAACGAAATTCCCTCGCAAACCGGCCGGTGACGTTTTGCGCGTTTACACCACGCGGCCCGATACGCTATTTGGAGCGACGTACATGGTCATCTCTCCTGAGCATCCGTTCGTTGAAAAACTTACGACGGCGGATCAAGCCGAAGCGGTAAAGTCTTATTGCGAAGCCGCATCAAACAAAAGCGATCGCGATCGTCAGGATGACAAGAAAGAAAAGACGGGGGTCTTTAGCGGTTCATACGCAATCAACCCAATCAACGGTGCCAAGGTTCCGATTTGGATCGGCGATTATGTTTTGATCAGTTACGGTACGGGTGCGATTATGGCCGTGCCCGCACACGACATCCGTGACTTTGAATTTGCTCAGAAATATGGAATCAAAATTGTTCCAGTCGTCGATCCGAAAAATGCCAAAGATCCGGCGATCGATTCGGACAAAGTCTTGGCCGGTGAACAATGCTTTGCGAAACATGGCGTCGCGATCAATAGCGGGCAGTACGATGGACTTTCGACGAAAGAATGCAAAGCCAAAGTCATCGCCGATTTGAATTCGAACGGCACCGGATCGGAAGCGGTCAACTACAAATTGCGTGACTGGCTTTTCAGTCGCCAACGATTTTGGGGTGAGCCGTTTCCAATACTTCATGAGTTGGACGAGGATGGAAAACCTAACGGTTTGATGAGAGCGGTCGATGTCGCCGACTTGCCAGTTGATCTTCCTCACCTTGAAGACTACAAACCGCACGGCCGCCCCGAACCGCCTCTTGCGAAGGCCGATGACGATTGGCTTTACCCCGTAATCGACGGGAAGAAGTATCGTCGCGAGACCAACACCATGCCGCAGTGGGCGGGATCATGCTGGTATTACTTGCGGTTTATTGATCCGACCAATTCGGAATGCTTTATCGATCCCGAAAAAGAAAAAGCATGGATGCCTGTAGATCTATATGTTGGTGGCGCAGAACACGCTGTACTCCATTTGCTTTACGCTCGTTTTTGGCACAAAGTCCTCTTCGATCGCGGGCATGTATCAACGGCGGAACCGTTCCAACAATTGGTAAACCAAGGCATGATCCTTGGCGAGTACGAATATTTTGGCTCGAAAGACTCGGACGGAAACTGGGTTCCAGCGGATCAAGTCAAAATCAGTGCAATCGCAGCGGAAACGTTCAGCAAGCACATTAAGACAGAAGAGAACTTTGAAGTCATCGGTTTTTCGAAAGAGGAAATTGAAAAGGTCGGTGGTCAATTCGTTTTGAAATCAGACCATTCCGTTTCAGTTAAAGCGACTGCAGAAAAGATGTCAAAGAGCCGCGGCAATGTGATCAATCCAGATATTGTCGTGGATGAATATGGCGCGGATACGCTGCGTCTTTACGAGATGTTCATGGGACCGCTTGAGCAAACCAAACCATGGAACATGGACAGCGTCGGCGGGATTCGCAACTTCTTAGGGCGTGCGTGGCGAATGATCATGGACGAAAACGCGGATGGAATGACATTGAATGTTGCGGTCAAGGATGAAGCTCCAAGTGACGAGCAACTTCGTACGCTTCATAAAACCATAAAGGCAATCAGTAACGACACCGAGACGCTCGGTTACAACACCGCCATCGCACGAATGATGGAGTTCGTCAATTTCTTCACCCGGGAAACGGTCCGGCCAAAATCAATCATGAAGCAGTTTGTGCTTTTGCTCGCGCCATACGCCCCTCATATCGCAGAGGAATTGTGGGCAGCACTCGGCAATAGCAACACGCTGGCTTATGAAAATTGGCCCGAGTACGACGACTCATTGACCAGAGATGCCACGATTGAAATCCCCATTCAGATCAAAGGAAAAATAAAGGCAAAGATCCAAGTGGAACCGGGAACCTCAAAAGCTGACCTCGAAGCGGCCGCAAGGAGCAATGACAAGATCAGTGCCATTCTGAGCGATGTCGAGATTATCAAAGTCATCGCAGTTCCCGATAAAATGGTGAATTTTGTGGTGAAGTAACTAGTATTGGCATCCCTATGTCGCCACAAATCAGAGATTGGACCGCACAGGGCGGTTGCGAGTCGCTTATTAAATCCGCCTACAGTAGAATGGAAGCTCACGCAGGCGTTTTAATCGAAATTGGCGGTCAGGAATATGGATCGACGTAACTTTCTTTGGCAATCCGGCGGCGGACTTGGTGGTATCGCTCTTGCCGCGATGCTCGCTGATGAATCACAAGCCGGTTCCGGATTGGCTGAAGATGATCTGGGGCAAGGCGCCTCACTTTCTGCACTTCACCATGCACCAAAAGCCAAACGTGTTGTTCAGTTGTTTATGAGTGGCGCCGCCAGCCATATCGATCTATGGGACCACAAACCGTTCCTGGAAAAACACCATGGTGAGAAATCAGATTTTGGCGAGAAGGTCGAGCTCTTCCAAAATGGTCATGGACCATGGATGAAATCGCCTTGGAAATTCCAACCGTATGGCGAATGCGGGAAGATGCTCAGCGACACCATCGCGCCGTTGGGAAAGCATGCAGACGATATGGCGTTTGTGCACAACCTGGTGGGAAAGACCGGTGTCCACAGCCAAGCGACCTATTTGCAAGCGACCGGTTTTCAACGCCCTGGATTTCCAGGAGTCGGTGCCTGGGTCAGCTATGCCCTGGGTTCCTTGAATCAAAACTTGCCCTCCTTCGTGGTTATGCCTGACAAGCGCGGCTATGCTTCAAACGGGCCAAAGAATTGGCATTCGTCGTTCCTTCCCGCCGAGCATCAGGGAACGGTCGTTCGTCCCGCGAATAAAAACCCGATTCCGGATTTATTCCCATCTTACGGAGACTTTATCACGAAGAAGTCATCCGCTGATGCAATTGAATTATTGGGGAAACTAAATCGCAAACATTTGAAAAATCGGAATGAGGACTCCAGGCTCGCGGCGAGGATTAAGTCCTATGAACTGGCGGCGGGAATGCAAATTACAGCGCCTGAGGCTTTTGACTTTTCGAAAGAGCCAACACACATCATGAAGCTTTACGGCTTAGATCATGGGAAGTCGGAATTCGACAAAAACATCAACACCACTGAAGAAGCAGATTACTTTGGTCGGAAGTGTCTTGCAGCAAGACGTTTGCTCGAAAGAGGAAGTCGCTTCATTCAAATCTGGAGTGGCAACGACAATAGTTTTCCCAGACGCAATTGGGACTCGCATGAAAACGTCGGACGCGACCATGGTCCTCTGGCAATGGGGATGGCAATTGGGGCTTCGGCGTTGATCGAGGATCTCAAGCAACGTGACATGCTGAAGGATACCATCGTGATGTGGACGACCGAATTTGGCCGTATGCCTTCATCACAGGGCGGAACTGGACGCGACCACAATCCGTTCGTCTTTACCAATTGGTTTTGCGGCGGCGGAATCAAAGGGGGGACAACATTTGGTGAATCCGACCAATGGGGATACAAACCGCTTGATCGAGACAATCCGACACAGGTCTACGATATTCACGCCACGCTTTTACATCTTTTGGGCATCAATCACGAAAAGTTGACCGTGCCACACAACGGAATCCAACGCCGTCTGACCGACGTTCATGGCCACATCATCAAGAACATTATCGCGTAAAGCCATTTTTTGAGCAGCCCAGACGAAACCGTTATCGCGTCAAAAACATTGCTTGGTTAAAATGAGTGGGTGTTCCTACGGCCACGAATCCCACCACTACTTCCCACCTAAAATCATCAACCATGCTTTCGATCCTTGGAAAAGCAAGTCGCCAAAAATTCTGCAATGGCATTTCGCGTCGTGACATGCTGCAAATTGGTGCTGCCGGGCTTGGTGCCGGAGTCGGCAGTTTCGGCCTCGCTGATTTACTGAGAGCCGAATCTGAGACCGGCGTCAAAAATTCACATAAATCATTGATCATGATTTACTTGTGTGGCGGTCCACCACACCAAGACATGTACGACATCAAGACGAACGCACCCAGTGACATTCGGGGTGAATTCTCTCCGATCAAAACCAATGTGAACGGTATCGAAATTTGCGAATTGATGCCGAAGCTGGCCAAGACTATGGACAAGGCCGCGATCATCCGATCGATGGTTGGTGCGCGCGACTCGCATTATTCCTATCAATGCATGACCGGTCATCACGAGATCAACGTCCCGGCTGGTGGTTGGCCGCATGTTGGTTCAGCAGTCAGTCATTTCGAAGGACCCGTTTATCCCGGCGTGCCGCCGTTTGTTAGTCTTTGTTACACGACGAAGCATCGACCGTACAACGAGCCAACTGCGGGCTTCCTTGGCCTTGGACATTCGTCTTTCCGCCCCACCGGTCCGAGCCGGGACAACATGGTCCTCAATGGAATTACGAGCGATCAGTTGGCCGACCGCCAAAACTTGCTGTCCAGTTTTGACAGCTTTCGACGCAGTGCCGATCGAACAGGAAAAATGGAAGGCATGGATGTCTTTTCGCAGCGAGCGATGGGCATTTTAACTTCTTCCGATTTGTTCAATGCACTGGATATCACAAAAGAAAGCAAAGCAACTCGCGAACGGTACGGCGAAGGCGATCTAAAACGGCCGATGGGCGACGCAGCACCAATCGCTCCACAGAATTTCTTGTTGGCAAGACGACTGGTTGAAGCGGGCGTTCGAGTGGTCACGGTGAATTACAGTTTCTGGGACTGGCATGGCAACAACTTTAACCAGGCTCGCAAAGAAATTCCGGTTTTTGATCAAGGGATTTCGGCGTTGATCGAAGACTTGCATGAACGCGGCCTATCGGACGATGTCACGGTTTGCGCGTGGGGGGAATTTGGTCGTACGCCGAAGATCAACAAAAATGCTGGACGAGACCATTGGCCGGGGGTTTGCGCCGCGTTGCTTGCCGGTGGAGGTATGAACACGGGACAGGTGATTGGAGCGACAGACCGACTGGGTGGCGAAGCAGCGGATCGCCCGGTGACGTTTCCAGAAGTTTTCGCAACGCTTTACCGCAATCTCGGCATCGATCTCTTAACGCGTCCAGGCTTGGTCGATTTTCGCGGCCGACCGCATTACATCGTCGACCCAGGCGTGAAGCCCATTAAAGAGTTGGTTTAGACGTCATTCGTCATTTCACGGGTTTGCACCCGTGGCTTTAACGCGTCATTGCGTCGCAGTTCAGAAAACAAAGTTTGCTCGGCCGTTCTACGATCCTATTTGAGCAAACCGTTGATCCAATTCTCTGCGTGCTTCTGTTCCTTCTAACTTTTTTTTGATCCTGGCGATCCTGTTACTCCATTCTAAATTTGATCATCAATGCCATCACTTCGTGATTCAAATGTTCGACGTGATTTATCACCACGGGTTTGCACCCGTGGCTTTAACGTGTCACTGCTTCGCAGTTCAAAAAATCTGCGCGATTCAAAAAACCTGCATGACTCAAAAAACCTGCATGCCTCAAAAAACCTGCGAGATTCAAAAAACCTCCCCGATTCAAAAAACAAAGTCCGCGTCAAAAACAACGTCCGACCAACAGCTCATCGGTCCTATTCGAACATTGATTCTATTCGTGCATTCCGTTGATTCAATTCTCAGCGTACTCTGCGATCTCCTGTTCATTATTCATAATTCTGTGACACATTATTTTGTCATTTTTCTCGAACCGTTCGGTTTTTCAGCCGGTTCGAAACCGAATTCTTCGCCTTTGTCGACGGCTGGAATTCCCTTGGCCATCCAAACCGGCACCGGCTCGTCCATCAAGTAATGGTCAAAGAACTGCTGCATTCTTTTGGCGAAATCCATTCTGTTTTCATCGCTCATCACCCAATGCGGGTCACCGTTATAGTTCAACATCCACGATGGCTTGTTCAATCGACGCATCGCAACAAATAACTCGATTCCTTGGTACCACGGAACAGCGGTGTCCTTGTCGTTATGCAAGATCAATAACGGTGTATTGATTTTGTCGGCGAAGAAAACAGGCGAGTTAGCAATGTACTTATCCCGAGCTTCCCACAATGTTCCGCCGATTCGACTTTGCGTTTGTTCGTATTGGAACATCCGACTCATCCCCGTACCCCAGCGAATTCCACCATAGGCACTGGTCATGTTACTGACCGGAGCCCCGGATTCTGCACACGCGAACATATCGGTTTGAGTCACAAGGTAAGCTGTTTGGTAGCCGCCCCAACTGTGACCTTGCATTCCGATTTTCTTCTTATCGATAAAGCCCTTCGCAACGATGCTTTCGACACCAGGGAGAATCGCATTGACGGCGCTAGGTCCTGGCTCACCAGTTTTGTAAGGAATATCTGGAATGAAAACGACGTACCCGCGGCTGACATAAAAACTAAAGTTAATGATCGAACGGCCGGCGGCGGGTGCAAAATACGAGTGCAAGTTATCCGAGTTCCGCTCGTAGAAATAAACGATCATCGGATACTTTTTCTTCGCGTCGAAATTTTCTGGTTTGTACAAAATTCCGTCTAATGGTTGTCCATCGTTGGCTTTCCAATTCACAAGCTCAGCGGAACCCCAAAGGTATTCATGTTGCTGTGGATTGGCTTTGCTGATCCGACGGATCGATTTGAACCCAAGCGTACTCGCCCAGATGTCAGGACTCTTTTGGAAAGTCGATCGCGTAAACATCACGGCGTCCGAATCTTTCGCTTTTCGCAAACCGCTAACTTTTTCGTCCAGCACGAGCAGCTTTTGAAGTCCAGCTTTCGGTGAAAGTTTGTAATAGCCGGACGCTTTGGTTTTGTGCTCCATCGCGGACAACACGTTGTCTTCGTCCAAATTGATTGTTCGTTTCTCAGAGTCCAATCGAACACCACGGAATTGGATCAGATTCTTTCGGCCTTCGCCTTTGGTAATACAGACCGTTTTTTGCTTTCCAGCTGGATCGACTCGCCAGATATCCCAGCGGTCGTAGAGCAAAATGGCGGCGTCATTATCCAGCCAACCCGCCGCGCCGTATGAACGCGGAAGTGACGGCGTATCATGAAGCTCGTTATCCAAACGAAATTTGATTCCCTTGCCCAAATCGACGGGCTTCATTTTTTGATTCGGTTTTAAGCTGCTGGAATGGGCAAACCACTTTTTCTGCTTTCCATCCCACCAAGTGATGAATTTTCCGTTCGGCGAAAGCGATGGAGTTGCAGGCGCCATTTTCATGATTGGCGTCGCTTTTCCCGTATTCAGGTTCACAAGATAGGAATCGTTGTAGCCAGAAATGTCCCACGAACGAATCTTGTCATACTGTTCTGACGCAATTCCGATCGCTACGTCCGACGAAGATCGCAGATCGATTGAAACCCGATTCATCTCTTTGTTCTCAAGCTGAATGAAAGTCTTCTTCGTCAAATCGTAAATTGCTGTGTAGCTACGATTCTTATCTTGATTGATTCGCAATAGTTGCATCGGTTGAAGGCTTGAATCTTGCCAATGCCAAATATCAAGTTTCGCTTTCGGTTCGGCGTCGGATTTCTTTTCATCGGCTTTATTGCGATCCTCTGGAATGGGAGCAGTATCCAAGGTCAACCGGCGGCTGTCTTCAGCAAAGCTTGGAGAGACCGACGACTTGATCCACCAATCCTTGGGCATGCCCTTTGTTTCATGCGTCACAATCGAGGTTGCGATGCTTTCTTTTGAATCCCAAAGATAAAGCGACCAACTTGGCATCTTGTGCACGTAATCGTCTTTGTCGGTCAGGAACGCAATCATGGTGGCGTCTTCGTTGATGACGGGCTGACCGTAATTCCCTTGCCCTGAAATAACGTTGCTCAGTTGGTGGCTTTTCAGATCGAAACTATGAACGCCATCGTCTTCAGGCCTTTCACCTGAAGTTGTCATCGCCAACAATTCCGCATGCTTGCTGAAGCGAAAGTTGACAACGTTTGCGAATCGGAACTCAAGCTGATTTTCGAGGTTCCGCAAAACCAACGTCGTTCCATTCTTTTTGGTCTTCTTCGGAGCGGCTTTTTTGTCGGAGGTTTTGGCGGTCTTGGTTACCTCTTTCTCGGTTTCTTGCTTGGTCGTGCTTGTTTCGGATTTTGAGTTCTTACTCTTGGACAATTTTTTTGGGGACGATTTTTTTGGGGACGATTTTTTTGGGTTGGATTTTTGTTTGCCTGCTTTGCGATTTTTGCTTTTCTTTTCGGCGTTCGTTTCTTTTGACTTCTTCTTGTTATTCTTGCGTTTGTTCTTTCGTGTTTCAGATTTTGATTTTGTCTTTCTTGTTACCGGCGCTTTTTGTGAAGATTCTTTCTGCTCCGGCTTGGTTTTCGCCGATGCGGTCTTCTTGCCCGACACCTTTTTTGGCTGACTCTTTGTTTCAGTTGTCTTTTCAGAGGGCTTCGTTGCGGCTGGTTTCCCTGCGACTGTCTTCCCTGCGACTGACTTCTTAGCGCTCGGTTTCGATTTCTCTAGGCCCTTTGGCGTCACCATGTATTCTTCAGTAACGCTCGATTTGCCGGATTCCTTCTTGGCAGCAACACCCTCAGCCGTTTTATAAGCCAACCAACCAGCAGCTTTTTCCGGAATCGTAAACGAAGAGACGCCGTCAATTGTTGTGATTTTCGATTTGGCTAGATCAAGAATCTCAAGCTTCGTTTTGGGGTATTCCTCCGGTTTTTTCTTTTCCTTCTTCAGCTTTTTGATGACTTCTGGATCGGGCGAAATCGTATAGATCGCGAATTTGCTGTCGATCGTGAAACGAAGTCCAGACCCGCGAACCACCGAATATTCTTTCGCACTTGCGACCTCACGAATTTTCAGAGTCGCATCGCCTTTGCCGGGACGAATCGAATAGCTGATCCACTTTCCATCGTTGGAAATCGATTGACTACCGATCGAATTCCATTTTTCGTAATCCGTATGTTCAAGCCGTTTCTTTTCTTCATTGTCATGCGCATTGATCTTGGCATGTTCGGCCGTGGAAAGCAGTCCGAAACCAAGGAACAGCAAAGGCAGAAAAATAGAGTTACAGGTTTTCATGTTGTAAATTCTTGGGTGAAGTTCAGTGGCGACTCATTTCGCCGCACTCTCTAAATTAATTGATCAGATTCAAAAGAACATCGATCCGAAGCAAAACCACCAGCGAAATCGTTGAAAAACTGCCTGTTTTGTCGACATAGACGAGATTGCTCGATGTTTTCCGTTTGTATAGCATCCTTTCCCACATGTTCAATTTTCAGGGAAAAGATAGGTAACCCAATCATGTTTGCATCAACCGTCGTCATCACTGCCGCAACGATTTTTTTTCCAGCAACCGATTCTCAAATTAAACTTCCTCTGAACCGGCTGGGAAGTAAGTGTGTCATCCAAAAGAAAATTTCCGAGACCGATCCGATGATTAAATACCAAGGTACCATCATTGGAATCACAGAAAACACGGTTTCACTTGATGATGTCACAAGAATTGGTAACGGAGCAACAGGCGTCCCATTTCTTTCAAATGCCCCATTTGAGAACAGGCTTTTTAAAAACGTGGGTGAACGTGAGGAAAAGTTGGATGTCGCGGTCATCATCAAAACGAAACAAATTGAGCAAATCACCTTTACCAGTTTGCTTAGTGCAAATTCCAAAGATCTGTTCTTGACTCACAAGCACGGATCTCGAATTGGAGTGGATGGAAGACCTGCAAACGGGGCAATGAATTTTCAAGTCAGAGAAACCATTGATCGCGGTGGGCGAACTCGAATCGAATTCGACAAAACTAAATGATCTACTCGCAGCCTGTTTGTAGACAATCGCGAAACAAATCCGCGACGCTAATTCATAAATCGAATGCAAACAGGTTTGCCGACATTAACTTTTTGACCTGTTGGCGTTAGCTTGCCCGTCTTGGCATCAATTTCAAAAACGACAATCGTGTCTGAGTTCTGGTTCTCGGCCAAAAGAAATTTACCGGTCGGGTCGATGCAAAAGTTTCGAGGCTCTTTGCCTCCGGTCTTTACAACTTCGGTCATTGAAAGATGTCCGTTTTCATCGACTCGATAGACAGCAATGGAATCATGTCCGCGATTGCTACAGTACAAAAACTTTCCGGTCGGATGAATTCGGACTTCTGCACATCCTTTTCGTCCACTGTAATCTTCCGGTAAAGTGCTCAACGTATGCAGTGGTGAGAACCTGCCCGAGGTCGAATCGTAATCCAATGCACTCACGGTCGCATTTAATTCGTTCAGCAGATAGCCATACTTTCCATTGGGATGAAAAGTGAAATGACGCGGTCCGGCACCCGGTTTTTCACTGTGCTCTGAGACTGATTTCAATTCTCCCTTGTCGGTAAATTCATAACTGATCAGCTTGTCCAATCCTAAATCTGCAGCGACGGCGAATTTGTTGTTGGCATCTAAGTTGATGGAATGGGCATGCGGCCCTTTTTGACGGTCGGTCAAGCTCGAGCCGACGTGCTGAACAAATCCTGTTGCGGCGACCAACTTTCCATCATCGCCAATCGACATCGCCCCGATATTTCCGCCGCCATAATTGGCGAACAATACGAACTTACCTTTTTGATCAAGAACCAAATGACAGGGCGTTCCACCCTTTGAGGCTTTCTTATTCAACAAAGCGAGAGCACCAGATTTTGCGTCGATCGAAAACGCCGCCACAGCGCCACTCTTTTTTCCCTCGAATTCTGAAACTTCTCCGACTGCGTAAAGAAACTGGTTGCTCGGGTGAATTGCAAGGAATGACGGGTTCCGAGTTTCGGCCACTAATGTTGGCTCCGTGATTTTTCCCGTCTCTGTGTCGAGAGTTGCAGAGTAAATCCCTTTGCTCGAACCGCCCGTGTATGTACCGATGAAAAAACGAAGTTCTTCGCCAAAAACGTCGTTGGCGTTAAATGACATTGCAATCGCAAATACGAATAAAACGAGGCGGTAGCGAAATCGACTATTCATCGGTGACCTTATCAAAGTTGAGTGAATCTGAAATGATTGTGGGTTTGATCTTTGTCCATTTTCACTCAAATGGAACCAGGTTTCCATCCGTTCAACAAAAAGTCACGAATTCATGTCGGCATCTGAAATTGAATTGAAATCTTATTGCGTTCAGACGGCCGCCGATGCCAAATCGGCTTCGCACGAATTGGTTTGTTTGCGAGGTGAACAAATTGACCTTTGGTTGCGGGAATCAGCAGATCAGCTTATTGAATGCACCCCGAAAATCATCGCTGCCAATGAAAAAGATGTCGCTCGCAAAGATGAATTCGGTTTGACCGACGCACAGATTGATCGTTTGATGCTCGATTCGAGTCGCATTGAATCCATTGCTCATGGTTTACGGCAAATTGCAAGCCTGCCGTCGCCAGTTGGCGAAATTTTCGAATCCACCGTCCGGCCAAATGGTTTGCAAATCAACAAGGTCCGAGTTCCCCTGGGTGTTGTGTTCTTTATTTACGAATCGCGACCGAACGTTACGGCTGATGCGGCAGCGATATGTATCAAAAGCCGTAACGCCGTGATTCTTCGGGGCGGAAAAGAGGCGTTTCATTCCAGCCATGCAATTATTGAGATCCTGCAATCGGTCGGGCAATCACATGGAATTCCGAGACATGCCCTGCAACTGGTTACCCATCCAAATCGCCAAGCCGTCGATTACTTTTTGGCGTTAAATGAATCGATCGATCTCGCGATCCCGCGGGGAGGCGAATCGTTGATTCGCAGAGTTGCCGAAAAAGCATCAATGCCAGTGATCAAACACTTCAACGGCAACTGCCACGTTTACGTTGACAAAGATGCAGATTCGGAAAAAGCCATCGCAATCGCCGTCAATTCGAAATGCCATCGACTTGGCGTTTGCAATGCCGCCGAGTCAATCTTGATTCATGAATCGATCGCCGACGACTTCCTTCCCTTACTTGGAAAACAATTGTCCGAAAACGATATTGAAATACGAGGTGATGAAGCTGTCTGTCAAATCATCAACACGGCTACACTCGCGACCGATGAGGACTTTGAAAAAGAGTATTTGGATGCGATTGTTTCGATCGCGATCGTCGAAGATCTCAATGCAGCGATTATGCATATCAACCGATTTGGGTCGGGACACACTGACGCGATCGTTTCCGAGAACGCTTCTACGATTCAGCAGTTTTCAAACCAGGTCGACACCGCCGCAGTAATGATCAATGCGAGCACTCGATTCAATGACGGAGGCGAATTCGGATTAGGCGCGGAAATCGGAATCAGCACGGACAAATTTCATGCGCGTGGACCGTGTGGTTTAAAAGAGCTGACGACTTACAAATACATTTGCGTTGGAAATGGCCAGGTTCGCGAATGATTAAAAACGAGCTTCCGCAGGTTCGCTTCATCGCCGTGAAGCATTTGCTTTCAACTGTGATGATTCAGCAGGCGAGATTTTAATGACGAATCAGTTTGTTGTTCTGTTGCACGAAATGCCCAGTGATAGCGATCGAGCATCTCACTTTGATTGGATGTTTGAGCTGGATGGATCGCTTCGAACTTGGGCTGTCGAAACCAACAACGACATCGAGAGTTTTCTTTCGAAGCCCTCACCATCGGAACGGTTTTGCTGGTCAGCGATGAAACTGGCAAATCATCGAATCGATTATCTTGAGTACGAAGGCCCCGTCTCCAATAATCGTGGACAGGTTTCGTGTCGTCTGAAAGGTGAATTTGATTTGCTTTGCGACGATGAAGATTCTTTTCGAGCCAGCTTAAGAATTCGTCAACCGTCGGACGTATCCCCGATAGAGATCCGGTTTGGCAGAGACGAAAACAACTGGCGGTTGATTGTAGGATAACCTGCAATTTACGGAACAAGCAAATGATGGGATCTCTTCTCCTATTTGCTCGAACCATTCTTATTGATGTTGGTATTCAGCCCCGATAGGTTGATGAGATAGAGAACTGATCAAAAGCCGCTGCCGGACGAGCCAAAGTCCAGGACCAATTATTCAGAAAAAGGAACTTGCACAAATTCGGGGCGAGGCACAAAATGCAATTGAACAAAAAATGCTTGAAATGCAAAAAGAAGTTGAAAAGATGCGAGTGGATGCAAAAAGAAAGATGCTCAAGTTGTTAACTGAGAAACAAAAAAATTGCTCAACGAACTTGAGGATAAAAAGAATTCAAAGAACGGCAATCGCAATGGTCGTTTATAGTTGTTTTGCAGTTAACAACATGCGACCTCATCCGGTTGTCTGGTAATGGAAAAGCTTGAGCTGAAACCGGAACAAATCGACCGCATCATTCAAATGGCGTGGGAAGACCGCACGACCTTCGAAGCAATACGAACTCAGTTCGGCCTAGAACCTGGGATGGTGATCCATTTGATGCGTTCACAATTGAAACCCAGCTCGTTTCGTTTGTGGCGGAAACGAACTGCCGGGCGGAAGACAAAGCATTTAGCGAAGCGGAACTTTACGGTTGGGCGATTCCGCTGCCCAACACAGCGAACTTGAAAACGCGAACTTGAAAACGCGAACTTGAAAACGCGATTTTGAAAACGCGAACTCAAAAACGCAAAGTTAAAAACGCAAAGTTGATTCCGTCAATTTTTGACATGCGGAGATAATGCCTCGGCAAATGCTTTACCAATTTGGGCCATGATTTTGGCAGATCCCAAGTAATGATATGCCGCATTTGTCCGGCCTTTTAGAATCTCAACATCGCGTTGAGAAATGGTTTTGGCTCGAAACTGATCAACAATGATCTTCTGGTCTTTGGGACTGATCGTGCCCTTTTTGTCCGGAAAACCTTGATTCGCTTTTGCCAAGGCACGTGCTTTCTGATTGACCAAATCATTCTTCTTGATCACAGCCTCCAGCTCATGATCCCAGTACTTTTCGGTAAGAACTGCGGTCACGTTCCCTTTAAATTCGGGCATAGAAGCTGGCGCAGCCATCGCTTTTCGAAACGAACTGTGAATCCCTTTGTATCGTTGCTGCGAAGCATCATACATTTCAACCGGCCCGCCTGTCCCCATGACTCCAATTACAAAATGCATGTCTGGTGCTGATAGATCTTTGCGAACATCCCTTATGAAATGCGCCATCAACTCGCTATACAAATCGTAACCACCCGGCTTTCCGCGATTGGGATACGTTGAACCATCGACCATATCATTCCATCCTTGAAACCAAACGAAGCCGCTCAACTCGTATCCTTGTTCCGCGTCGTAGTCGGGATAAACGCGTTTGATGTCACCAAGGACACGTTTCACATGCCCGGTCATCAATCGATAGTATTTCCCGGTTGCTTTAGCTTTTTCTTGCATAGCCGCTTGCTTAGTGAGCCCGCGTTTTTTAAATCCATCAAACTGTTTTTGATTGAATTCGTAGGCTCCAGCACTCGGCGAACGAAAATCTGTATTCAACGACTTGCCGCCCCATGCTGTCTTAATGATCAAAATGGGCTCGTCCAATAACTTTTCCATGTAGATACCGAAGGTAAATTCTGGACCGATTTTATCGCCCGCTTCCGTTGGTACCTTCCTGGAACCGTAGCCTGCCGTTAACTTGCCCATCCCCTCGTCGCCGTCACCCGAACCGGTGAGGTACGAAATCCAAACCTGATCACAAACACGTGGTTTTTTGTCGTCAAATGTCATTTCCTTCAGAATCGGCGCTGTCTTTGGGTCCAAGCCAATGTGGTCAAACGAGGAAAGTTTGGCGTGCCCTTCCATGTTCGATTGCCCGCACAGGACAAAAACCTTAAGTGGTTTCTTTGCAAGCTCTTCGGCAAAAACTCTAGTCGGCAAAACCGAAATCAAAGTCAATGCAAGAGACATCAACAGCCCGAAAGAGACAGGTGAGTGAAAGTGAAATAAGTGCTGGCGAGACATTACAAAGTTTCCCGGGGAATAGTTTTATTTGAGTCCTTGGCAAATTCTTTATCCGATTTGGCTATCAGGTTAACACTACCTCAAAAAGAAGTCGAACTGATTTTATTGCTGCCAAATGGCGATCGAACAAAAAGGGGCGGACGATTCGAGCGGCCACGATTCGTCTTCATGTCTCTAATCCAAACAATTTTTATTCAGCTAGAATTGCCTTCAATTCATCAAAGTAGTTGGGGTATGTCTTGACGGTACAATCGGGGTTTTTGATGACGATACCAGGCTGCCCGAGCCCAATTAACGCGAGGCTCATCGCCATCCGATGGTCGTTGTACGTCTCCAATTCAGCGCCGTTGAGTGGCCCGGGAATGATCGTCATCCCGTCATCAAATTCTTCGACGGTTGCGCCGACGCGACGCAATTCATGAGCAAGATCACCAATACGATCGGTTTCCTTGTGGCGGTTATGCGCGACGCCACGAATTGTCGTCGGACCTTCGGCAAAAAGAGCAACGGCTGCAAGTGTTTGAACCGTATCGCTGATTGCATTCATATTCACATCAACTCCACGGAGTGGTTGCCCCAAAAGCGTAATTGAGTTTGGCTCTTCAATCAGTGCACATCCCATTTTGACCAGGCATTCACAAAAGCCGACGTCACCTTGGAGAGCCTTTCTGGTCAGACCAGTGACCTTAACTTTGCCCCCGGTGATCGCGGCCGCCGCCCAAAAGTAGGACGCGGCTGAGGCATCCGGTTCAATCCAGTAATTGGCTGCTTGATAAGTTGTGGGGCGGGTATCGAACGAATACAGCTCATCGTTGCGACGGACTTCAACGCCAAATGAGGACATGACGTCAATGGTCATGTCAACGTAGGGCTTTGAGACCAATTCGCCATCCACCTTTAATCGAGTCCTTTTTTTTCCGAGCGGTGACATCATCAATAACCCGCTCAAATACTGGCTGCTGATCGATCCTTTTACTGAAGCTGTTCCACCTTCCAATCCATTCGTGTCGATGAGCACAGGCGGGCAATCGTTGTCGAATTCACTTTTTGCATCGACTCCTAATTGCTGGAGAGCATCGATTAAATCACCAATCGGGCGTTCTCGCATCCGTGGAATACCGTCCAACCGATAACTGCCATTTCCGGCCGCCAGCAGCGCGGTTAAAAACCGAATCGTTGTTCCGCTATTGGCAACGAACAGGTCGGCGTTCCTTGACGGAATCTTTCCGGCAGTCCCGACGACTTGCATTTGACTCGACGCCCAATCCAACTCGGTCACAATCCCTAAATTCTGCAAACACTCCACCATGACGCGAGTATCCTCGCTATCGAGAACACCTCGAAGTGTTGATGTTCCAACCGCCATCGCGGCGCACACCAGAGCACGATTGGTGATACTTTTTGATCCAGGAGGCTGGACGGTTGCATGAATGGGGCCAGATGTTGGAATACGAATCGAATCACTCAATGAAACGTCCTTTGGGATGAGCGTTATTGCTCAAGGGATAAAGTGGAATGGCTAAAAAAAATCCGGTTTTCATCATCGAAATCTTTTACATCCATGCGCTGTTTCCACCATTTACAGCGATGGTCTGTCCCGTCACGAAATTGGCCTCATCGCTTGCAAAGTAACAGCAAGCATTAGCAACATCTGGCGGTGTGCCCCATCGCTGCATCGGAACACCGGCAAGGTACCCATCTTTCATTTCTTGCGGATCTTTTTCATGACGTTCGACCGGAACCCATCCTGGAGCAACCATGTTGACCGTAATGCCAAACGGAGCTAACTCGCGTGACATGCTCCGAGACCAACCAACCTGTGCCCCCTTTGCTGCGACATAGGCGCTAAATGGGGCGACGGCAACGTGAAAGACTTCGCTGGTGATGCTGATGATCCGTCCGTATTTCTTTTCTTTCATTTTCGGGAGGATCCGTTTGGTCATCAAAAACGGGCTTTTGACGAAAAAGTCAATCATCGATTGATAAAACTCCCAATCGTATTCTTCGATCGGTTTCAAAGGCTGATCGCACGTTGCGTTAAAAACAACGATATCGACGTCGCCCAGTTGACTCTCGGTTCTGGAAACCAAATCATCGACCCCCTCTTCAGTCGTCACGTCCGCTTTGGCGATAAACGAATTGATTCCAGCTGCCTGATACTCGGCCAGCGCGGACTGAGCACGGGCTTCGTTGTTGAAATAATTAATCGGAACGGAAGCTCCAAGCTTTCCCAGTTCGAGCCCGATTGCTTTTCCTAAACCGGTGCTATTTCCGGTAACAATGGCTACTTTTCCCGATAAATCCAAGCTCATAAGTCATTCTCAATCTCAAAAAAATGGTGTTTTGCGGTAGAGGTACAACGACTAAAGTCGCCCCGCGTCAAAATAACCGGACCACCGATAAGTGGCCAGAAAAAAAATTTCTAAAAAATCATTGTTTTCTGCTTCCAATCTTACTCGCTTTTCCGTCTTGCTAAATAGATGGTTAATTTTGTTAGGAAAACGATGAAGATACCCTGCGTTTGTTCGCATGCCTCATATCTGTTTTTTCGAAAGCAGGTTCGAAATGTCGAAACAGAAGAAGCGGTCGTAAACGCCGGTTTGGCGATCGCTTTGAATGTGTTTGACGATCTTGATTGTCGTGAAGTTCTGGGGGATCTCGATGAACTTGCTAACAGAATTGCGTCACGGGTAAAAGGAAAAAGTGCCGAAGCCCGCATCGCGCACCTTCATCAGGTGCTTTTTTTCGAGGAAGGTTACATTTCTCATGTAAACCGCCAGGCGTCGCACCTCCTCGATTTATTCCTGCCGACGGTTCTTAAGCTAAAAGTGGGCTCGTCTGAAATCATTGGTTTGATTTATCAGACGATTGCGTCCAAAATTGGTTTAGAAGTTGAAGCCGTTGTATGCGATGATCGAATTTTCATTCGATTGCACGATGGCCACGGATGGCTGGTGGTGGACCTGTTTAAACAGGCCGCGACAAATGACGAAGCAACGTTTCAGAAATGTCTTCAACAGCCGGTGTTGAAGAATAGTGAGTGGATTCGCCGCATGTTGACTCGGAAAATCCATGTATTAAAACGCGATGGACACAATGAAGACCACGCTGCGATGTGCGAGTTACTTTTGGTTTTGGACGAAGAGGACTCCATTTAGACTCTCCCCAACCAGGAAATACTGTCTTGTTTTTTCGCTGATTGCGACATTATTGGTCGTTTCGATGCTGGGTTGCAACAAGACCCCAAATCGCAAGGAATTGAAACACCAAACGCGAATTCAGCCTCCCAGAAAAAGCGATCCTAAAACCGATAAAGAAAAAGTTAATTCCGTAGGAAGAGAGACATTCGGGCAATCCGTTAACAACTCGTCAGTTCCATCCCCAACATCTACTGTTTCGCAGGACAAAAACACACTCGATATTCGAGCAAATCAAAATCGTTTTGCCTCATTTCAGTTGCTGCCAGATACGACGATTCTGGAATTGGACAAAAAGATATCGCTCGCACAATTGTCTAGGATCTGCGAGCACAAACCGCTGGAAACTTTAATCCTTGATGGCGGAATTGAGGCACTAGGACCCGATGCGGCTTTTTCACACCTGAATAAAATCGTAAATCTAAAACACCTTTGCCATCTTCGAATTCGCAATTGCAAAGTCGATGACGCAGGGATTCAACTGCTTTTGAAATTGACAGAGCTAAGAATCTTAAATTTTCCGCAAGCAAATTTTTCAGATGCGGCGATGAAGTATCTTGCGGAAATGCCCAAACTCGAA
>CAJQQR010000090.1 GCA_905480545.1 uncultured Pirellulaceae bacterium
CCGATCACAAGAATTTTACGGCCACCAGCCAAGTGTGGGCGATTGAGTAAGACGCGACTTGCCGAAGAGGCTCGTCCAACAGCGAATCAATCGAAGTTCGACTTGTTATCGCAACATCGATCGGCAAACATTTGCCAGTTCAATTGTTCGGAACTCCTGAACCGCCCCATATGGTTACCGTTTGATATGCTCCTATTAGATGGTACTTAAGTTCCCCAGAGTTGGTAGAAAATCAGTTTGGTAAAACTGTCATTTAGCAATCTTCAGTGCTGTGTTTCGTCTCGGTCTGAAGGTCACGCTATTTCAGACCGAAATGCAGCTTCAGCTACTCATTTTTACTGCTTCACTTTTGCTCGCGGTTCGAAGATTTGCATGATCTGGTCATCTGGCTGGCGAATGAAAACGTCAAATTGTTTATAGAAATCCGCAAGCGACAGTCCCATGTGTTTCTTAAATGCCGCTGATTTTCCAATCCGTGGGATATCGAGATACCAGTTTTTCAGGACGGTGACTTCATCGACACCCTTCACATGAATTAGGTATGCCGTCGCCCAAGCTCCTAACATGTAATAGACCTGCGCGGATCCGCCTTTGTCCCAATAGTTTTCGTTTTGCAATTGCCAATTTTGCGTATTGGTCAAAAACTCATTGATGCTCGGTCGGCCAATATTAGCGCCTGATTTTTTCAGTGCCAACATGTAGTCCTTAAAATCGACAAGTCCAAGGTTTTCCATGAATTTGGCGGAGCTGTAGGTTGCCATGCCCTCTGCCATCCAGGAGTTGATGTGTTTGTCCGAAGTCCGTTTTTGTTTGGTATCGCAATGTGCCATCTGGAAAACATGGTGATACTCGTGGAGGGCTCCCCATGTATTTTCAATCGGATCTTCCTCGCGTCCTTTGGCGTTGGTTGTGACGTCCTCGTAGAGCACAGGTGGATCCTGAGTCCATGTTAGCCCGCCTTCAGGCTTACCTGACAAAACAGCCTTTATCTCGGCGACCACGTTCGGTCGCGTGAGAAACTCTTCAATTTGCTGGTTGGTGGAAAGCGTTGAGTTTGTGTCCACCCTGTACATCGCTCGTTGGCGATAGATTTTGCGGACGCTCTGCTCGCTGTCAGGCCCCAGCAAATAGATGTAATACGGGCCATAGTTGCCGAAGTAGTCGATGGCATATTGCAGGCCGCGTTGATAATTTTTAACCAGAGAGCCGTCGGCGTTCATTCCGTCAGCGACAAGCAAAACCGGTGCAAATGATGATGTTCGCTTGGCGTTGTTCTTCGATTCATCATCGTTCGCTATCCCAGCAATTGAGAACGACAGTAGAAAAATTAGCAAAGAAGAAAGCCGAATCATGGTCACTCCTAAAATGTAATGAATTCTTTTTGTTTTGTAGAATATCGCCGAAACGTTTAGTCGTTTGTGGTACGAGGCATTCAACGTCGCTTCATCAAAGATTTTGTCATCAAAGGCGGCAGCATTGACCCTGCGAACGGTAGCCGTTTTTCGGTGGCAGGTCAGGCATCGTTCGTTCAATTTATAATTCGTTGTAATTGTGTGAACAGTCGATTCAAGCTTCGAACGATTATCGAAGCAGGTAAAAAATGGAAAATGATATTGCTTGAAAGAACTCGCATTGACGGGCTTGTGTGATGTATTCTCAATAACGCGAGTTCTAACAGTCTCGCATCGGTTCACGCTGCTGCCTACCCATTGCGACCGATGTTGTTTGATGCCAACGTGCTAAACCTAGCGTCTGCTTGAGGTGGCGAATACCTGACGACCGAGGGATCGATTCAAATCAAAAACATGGCGTCAAACCCTTCTCCAGTCGAGACGTTACGACGTTTTAACGCAGGAAACGCGTTGATTGGAAAAGACGTTAGTCTCGTGTCGGTGTGGGCTCAGCTTTCGGATGTTGATTCGATCAGAGAGCTGTTCAGATATGCGGTTGGGCAGACCGGTTTGGCCAACTCGTTAAGCCCCTGTGGCTAAGTCGATTCGCTCTTTGAAATCGTAATGCCGTTGGCTGCATTGCCGCCACGAAACACGGTGATTGTTTTGAGCGGCATGCTCGACACCGCTGAACACATTTCGTTTTCCACGAGTGCTATTTGTCGGGCACGGAATCTCGTTCGGTAGAATTGGTTCGCTTCATTCATCAATCCGTTCCGTTTACCGCGAGATGAACGATTCGACAGGCATGTCCTTTGCTTTTGCTATTGTTGTCTTTGGCAATTCGCACATGCAAAATATGTTTTTCTTTCGGGCTCAATTCCGAGGCGAAAACAAATAGCCAGGGGATGTGCAGCCCGCCGCTCCATTTGGTGTATAAATCTTGCTTTGTCCACTCACCATGATCAATCTTGAATTCAATCATACCGGCATCCGGTCCCGCTGCAGTGAATAGGCCGACTGCCGTACCATTGAATTCGAATTGAAAGCTGTCGCCGGGGCGTTGTCCTTCCAGCAGGGGTACGTTTACAAATCCAGAACGAGTCCCGCCGCCAACCGTGTTTGCCCATTTTGGATTTAACGAAAATCCTTTGGTTTCAATCGCTTTTGAGGGTGACACCAGCTTTCCCGAATCGTAGCAGAAATCGTTTAGTTTTACAGGCAAAGGGTAGGGCGTCGGTTTTTCGGATTTTGCCTCTTGTTTCCAAGCGGCGTCAAAACACCGTGCAATCGTGTTGCTGTAAAGTGCGTGTCCGAACGGGGACGGATGCAAATTCTTGAAGTCGTTTTGCCAAGTAAACTCGTTTCGGTTTATCCGCTGGGTTACTTCAAATGCCAAATTGATCGAAGGGAGTTTGTAATGAGCGGCGACTTTTTCATGGTTCTGGATGACACGTGGAGTTTTGCCCTGATTGTAAGATCGCATTTTTTCCGGATCGACAAAATGCATGATCACGATGTCAATGTTCGGATTAAGTTTGCGTGCAT
>CAJQQR010000091.1 GCA_905480545.1 uncultured Pirellulaceae bacterium
TAGATTGTTCTGGTGAACACCAGATCAACAAATTCTGACAATCGTAAGATCGGCGACTTCGGAACGATAATGATATCGTTGGACCGGATCCAAATATCGTCGGACGGCACCGGCATCTTGCCCAACGCGGCACCCGAGAGATCCAGCTTGGTCGCAATCATTCGCCAGTTTTCGTCGCGGCGAATCACAATGACCTGTCGAAGATTTGCTCCAACCAACGGACCTTGGGCTGCAGCGATCGCACTAAGCGCTGTCGTCGGCCCATTGATGGCAACTGGCCCCGCTTGCTGCACCTCCCCGAACACAAACGCCTGTTTGGCGGACAATTGAATCAAGGCAGGCGTAACATTCAGTTGAGACAGTTGCTGCGAATACCGCAGATTGACCTCTCGTTCGATTTCATCCAAAGTCAATCCATAAACGCAAACTCGACCAATGTTCGGTAACTGGATGGTTCCGTCTGGTGAAACGGTGACCTGTTTGATGCTTCCCACGGCGTTAAACTGGCCTTGAACCGCATTTATCAGCTCGGTCAATGCCGAATTGCTTTTTGTGACGGCGATCGTGATGGTCGGATCAATGTTACCAGCTGCCTCGTACTTTCTATTTAGGTCGAGCGAGATTTCGTCAACAGTTCGCTCGGCTGCACGGACACGACCAATTGCGTTTGCCGAGATAAATCCGTCTGGCAAAACGTTTCGTCGCTGCTTATCGATTTCTGGAAAGTTTGCACTTTGAATCTCAATTTCGTCACCAATCTGAAGCTGATATTCTTGCTGCACGCCTCGATTGACGATTGAGTAGGTCATCTCCAGTTGATCACCGAGCCTAACCCGATAGTTCGATTCGAATGGCAGGCGAATCGGACCCAAAAATTCACCTGGCCCAAGCAGTTCAAACGGAATCGGTTTTTGATCGCCCCATCGTGGCTCGATTCCGTGACGTTGGTTCTGATCGACACCCAAAATGGTTCGCGTTGGCGGTTGGTGTGTCTGCTCATACTGGGCCAGTTGAACCAAATCATCTTTGAAAATTTCAGATGGGGAAGATCCATCTTCATCGCCAATCATGTAAGGACGAACGGCCGAATCATCGTGGCTACTTCGTACTTTCGTTAGGGTAGCCAATTGCGATTGGCCAGCATCCGGCGACGCTGGTTTGCTCGCTGCATCAAATTGCCTGCGTTTCGACGGCGTCTCTGACCATAACAATGGTGTCAGCGCGAGCATAATCACCATCGATGCGAGGAAGCAGATTTTCTTGCGCGTTACTTCCACTTTATTTCCACAATTTCAGGATGTTAGGAATTGGTATTCCAGTGATATGACCAGTATTTTTTTGCGTTGGCGATGGTTGCTTGGACGGAATTCCGGGGTTCTGTGATGCAGTTTGCTGAAAAGCGGGTTGCCCAATTCCAGGATGCTGCATCGCAGGCATTGCTGGATGCCGATTTGACTGAATGGTGGGATGGTTAGTACCGTTGGTTGGTCGAAACTGGTTTGATCGTCCAAACTCATCTGGTGTTACCCATGACACTTTTTGTGAAGATCCTTGAGCCAGGATTCGATATTCGTTTTCCGCTTGAGCGGCAAGTTGCTGTTCACCAAGCATCCGATGAATTCGGGCAAGGTTCTGCCAAGCAGTCGGTGTGGGTGAGTTGCTCACGCTTTGAACGAAATATTCTTTTGCAACATCAAGGTAATTCAAACCCGCATACATCGCCCCAAGTTCATTTGCACTCTGGCTATCAGCCGGGTTCAGGGTCACCGCCATCCGAAACATCAACATCGCTTTCATAGTGGCGACTTCGGTATCTTCATTTCCGATTCGACTGGAAAGAAAGATCTTTCCCAACGTAAAAAACGCGTCGCTGCAAAACCGATAGTTCGCGAAAATCCCATATAATTGCTCTTCGGCATAACTTAGATACGCCAGTTGCGCCAAGTTTCTCGACAAATCCGCTGGATGCTTTTCTTTCAATATGGGGGTCTTGTGAGACTGAATCATGTCCGCAAGATTACTATTCTCGACCCGAAAATCAGTCATTTCCTTTAGCGTGACAAAGACATCATCGATTTTTTTGGTGTAAAGCGTATGCCGTCGTGTTGAGAAATCCAACGATTCAGCAACCAGCTTCAATCCCATCTGTGCTTCCTTTTCAGCAGATGCCAAAGCGCCGACTCGCGCGAGCTTTTTGCCATACGCCATCTTCTTTTGAAAGTTTGCAATCGTCGCCCTTGGTATGACAAGGTTTGGGTATTGCCAATCAATATCCGGAGATGAAACATCCAGCGGATTGGAAACGTAGCTAGAGTTCTGTACCTGTGACAAGTACGAATTGCCTGCTTTCATCTCTGCAGGATTGAGACGTGATTCTGGCGTTTTACGTTGCTGCTGCTGCTTCAACGAAACGAACAATGTGGAATTTGTTTGCGGGCTCTTTTCGGGGAGCTCGCCAATCGGCTTGGCCGCAGAAAAATCCGGCAGCCGGACCGGTGCGACGGTGTTCACGGCCATCGGTTTGGGTGGACCAAGATCAACCCTTTGTTCGATTTTATTCGATGCAACGGGAAACGATGTCGTGCAGATATAGGTCGTTAAAATCAACACGAATGCCGCGAGCGAACCGTAAATAGATTTTTGAACCGGGAACATTCTGAAACTCCTTATGATTTGAGTCTCATCGACTCGTGCGCACCCGTTTTTTCAATATTCCTCTCAAAACAGAACCAAACCGCCGTACCCTAATAAATTAACAAGAGCCGTCTCGACTGGTTGTCTATGCATTTCCACGCCGATCAATGGCGTATCTTGCATTCATTTTGGTGAATCGAATCTACCGACAAAATCAAAAACGGCTAGCAGTTGACCGGGTCCGCAGCGATTACACTCTGCTTGGAAACAACGCCCTATAGAGCACCGGATCGGGGGAGCCGCGTTCTAAAAAAGCTCCAATTGGCCATCCAAATTGGGCCGGCGGAAAAGGTCTCGGCGAAGAACGGGAAGCTCTTGTTCAAGCCCGAACCTAGCCTTGAAAAGGCTAAAAGTCTGTCGGATTTGATCGGCGTAAATCCCTTCACCGCTCATGCGATTCCCAAATTCAATTCGATTCAGACGATCATTGGAGGTCGCCCGAATTCGCGATTCAATCACACTTCTTTTTTCCGGAAAACGCTCGTCGACCCAGTCAAGAAACACTTCCTTAACTGAATAGGGTAAACGGAGCAGGATATATGAAGCAGATGTCGCACCGTGCTCCTTGGCCATTTCAAGCAATGCCGGAATCTCTGAATCGTTTAACCCGGGAATGATCGGTGCGGTGTTGATATTGACCGGGATTCCTGCAGCAGCCAGTTGCCCAATCGCCGTGAATCGAGCCTTTGGAGAGCTTGTACGCGGCTCCATCAATTTAATCAAATTTTGATCAAGGCTGGTGATGCTGAGTGTCACGTTGACCAAGCCTTTGGCCGCCAGTTTCGTCAGTAGATCAATATCGCGACAAATCAGCGAATTTTTAGTAATCAACTGAACTGGTTGTCGAGTTTCCCAAGCGACTTGCAAGCACTCACGCGTAATGCCAAATTTCCGCTCGGCGGTTTGATACGGATCGGTAACGCCAGACAGCATAATCGGCTCTGGCTGCCAACTTTTTCTTGCCAACCACCTCTTCAATAGCGAAGCAGCATTTTGCTTCACCATAATCTTCGATTCAAAGTCCAACCCAGTGTTAAACCCTAGATATTCGTGTGACGGCCTAGCGTAACAGTAACTGCAGCCGTGACTGCAACCTCGATATGGATTTAAACTGTAGCGAAAACCAAGGTCTGGCGACTTGTTTTCGCTGACAATCGTTTCGCTTTGATCGTTCAAGTAAGTGGTTTGCAGTTTAGGGCGACGTGGCAAATCATCCGAATCACAAAGATGTTCGAAATCATCTTCGATATGAATCGCCTCAAAGCGGTTTACCGGATTGCTCACAGCCCCACGTCCGACAGTTGGATGTAATCCGTTCGACGATTCGGGGTTTGACGGTCGAGGCATGCGATCAAATCTCGAAAATGAAAAAGTTCATTGCGTTTCGGGGGACACAATCCATTCCCCATCTACTCTACCCGCAAAATCATAAAAGTCAGTCCTATCCGAAATCTCGTATTATTCGGATCGACACAAATAACTGCGACAGAAAGACCTCATTTTTCCATATAAACCGAACCAGTCGTAGGACCCGTCAAGACCGAATCTTGATTAGAACGATAACGATTCATACGGATGGGAATGTCGGAACTTACGGCCATTCCGCAAATACGTTTGAACTGGAATGATCAACGATGACCCGAAAACGTTTCTTACTGAAAAGCCTATTTTGTCTGACCCTCGCAATGGCTGTGTTTCCAACGGGCTGCAACCGTCGTGCTCACTATCGCCAAGAGGCCGACCGCGAAGTCGATTTGTTATTGCAGGAGGCAGCTGAAACGAACCCAACTTATGAGTTTACAAACTTCGATTTGCAGATGGATCCCCGCAGTCGTTACTTCTTTGACCAAACCGACGTCGCGCCGGCCATGCCGATGGATGATCCGGATGCTAGTCAATACATGCAAGTTGTCGACGGCAAAAAGTCGTGGTGTGGCTGGGAGCGGAATGGAGTCACCAACGAATTCGAGAATCCCGCTTGGCGTGAGCAGCTTTACGAATACGTAAACACTAACAAGGAAGGGAGAATCGTCCTGGATTTCGAAACCGCATTGACGCTTGCCAAGATGCATTCCCCTTCTTATCAGGGGAACGTGGAGACGCTTTATCTGTCCGCCCTTGACGTCTCAGCGGAGCGATTCAATCTCGATACACAATTTTTCGGCGGAAACGATCTCGCCTACAGTCACCTTGGAAACCTCCGATCTGGCGGTGAAGCAAACACGGTGCGAATTGACAGCGCTCTGGAAGCAAGAAAAACTTTTGCAACGGCTGGACAATTGCTCGTCGGACTTGCCAACTCTTTCGTGTTCACCTTTACGGGCAACAACACAGACTTTGGAGTTTCAATTCTGAACTTCAGTTTGGTTCAACCCTTACTTCGCAATGGCGGGCGAATCATCGCTCTGGAAACCTTAACCATTGTCGAGCGAGCCTTGTTCAACAACCTTCGTGCGTTTCACCGATACCGCAGAGGCTTCTATACAAGTATCGCGATTGGAACCAACGGAGTCTCCGGTCCGCAACGTCGTGGTGGTTTCCTTGGCGGTACAGGACTCACGGGTTTCACCGGAACAGGTGCGGGTGGTATCGGTGGAGTGGGTGCAGGCACGTTTGGAGGAGGAGGAGGATTTGGAACCGCAGGTGCTGGGGGTGGCGCTGCGGGAACGGGCTTGGCTGGTGGTGGAGCCGGAAACATTGGTGGATTTTTTGGTCTCTTGCAAACCCTTCAACAATATCGCAATGCTCGCGATAGTTTAGATCTTCAAATCCGAACCCTTGCTTTGCTGGAAGGCAACCTTGAAGGCGGTGTGGTTGACGTTGTCGAGGTAGATCAATTCCGACAAACGATTGAAACCCAACGGGCCCAACTTCTTCAAAGTCGAAATGGCTTGCAAGCATCGATTGAAAACTATCTTACCGGCACACTTGGCTTGCCTCCCGATCTCGAGGTTGAATTGGACGACGACTTCATCAAGCGGTTTCAATTGATCGACCCAGTGATGACGGATTTCCAAAATGAAATTTACAATATCCAAAACGAAGTTGGTGGCTTAGAAGAGGCTCCAACAAAAGCAACCTTGATCGACCTGATTTTTCAAGTGAAAAAGAATCGCGAAGAGTTGATCGAATATTTTGAGAAGGTTCGCGAGGGCGTCAACAATGTCGACCAAGCCGTCGAAAATCGTAAAGGTGCGATGGACCCCAAAGATCTCAAACAACTAGTGGCTGACGCCAATTCGTGGAAGGCTCAATTAGATCCAATCCGTAATCGGCTTACCGAAACGATCACGGAAATCCAATCCATTGAGGACAACCTAACCGAAGAAAACACCGCCGAGTCAACAACGGCGTTCGTCGTATGGATGCGAAAATATCTTGGAATGACTCAGGAAATTGTATTGTTGCAAGCCCGATCCAGGCTACAGAACGTTTATCTGGACAAACCGATTCGACTTGATCTCGATTGTGCTTTGAAAATTGCTTACAACAATCGACTCGACTACCGCAATGCTCGTGCAAGCTTGGTTGACACTTGGCGATTGATTGAATTCAACGCAAACAAATTGAAATCGGATCTAAGCATTACCGCGGCAGGTGACGTTCGCACCAACAAAAACAACATTGCGAATTTTCGCGACAACGCTGGCAGTGCTCAACTGGGTGTTCAATTTGATGCTCCTTTCACTCGATTGCTGGAACGAAACAACTACCGTGGTGCATTGATTGAATACCAGAGTGCACGCCGTTCTTTTGTTCGTGCAACAGATGGTATCAATTCGACGATGCGGAACTTGTTACGTACGCTCAACGAATTGGAGATGAATCTTGAGATTCAGCGTCGTGCAGTAGACATTGCGATTCGGCGTGTCGAAGTCACGGAAGAAAAGTTGCAAGAGCCACCAAATCCGGATGACCCAAGCCGGTTCGGACCAACCGACGTCCAAAACCTCTCTTCGGCTCTGGCTGACCTTCGCAACTCGCAAAACAACTTGATGAGCGTTTGGTTGAACTATTATTCGACACGAATGTTGTTGATCCGAGATTTGGGCATCATGGAACTGGATGAACGAGATCGATGGATCGATATGCCGATCGATGAATCACTTTGTATTGACCAGGAAATGTTATGTGAAGTACCACCGAACGTACCTCAAGAGTGGGTAAAACAGGCTTTCGAAGAAGGCAAGATCCCGGAAAAGCCTGCATCATCTGCACCAGCAAATGCCGAATTCAATTACTTCGAATCTGCTGACGCTGGCCCAACAGAAGCTAATTATCTGGGGGCAAAACCCAAATTGGACAAAGAACAGCAGATACAAAAACGATTGACTTTGCAGCAGCGAATGATGTCTTCCGACAAATCAACGTTGGAAGAGGCGAAAAAACTGGTTCCTGCCTCAGAGCACAGGTTTATCAATTTTGAGAGACGCCAAGTCGCTGCATCACTCAAGTCCGCTCCGCAACCAAAGACCGAAATCGAGTTTGCTGAAGTTCGTAAAGTCGATCCCAAAGTTGCAGAAAAGCAAATGTCATCAGAAACCAAATCGAACGGCAACTTGCGTTGGGCTCATATGCTAAAAAGCCCAAATCAAAAGCGATAACTGAAACGGCCGACACGGCCACCAATCGTTTTTGAATTGAAACTTAAGTACACGGAAACTGCGAATTGAGTTCCCCCTCAATCTCCGATGGTGGGTGCTGAAATCCATGGCGAATTGTCGCAAGCGGATTCATCACCGACCATCGGTTTCGCTATTCTTGATCACCAACTCATTTTCAATGGCGTTTGGGAAACCGCAGGAATTGGTCGAACAGAAGTTACTTTTTTTCAATCGTCAAGGCTTGATCAATAGTGACATCTTTCACTTCCTGCTTCAGACCGTCGGGCCATGAGACCTCAACCAAGTCAATTTGATCTAGCGTTCCCAAACCAAAAGAAACGGGGATTTGAGTTTGCGATAAATAACTTCTCGTGGGAGAAATGATTCGTTCAAACTGTTTGCTTCCACAATGGACGATGACTTTTGCGCCGATCCCATCCACGTTCGAATCATCTCCAACCAAACGGACTTGAAGCCAGTGATGTCCAGTTGCCTGATCGTTACGAAGAACTCTCGGTCGATCGTTCACTGCTGTTATGACGACATCGAGATCACCGTCCTGGTCGATATCCGCATAGGCCAAACCGCGACCAGCCATCGGTTTGCAGATATCCGCACCACTCCGGGTTTCGTCAACCGTCACAAATTCTGTCTTCTGATCTTCTCCAGCGTTCCAAAAAAGATGGGGAGATTGCTCGTAGGTTTGGGTTTTGAACAGCAACTGAATCTCTTCCTCCAGATGCCCATTGGCAGTCAAGATGTCCAAACGACCATCGAGGTCATAGTCAAAGAAAAACATGCCAAACGTCAATTCAACCCTAGTTTCCGGTCCCAATCCCGTCCCCAACGCTTCGTCAGTAAAGATCGTTGATTTTCCCTGCTTGACATACAACGATGCTGGTTCGAGCGCAAAGTTACCCAAAATAAAACCCAGCGATTCATCAGATCTAAACCTTGCCGCATCGATGCCCATCGCACCGCGGGCATTTCCCTGATGATCGTAGGCGATATTCGACAATTCACCCTGTTCGCTGAACGTGCCATCTTTCTGATTGACAAAGAGCAAGTTCCGGACGGTATCATTAGCGACAAAAATATCTTGCCAGCCGTCGCCGTTGATATCAACGAAACTAAGCCCCAATGACTTGTTGAGTGGACGTTTGTTTTGCGTGTCGACAATTTCGACTTTGCTTTCCTTTGAAACGTCCGTAAACGTTCCATCGCCATTATTTTTATACAGGTACGGAAACGCTCCGGCCATGATTTGGGGCGTCACATAGCCTTTGACTTGGCCCGTCAAAGTTACTCCCAATTCCAATTCCTTTTTTGCGGTCCAATCAACGTAGTTGCAAACGAAAAGATCGAGTTTACCGTCATTGTTGTAATCAAAAAAACCGCAGCTCGATCCCCAATCATCGACGCGACCACTCACCTTCGCGGCCTCGGTCACATCAGTGAATTCCCCATTTTTGTTTTTGAAAAGGTAGTTCTTTCCGACCGCGGTGACAAATAGGTCTCGCCAGCCATCTCCGTCGTAATCCCCAACAGCAACCCCCATCCCGTAAAAATTAACGTCAAGACCGAGTTCTTTGGTGTCGTTTGAAAAGTTGCCTTTTCCGTCGTTGGTGTACATTGCCATCGTCGGAACAGGCTCGGAATCTGGTTGGTCACCGGGCCAGTAATCCGAATTAACAAAAAACAAATCCTGATCTCCGTCGTTGTCGTAGTCGATAAACGCCACGCCACCTCCCATCGTTTGAGGTAACAACTTTTTGCCGATGTTGCCGTTGGTATGTTTGAAATCAACACCACAAGATTTCGTGATGTCCGTGAATTTAATATCCGGAATCAGCGCAACCGTTTCACGCGTGCGTGCTTTTTCAGTCTGACCAACCTGCTCGACATTTTTTTCTTTTCCAAAAGCAAAAAAATAGACAGAGTAACCAATAACTGCAACGAACATCAATGAGCCGAGCACGATAAGCGAGACCTTGATTGCGGCGCGAACCGCTTCGTCATCACCCACTTCATCCAAAGGCAATTCGCGGTCGAGATCTTTGTTTTTTATTTTGGACATTAAGGATGTTTTGAGAGGGGTTATTTTGCTGTGGTTGTTTTTTTGTTCAGTTCAAATGCATCATCACGATGCAAATTGTATATCACGGTTGATTCGGCTGCTTTTCTCGCAGCCGGATACTTTGCTCGAGCTTTAGGAACCGCGTTCTGTTTCGCCGAATCATCCGGCTTGTACTTCAGATGCTCTGACGTATGAAACGCAATTTCCTCATCCAAATCCTTAATTTGTGACACAAGTGCATCGCCACCATCTTCTCGATTTTCAAGTTCCGTTTTTTGCAGAACCAATATTTGGTTCAAGACATAGTGTGCGTTCACATTCTCCGAGTCGATTGCCAAAACCTGCTTGAACCGTGCCTTGGCTTTTTCGAAAAACTCGTGACGGCTTTCTCTTCGTTTGTCGCCCCGTTCCTGTTTGGCCCGCTCAAAAAGCGTTTCGCCGAGGAGGTTGAGAACAACGTAATCCTTTGTAAAGTCAAACTTCCGCCGAACCGTTTCTTCCGATCGATACTCAATCGCATCCGTTAAATTTTGAATCGCTTGGTCCAGGAATCCCTGCTGTCGTAAAATGACTCCTTTTAACCAACGAACTGTCCAATCGGGATAGCCTTCCGTCCTAATGAATTTTTCGGCTCGGTTGATGGCGTCAACAGCTTCGTCGAGTCGAGCCTCTTGGTTGTAAACGCGTGCCAGATTGATGGGACCATGAAACTGGCCGAGCTCTTCTACTTTAAGAAATGCTTCCTCTGCTTGACGCAACTGTCCTTTGACACCGCCACCTTCCAATAGCAAACCAATTCCGTAATCGTTCCAACGTTGCCATTCCGGAATTTCACGAGGCGCGTTGCTCACATCTTTTACTGGGACATCACCCGCTTGTGCCACATCGGAAACCTGCACCGGAAACGTAATACGATCGGTTGCCAAAGTGGTCACAGGCAAATCATTTCGGTACTGACCGTCAACGATCGTCCCACGAAATGGTCGATTGTACTTCTGATGGAATTCAGAAATGTAGTTCATGTAGGTCTGATCGAATTTTCGATACTGCAATTTAACCTCAACAGTCAGCGGTCCCGTCGTGTCTGGTGGAACCTTCAATCCGTAGTGCACCGCTGCTGCAGCACCCGGGGGTATCTGATGATTGTAAAGTGGCGTGTAGATGTCCTGCGCGTTTCGACGATCAATTCGATTTCCGTTTTTGTCGAGCATAAAGATGTTGACGAAATGCGACCATGGATCGACCGAATTATTTTTATCCATACCGCCGCTACGCCCCACAATTTCCCCGCCTGTCCGCTCACCCGATTCGTTGTAGACTGCGTTTTCCACGACCGTCACATCCATCCAAATTTCGTTGGAGTCTGCGGTGCCTTGCGTGAAAACATGCCCAAGTTTCAACGTCCGAATTAAAGTTTCGAGAATGTACTCATTCCCAGGAATCAAAGTTTTCATTTCCGGCCTGAGCGGAGCGGTCAACTCATCTGTAATTTCATTGCCATCACGGATACCAAACAGGTCGACACGAGTGATTCCCTGCATGTAAGCCTGATGCGCCTTCAATGCCTCATCTTTGCCGTACATCCAAAGAATAGCGGTGTTTGCAGACGGGAACATGTGGTCGTGGACTTCCAGCTTCCCAGTCAGTTCATTGGGAGTTGCGCCGAACTCGTTTGATTCCTTTCGCGGCATGTGACATTCATTGCAGTTGGTCTCAGCGGTCGGGGGATAATAAAAACTCCGCAGTCCATGCCCAGAAACACCGCTTAATAGATAGGGGTCGTAGTGATTTTGGCCTCGATGGAATTCTTTGTAGTTGGTCACCTCCGAGGGCAAATGGACTTTGTGACAAGTCGAGCAGAATTCCTCAGTTTTGTGGAACGGCTTGAGCATCATCTTCTTATGAAACGATGGCTTTGCTTTGACCAACTGATGGTTCACCCATTTCAAAAGCGTGTTGTCCGAATAGGCAAACGGATAGTGGATCGGCTCCTCGATGGTGTAATCCGCATTTCCACGATTCGAATTGACATTGGATATTGCATGACAGACCGTACACGTAATGCCCGCATCCGCCGTTTCGTCCTCGAACATATCAAAATTTGGATCGTCGAATCGGCCTGAAATAAAGGGAACCGGATCATGACAACCCGCACACCATCGCGATGCCTTTATCCCCCTAGCTTCTCTGGTCTCATGGACTGAAACAAGGTAAGCAGGGTTGTTAAAGGAGCTCAATTTATGAACGCTATTCGACCAATCTGCATGGACATCCGCGTGACATTCCAAGCAGTATTTATCATTCATCAAAGCATCTTTATGAATGAAATTCCCATCCGATGTCGTTACCTTGGAAGGAAAGAAATACTCGGCGCTTGACGGCGAACCTGCCGTCCGAAAATCACGCGGATCCTGGGATTGAAAAACGACCATGCCGATGACCACAACCGCCGTTGCGACCCCAACTCGAAGTCCAATCCGCCATTTGATCGGCGGCCCCGAAAGCCGATGAATACAATACAACCAGATTGCCGCCACCGGTGTTAGCACATGCACCCAGTACACAATCATTCGAACTACCGGAGACTTCAGATCGACAAAATTTCGCGTTAATCCAATTCCGGAGAACAACAATGCGATGCAAATGAAAAGCAGAAAGTAACCGACGCGAACTGCTGATCTATTTTTGCGTCGAAACGTCGCTCGCAAATGAAATGCGATAAAGACGATGAACGGGACGATCAAGACAAGACCAAGAACTAGATGCAGAAGGAACATCCAGATATAAAAGTAGTCCTGATAGAGCTTTTGCGTGATGGCCTCAAGCGATGTAATACTGGCGAGGTAAATGGAATTCGCGATCAACATCGCAAACAGCCCAAAGACCAGGTAAAGAAAAATTTTTAATCGGGGTGTGACCGCGGGGATGTATTTTCGTCTCTTGCCCGGATGTGATTTGGCTGATGCCTGTTTGGACAAGCTTTGCTTGCCTGTCTTAACATCCGCTAACTCGTTTGTCATGCTGGCAGCATCGACATTCGAAGAATCAGGCGTGGGCAACCCATCGTTTTCGTTTAACATGTGAAAGCTTTTTATTGAACGCAAAGCAACCTAAAGTTGCTCGCATATGAAGAGTGGTGATGATCGAGTACCGCAGAAGTGAGAACCGCAACAATCGTTATTTGCGTTAACCGACTGAGGTTGAGAACGAATAACGTCGCGTTTTCACCGACTCGATTCAAATTCGCTGATCCACCAAAATCTGTCCTTGGAAGCCGCGAAGCGTCGAGCCAGAAAGATTCACAAACGTGGGGATCACGTAAAATTCGAACAAACAAACGAGACCGGAGAATCGGTTCCGTCTCACTCTGGGGGACGATCAATCAAAAGCTTAAAAAGAAATGGCGTTTCCGAATACTCGAAATAACCAAAGTAAGAATCGGCAGAGATCTTTTCGTGAGATGCTGCTGACGGTTTCAACGGTTTTGACGGCAAACATTCAGCGATGATGCTCACAGGTGCCGTCTTCGGAAGAGGATTGGAGCCGCACGTTGAACCGGTGCATGGAACCGGTCTCGAAGACTGCTCTTTCTGAACGCGTCCCCACCCATCTGAATCATTAAGATTCGGGCGGGAGTGAGGCACAAAAGAATCCTGCAAATCCGAGCCATCCGCTTTGGAGCCATGCAACTGTGGAGGATGCGATTTCATTGTCGAACCGAACGCGAAACCCTCTTTCTGAAGCTCACGCAATTTCGATTTATTTCCGATGTTCACGTATCCTCCGCAATCAGCGAAGGCGTTCGTTGAAAGCAACAACGCCATCAACAGCGTCGTCAAACCGACAAGGATCGGAGACGCTACGTTTTTCGCAAATTGTCGATAAAATACGGTCACGTGTTGGTCATTGAGAGAGTTTAGACGTTTACTATACGTAGAAACCGCAATCGAGTTCAAAACACATTAAGATTTCACCATTTTTCAAAAAAAATTCCCTGAAAAACCACCGATGCCTAATCACAACTGAAGAAGCGTAAAAATCTGGTGCCCAACCTATGTTTCCTGCTTCAAACTTTAAGAATTAGCGATACGACTACCTTCATCACGGGCGCATGGACACAACTGGACTGAAGCGTCCAAACATCGAAAAAACTGGCGGCTAGTTTTTTAAAGAGCAAAACCACCGCCAGTTCACAGTAACGAAAAAATCGAGAAATAGCTCAGAAAACATGAACCGTATGTTTTCTTACTCTTCGTCATCTCGCAACTTTGCCAATACGGTGAAGTCCTCAAGTGTCGAAGTATCGCCTGCAGCTTCTTTGCCCGCCGCAATGTCCCGCAACAACCGTCGCATAATTTTGCCGCTACGCGTCTTAGGCAAAGCGGATGTGAAACGAATATCGTCCGGCTGGGCCAATGCACCAATCTCTTTTCGCACGTGCATCTTTAATTCCTTGCGAAGTTCGTCATTCGCTTCGCCATCTTTGATCGAAACAAAAACGGCAATCGCCTGTCCCTTAATTTCATCCGGTCGCCCAACCGCGGCAGCCTCGGCCACGTTGGGATGCGAAACCAACGCGCTTTCGACTTCAATCGTGCTCAAGCGGTGGCCTGAAACGTTAATCACGTCATCAATTCGACCCATGATCCAATAATAACCGTCATCATCTATTCTTGCGTTGTCGCCGGTTAAGTAACTGCCTTGCACCTTCGTCCAATACTGCTCCTTGTAACGTTCCTCGTCACCCCAAATCCCGCGTAGCATCCCTGGCCAAGGTTCACCGATGCACAACATTCCTCCCTGATTTTTCCCAACCCTCTGGAGTTCTTCGTCAACAATGACGGGAACAATTCCTGGTAGGGGTTTTGTGCAACTTCCTGGTTTTGTCGAAATCGCCCCAGGTAAAGGCGACATCATGATTCCGCCGGTTTCCGTTTGCCACCAGGTATCTACGATCGGGCACCGTCCGCCGCCAATTTTTTCGTGGTACCACATCCACGCTTCCGGGTTGATTCCTTCGCCGACTGTTCCCAACAATCGCAAGCTCGAGAGATCGTGCTTTTCAACATGGTGATCGCCCCATTTGATAAACGC
>CAJQQR010000092.1 GCA_905480545.1 uncultured Pirellulaceae bacterium
GTCTCAGTCAACGGCCCTGCGTAGTCAGGGAAGTTCGAAATCGCATCTTCCGGCTTGTTGTCCTTGATCGCGTTTACGAATTCAACGAAGTGACCACGTGAACGGGTGTACTTCGCACGACCACAGTCTTTCCAATTGGTAAACTTACCGTCTTTGATCAGGCCGGTGTTCTTTTCGTCTCCACCGTAGTCACCAGGCGAATAGAACTTGCCTTTGGTGCCGATCACCATTGCACCACTAGAGTTCTTCGACGGAGCCCCTTCCAACACTTCTGCTGGCGGCAATTTCTTTCCGTCGTACCAAACCATTTTCACACCTGGACGTGCATCGGTTGCCGGGAATTCGAAGTCGATGATCGACCAGCCCGGATAGGTGTAACCATTGTGACCTGGATTCTGAGCAACTACCGAGGTTGGGAAGGCCAGATCAGCAGCCATATACGACATGTTCAAAGTGTGACACGCCATATCGCCAAGAGCACCTGTTCCCCAGTCCCAAAAACCACGCCATTTGAAATCATGGATTTCGTTTGAGAAATAATGCTTCTTTGCCGGGCCGATCCAAAGGTCCCAATTCACGTGACCTGGAACTGGAACTTCTTTTGGCTTGAAATCACCTTGAGGCCAAACCGGACGATTGGTCCAGACGTGAACTTCTTTCAAGTCTCCGATGATTCCGTCTTTGATTAACGCAGCTGATCCGCGAAGGCAGTTGCCCGCAGTTCCCTGGTTACCCATTTGAGTAACCAGTTTCTTTTCCTTAGCGATTTCGCCGAGAAGACGAGCTTCGTAAATTGAATGCGTCAAAGGCTTTTGTGTAAAGCAATGAAGGCCTTCTCGCATGCCAAGTGCCGACGCCATCGCGTGGTTATGATCTGGAGTCGAGACCGTAATCGCATCGATGTTCTTGGCTTCTTTTTCAATCATCTCCCGGTAATCGTTGTAAGTCTTTACACCGTCACCAAAACGCCCCTTGGCTTTGTTCATGGTGTTGTCGTCGATATCGCAAATCGCAACAACCTTTCCGTACTTGCCAGCGTCGCCCGAATCACTTGAGCCTTTTCCACCGACGCCAACGCAACCGAATCGAACCTCTTCCAACGACGATGTGCTTGCTTTTGCCGAAACGCCGCCAGCTGCCCAGAATCCAACACCGAGTGCTGCTGTGCTTTTGACGAAGTTACGACGCTGTTGTCTATTTGACATTCGTTTTTATCTCCTAATTAAATTATTACTGCAGATTGAGAACTAAGCGATCGTTAAAAGATAACCAAAACGGCAAACAGATTCAATTGTTTCGGGATATCTTCCGCATCAGGCGCTCAAGGGTCTGGAAACGGTCATTAGTCAAAGTGAGTCGTTAAACAGGGTGTTTTTCATAGATATTCCCGATTAACACTTGGTGGATTTGCCGCTGAGCCTCGATTTCCCGTTAAGGGAGTTAGTCAACGGATCATCTTTTTATGTCACTTAGTACCATTTGACACTAAATCGTTACAAAGAACTGAGAAAGTTAGCTAAAGTTTTGGTGTTGATGACATCTTTTTTTGTTAAGCCACCTCGACGGGCTTGTTTGATGCCAAACTGCATGACATTCAACCCTTTTACACTGTGGGCGTCGGTGTTAATGGCGACCGGAATTTTATTGGTTTTCGCGGTCGCGCAGAACACGTCGTTCAAATCGAGCCTGGCCGGATTGGCGTTTAGTTCAAGGATTGTTTTGTATTTTTTTGCCGCTGCAAAAATTTCGTCCATCGCAACCTCATACGCTTCGCGTTTGTTAATCAATCGCCCGGTGGGGTGTGCGATGCAATCGACATGAGGGTTTTCGATTGCACCCAAAATGCGATCGGTGATCTGTCGACGGGGCTGATTTTGACCGTAATGAACTGCTCCTAGCACCCAGTCAGCTTGCTCAAGGATTTCGTCGGGCAAATCCATTCCACCTTTTTCCAGGATGTCACATTCGATCCCTTTGAAGACGCGGAAATTTAAATCCAACTGGTTATTGATTTGGTCAATTTCGGACCATTGTTTCAACAATCGTTTTTCATCCAAACCATTCGCCATGGTTACGCGTTTGGAATGGTCAGTGATCGCAATATATTTCAGTCCGCGTGACTTTGCCGCGTCGATCATTTCCGCGAGTGTTGCTTTGCCGTCAGTTGCGGTGGTATGCATATGCAAGTCACCACAGATATCTTCTTCAGTGATCAAGTCTGGAAGTTGATCACGGTCTGCCCAATCAAATTCGTTGCGTGCCTCTCTGATTTCCGGTGCGATCCACGGCAAGTTGATTGCCGAATAAACTTCTTCTTCTGTTGCGCCGGCAACATATTGATTGTCCTCTTCTCGATAAACGCCCCATTCGTTGATCTTCAATCCCATTTGCTTGGCGCGACCTCGCACAACCACATTGTGGTCCTTTGAGCCAGAGAAGTACTGAAGCGCAGCACCAAATGACTCGGGAGGAACGACGCGAAGATCAATCTGAAACCCGTCCTCAAGCCGCACCGACATTTTGGTATCTCCACGTCCGATCACACTGGCGATTCGCTCGAACGTTGCGAACCGATCCATTACGGTTTTTGCGTCGCCCGAGTCTACTAGAATGTCAAGGTCGCCGACGGTCTCTTTGCCACGACGAAAGCTTCCGGCAAATTCGAGTCTTGCAATCGCCTCGCAGTCTGTAAAGTGTTGTTTCAGTTCGTCCGAGAGCGATGCTGCATTCGCCCATTTAATTCTTTGGTTTGCTGACGCCGCGATCTCTATGCCATCCAATATGACCTTCTCGGTTTTTGCTCCAAAGCCATCCAGCTTTCGAACTTCTTCTGCCTCGCAAGCAGCCGCTAACTGTTCAAGATCCGCAATATTTAATTCTTTAAATAAGACGGCAGCTTTTTTGGGGCCAAGCCCAGGAATTCGCAGCATATCCAAAACCGTTGCCGGAACTTCTTCTAGGATCTCATCCAATTGAGGGAGCGAGCCCGTGTTTACGAGCGTTTGACACTTTTCGGCGACACCTTTTCCGATCCCGTCGATGTCGGTAAGTTTTTGGTCCGAAGTCGCCAGAATGCTCGCAACCGATTCACCAAGATCTTTAATAACGCGGGCACCGTTTCGATAGGCACGAAGCCGAAACGGATTGGATCCTTGGAATTCAAGCAGGTCAGCGAGTTGTTCGAGCTTTTCAGCGATTCGTGCGTTGTTCATGGAATGTTCAGATGAAAAAGTTTGCAATTCGGATCGTTATTTTTGCAAACTTGTTAGTCTCCGTCACCTCGTCATTGCAAATGCCGCTGCAGATCCAGAAGTTTGATTTGGCGATCGTTAGGACTACGGAGTGTTTGTTTTGTGCATGCTGCCCCTGCTCGACCCAGCATGACTGGCCGGAGATTACAGTAACTTTTTCAGTGATTCTTTGAAACGAGAGTAGATAAATCCCAAAGCGACAAATGTACCGCCCATCACAAAGACGCTTAAAATCTTAATTTCGGTCGACAGGCTCCAGATGCTTGGGATGATGGAAAGGAGTGCAAGTGCCAACGTAACCAATCCCATTAACCGGTACGCGCGTTCTCGAAACCCAAGCCCTAGACCGAAGTAAACAACGCCCAGTCCGGTCCATGCCAACGTGCGGATGCCGATGATCTCAATCGTGGCGAAATCAGAAAGCTTAACCGTAACCCAGATCATCATCAAAGCAGCACTAATCAACATTATTAAGTTATGGGCTACGTTGGACAATTTTAGCTGATCTTCATTTCGTCGAGCGAATTGTTGGAATAGCATTACTACCAGTAGCGAAAGTCCGCTTTGCCAACATGCTTCTCCGCCGCTCACTTGAGCAAAAAACGAAAACAATGCAACAATCGAATATGCAACAGAAATCCATTGCAAATCAGGATGGTTTCTGATTGTATTAAGCACGAAAAATGTAATTCCGGCGAGTGCATAGGCGAGAACCAACCAGTCGCTTGGGACAACGCTCTGAATCCAAATGAGCGACAATGCGGCGGCTGACAATCGAAGACCCATTTGCACCTTGTGAATATGGGTGGAATCAACATTCGTTAATTCCACTAAACGCCATTGCCAAGTGCTTACCAAGAGGTTGATCAAGCAAACTGCGGCGATCGGAACGAACGTGATCAGAGCATTGGGCTCCGATTCGTTCAGGCAGACACTCAGCATTTTCAATGAAGATAAAATGAGGAACAGCTGGGCGAAAAGTCCTAGGAAAAATGCCCGCGTTGTGACCGAGTAAAACGCGACCAAAACGGCAATTGCCGAACCGAACCAAATCCATTCTGGACCATCGCCAATGACCGAAATCGTCATGAGCAGACCTTTTGCGACAAACCCCGCTGAATATAAGGCACTGAATGAATTGGGAATTGACTTGGCGAACGGAACCTTTGAACAGCAGTTTAGAAAGGTGTTTCGTTCCCAATACCACCAGTGAACCAAGCTGAGGATCAAAAGTCCCGTGACCAACATCGGGTAGCTGAACGATTCAATTGTAGCCGCAACAGAGAGCGATATTACAATTCCGATCATCCCACAAACTTGACTTAGAATGACAAATTCACGAATTCGCAGTCGATAATGGGCAATCAAAAAAATGACCGGAATGGAGATGATCGCCGCCGGCAACCATTCGTTAGAACCACTTAACAGGGGCAGATAATTAAACCCAACGAGTAGGCTGATCGTTCCAGCGAAGAACCCGAGAATGGCAAGGAATCCTGTTTGAGGGCGCAATAATCTGCGATCCGCTGATTCAACGAAGGCGATGAACCTAGCGGAAACTAAAAGCAATCCGGCAACGATCAGGCCAGCGGTGAAGAAGTCATCGGATCGCTGCAAAATGTTGCTCGACGTGAAAAACGTTGCAATCAATGACAGGATTAGGCAAGCACCCCGTGTGATTCGGTTTTCCAAACGGATGGTCAACATCGCAAAAATAAGACCTTCGGCGGCCAATATTAGACCCAAAAGTGAGCTTGACATGTCAAATGTCATGATGCCCAAATTCAGCAACAGGATCGCCTGCACGGTATAGGCTTTGGTGCTTAGAGATTGGTTTTTGAGGGCAACCTTTGCCAGCACCGCCATGCCGAATAAAACGCCGCTGATCAATATGGAAGCCAACCAGAACGATGCCGGAGTATGGCGAACGAGTGACAGTGAAATCAGTCCAAACATGGCGGCGTTGTTCAGCGTCAAAAACCACACGCGACGGATTTGACTGAAGTCGTTGTTTTTTGCAGCGAATACGGCTACCGAATAGACCGACCAAAGTGATATTGTGAACATGATCAACAATGGCATTGGAAGGACTTTCCAGCCGGATTGGGTGGAAATAAATCCTGCGTAGGTTACCAACATGCTTACAAACGGAAGTTTAAACCATCGATTGCGTACCATGAACCCAATGGACGCGACCGCTAGAATTAGGTTTGAACTGATAAGGAGCCACTGCGAAATTTGGCCCGAATGAATCAATGGGATATGCGTGGCATAGTATGAAGCGCCAACTGTAAAAATCGCCATCGTTTCCGATTTGAGCCGATCTGAAATCCAGGCTACCAGCACTCCCCAAACGCACAGACAGGCCACGGCAACGTGCAGGTTTTCGATAACTTTGATAGGTTCAAAAAGGTACGACGCATAGATTGTAAAATAGGCTCCAGCCAATCCACCAGCGACCAGAACGTGTCCAAAATTCCTCAGCTTCTCTTGTGACTTGCTCAGCCAGAATCCGACTGCAGATAACACAAGGCAAAGCAGATAGTTTCCACTGACTTTGGCTGCTGGAGGAAGGTCGATAAAGAATTGCTTTTTGTAATAGGCTAAAAATGCAAGTCCAGTCAGCAGCAACATGACTCCGATACGAACAAACCAGTAGGTTCCCAATTTCATTTCGATCGAATTTACATCAACATTTGTTAGAGGTTTCAAGTCCGAGATGATTAATGGTTCGGTCGTTTGTTCGCCAGTTTTTGCAACATGGCCGGCATGACCCTGGTCGGTTTCGATCAACCTGTCAGTTTCGGGGTGTCTTGCTTTTTCCGATTGTGTTTCATCACCTGGAGCTTGCAGTTTTTGGGATGGGAGTGGTCTGTTTGCCAGAGAAGATTCACTGGTTTTCAAATCCGTGTCGGCGTCAAATCCTGGTTCGCTAGAATCTGATTCGATAGTTTGGCTGTGTGTCGTATCAACAACTTGTGGGTTGTCGGTCATTGAATCGGAATGAATCGTGTCTTCAAAAAAGATGCCCTCCGTTTGCGGAGTCGATGCAGTTTCAGCTGCCGTTGACGGTGCCAAAGAGGAAAGGGCTTGGATTGGAGATTTGCCCCTCGAATCATGCACGACGGCGATTTGTTTTCTATCAATTTCGATTTGTCTGACGCGATTGGTCAGGATTGACACTTGTTTTTGGGCGTCTTTTGCAATTTGCCTTGCTTGCACGGCTTTGTTGTAGGAGGAGATCGCAAAAATTAAGATGCTCAAAAGCAATGCGATCGACACAACAAAGATTTCGAACATCGTTCAACTCGCTCAAGAAGGTAGTTGGTTTGGCCGCGATAGATGGGCAAACAGGGCTTGTGAGACTAAAGCCCGGCGAGCGATCGTTTTACACAATTAAATCCGCATGAAAGGAATGGCTAACGAATTGCCAATGATTTCGGATGCACTCGCTAAAGATTGCGAGACGAGTCGAACGTCCCCGACTTCAGGCGGTTTGTTGGTACGCCAGACTTGAATTGCAATGTTGCTACCTTCGCCAGATGGTGGATTTTCACGCTCTAGCGAACGCAGTTACCGGTCGGCTCAACATTGATGTACCACCAGAAGCTGAAGTTTTCGTCATTGCAGGGCCCGCTCGATTCGAGATCGCATCTCTTCCTGTGCCAGCTTTTGCCCTGTTTTTGAGAAAAACCAGAGAGATACTGCCGCGCAAATAACGATAAGGATCAATCCATATGCCCACGGCGTTTGTCCCATTAATTGCTGCGACATCCCAAAAATCAAAGCAAAGAACGATAAGCATGCGATGGCAAGAAACGAAAAAATGACGCCGGTCCAAATGCTGGGGTGCGGACTGAGCCGACCCGTGACGATTCGATTCTCCTCTTCCTGGCGAATTTCCAAATACATCCACGGCGACCAAAAATGCCGCTTGGACTCGTCGATGGAGATCATCGCGTGGCCTCTTGTGAATCGACCATGATATTCAGATGATGATCGCGTATCGGCTTTTTCCTCGTGCTCGTCTTCTTGAATAGAAAAAGAAGCCCGGATACGACGGATCAACTCCTCTTCGCTCAGGGGGGACTCGAAAGGGAACGTGGGACACAATTGAGCAGCTGACATCGCAACATGCCTATTGAAGGGGAGGTGAGTTGGCCTTCATTGTTTGGTCTGAGTTATTGACTTGCACTTGATTCTCTTCCCGGCCAATAACTTTGTAAAGTTTTTGTAGCAGTCGTGCGATTCAAGAACTCCTGCTCGATTGGCCACGTAAGATAAACCAACTCACGGTTTTTGCTGCTTTGCCTGATGACGAGCCCTATTTTGAAAACGAGTTTAATCCTTTTTGTTTTGTCGACTTTCGGGATCACATTTCTCGGGATCACATTTCTCGGGATTACATTTCTCGGGAGCACGGCAGTAGAATCACAAGAAGAGTTGGTGACCCAAGATCAAGCTCTGTCTAATTGGTTGACGTGGCGAGGACCAACACAAAATGGTGTAGCCAGCCGTAATGCGAATCCGCCGATTGAATGGTCCGAATCCAAAAATGTAAAATGGAAGGTCCCATTGGACGGGGTTGGTCATTCGACGCCGGCTGTGTACGGCGATCTTGTATTCGTTACCTCCGCTGAGGCTTATGGCGAAAAGTTCCCCCCTTTACCGGAAACCGCACCTGGTGCACACGACAACAGCCCAGTTGTACAGAGGCATCGGTTTTGGGTGACAGCCATCAATCGCGTTGACGGAAACGTGGTTTGGAAGAGTAAGGTCAACGATCTTGTTCCGCATGAAGGGGGGCATTTTACTGGAACATTGGCCTCCGCATCTCCTTCAACTGACGGGAAATTCGTCTACGCGTTTTTTGGTTCGTATGGACTCTACTGTTTGGATTTCGCCGGCAAAGTCGTTTGGCAAAAGAGCCTTGGCAAAATGAATTCCAAACATGCTCACGGTGAAGGAAGCACGCCAGCTCTTTATGCTCAAGCGTTGGTTGTGAACTGGGATCATGAGGGGCAATCGTTTGTGATTGCGATCGATACCCAAACAGGGAAAACGATTTGGAAGAGGGATCGCGATGAAGTGACTTCTTGGTCATCGCCAATTATCGTCATGGTTGATGACCAGCCGCAAGTCATTGTGCCTGGAACAAATCGAACGAGAGGCTATGACCTAAGAACCGGTAAGGTGGTTTGGGAATGTGGCGGTTTGTCGAATAATGTTGTTGCTTCGCCGGTCTATGCGAATGGAATCGTTTATGTGGGAAGCAGCTATGAAAAACAGTCTTTTCAGGCAATCAGGATTTCGGGTGCTACGGGCGATTTAACCGGGACAGAGAACGTGCTTTGGTTTCGCAAGCGACACACTCCGTACGTTCCCTCCCCGTTGCTTTATAGGGATACGCTTTACTTCTTCCGGCACTATCAAGGGATTTTGTGCCGGGTCGATGGACCAACGGGTAAAGAAAAAGATCCAGTTAGATTAGTTGGTATGACCAACATTTACGGTTCGCCGATTGCGGCTGCAAATCGAGTTTACATTGCTGATCGAGGCGGCCGAACTGTGGTGATTGAACATGGCGAAGAATTAAAAACACTCTCCCTCAATCGGTTGAAGGATAGTTTCAACGCTTCGCCAATCGCAATTGATCAGCAACTGATTCTTCGTGGCGAAGAATCGCTCTACGTGTTGGAAAGAGAATGAAGGTGTTGAGTTAATCTTCGTCTAGTTTGCTGCAGCTTCTTCTGCAGATCTCGCCCCCAAATCACCATCCAGATCGATTAATCCTGATGGGTCGTCCTTAAGCATTTCAAACTTAGCGGCAATGTCGCGAACGGTTTTCTCTTCTTCAACTTGTTCAGAGATGAACCACTGTAATTCGACCAAAGCCGCAAAGGCTTTTTCTTTATGAGCCAACTCGTAAAGATTGTCGATCGACTGACTCACGGCGATTTCGCTTTGGAGGGCGGCTGCAAATACTTCCGGGATGGTTGTGTATTTGGCAGAAGGGGCTTCTATCGGCTGTAGCACCAAAGGGCAATTGCGATCCAGAAGAAACGCACGCAGCCGCATCGCATGGTCATTTTCTTCTTCGCTTTGTATTTGCAACCAGCTGGCGCACCCCGGAAAGTTATGGATGGCGCAAAAACTGGACATCGCCAAATAGGAATAGGATGAGCGAAATTCCATATTGATTTGATCGTTTAACGCTTTTTGTACAACTTCGCTGAGCATGGGTTCAATTTTGAAAAATGAGTTGAAGACGTCATCGAGCATACAGAAACAAACCGAAAAACGGTAGACCACGCAACACGACTAGCACGCAACTGGATGCAATCTATCACTTCCCGCCGCAGCGGTTATTAGTGGTCTCGTAGCCATTCGAACATCGTCTCAATCACCGCTTCGTTGTCAGCGTCGTGAAACAGTTCATGTAGTTTTCCTTCCCAAATTTTTAAATCAATCGATTGGGATTTTTCGGAAAATTCAGCGGTAGCGATTGGCGAAGTGATTTGATCGGCGCTTCCGTGCATAGCCAGCATCGGGGTCGTAACCGTCTTGGCATCGGCCAATGCCTTTTCGGCAGACTCCAAAAACGTGACTGCAAAAACCGTTGAAATCATTTGATGCTTCAACGTGTCAGCGCGGTATTCTGCCTGCTTTTTTTCGGACTTCGTCAGATCTTTTAACTTCAGTCCCGCTTTGAGAGTCAGGCTAGGCCAAACCGATTTCAAAATCCGGGCAAGCAAAAGCTTCATCTTGGGCGGTGGGTTGGTCGTTCGAAACATGGGACTTAGTAGGACCGCTGCATTAACCATGGAGGGAAACTTCTGGATAAATCTGGTGACAATCAGTCCGCCCATGCTTTGTCCAATCAAATATTTTTTTGTTCCCGACAACCCCGTTTTTTCAATGGTTAGCTTTAACTCGTCAGTCAAATTTTCAAAATGTGCCGCGTGTCCGCGTTTTCCGCCACTCAAGCCATTGCCACGTTGATCGGCAATCACGACCCGGAAGCCTTGATCGAAAAGCATCTTGCCAAGTTCCAGATATCGTCCACCATGATCGCCCAATCCATGGACAAACCAAACTTCCTTTTCTGGATTCGGTCGGTCCCAAACACGGCAATGAACGTTGATACCGTCGAAAAATTGCCAAGTTGTCGTCTCGGGTTGCATCACACGGTCCATTGTTGTGGTTCATTTCGGTCGCCCAACATGCTATCACCAGACCGGGTCGCTCGAAAGGGAAATGAACTCGATCCCATTCCAACCTGAACCTTCCGGCGTTGGTGAAAAAGATTCGCTTAACGACGTCGCAAACCGTAATCGCATACAAATTCGACTTCGTGTATCGGCGTCCGGTGGTTTAGTATGGTGTTTCAATTGTTCAGGGATGAAAAAAATGCTTAGCGAAATTCGACAATTATTTACGAAGAAAAAGTCAGCGGTCATCGATCGAAACAATCAGTTAAAGTCGCAATTTCCCGATTTTGCCGAGCAAACAATCCGACTCATAGAATTCGTTGAGCCATTTACGATGACGTCTCCTGAGCGAATCAGTGCCATGATTGATGCGGTCGAGTATGTTACCACCAATTCCGTTAGGGGAGACGTCGTTGAATGTGGTGTGTGGCGTGGTGGCAGCATGATGGCGGCAGCGTGTTCCTTGATCGAAAGGAATTCTATTGAACGTTCGTTATTTTTGTTCGATACATTTGAAGGCATGTCGGATGCCAGTGAAGAGGATCGTGACTTTTGTGATATCGCTGCTGCGACACAATTGGAAGAACAGGCCAAAAACGATCCTGATTCGATCTGGTGTTATGCTTCGATTGAAGACGTCCGAATGAACATGTCGCAAACACAGTACCCTGCAGAACGAATTCGATTCATCAAAGGCAAAGTCGAAGAGACATTGCCTAACCAAGGTTCTGAAGGTTGCGATCAATACGATGTACCTCGCGAAATTGCAATTCTTCGATTGGATACAGATTGGTACGAATCGACCAGAGTTGGTTTAGAGGAACTTTATCCGCGTTTGGTCGACGGTGGTGTGTTGATCATCGATGACTACGGACATTGGAAAGGGTGCCGCAAAGCCGTTGATGAATACTTTGCGGAACAGGAGATCGGCATTTTTCTGCACCGCATCGACTATACGGGCCGAATTGCAATCAAACCGATTCAACAGAAATCGTCTGTTGACACCTCAACTTCAAAGATGCCAGTGGGACGGTACTAAGCCCGACGGGCCAATCAGTTTTGCACTCGCAAATAGGTTTTTTGATGTATCGCGACGGCAATTACGAAGTCGATGTTCGTGGTGCACCTTCAATTGATTTCAGATTTGTGTACTACGAAGCCATGTCGCCGGCTGCATTATCGGCTTTCTGATCATCCGCCGTTGCCTTCTCGGCAGCCGCATCTTTTTCATTCGCCTTGCCGTAGAAGAGCATGTGTTGCCATGGAAGTTTGTCAAACTCTTTCACTAGTTTGAACTTGTTAGCCTTCATCTCTTTCGCCACTTGCGACTTGCTCATTTTATGGAGCAGTTTGATTGGAACATCCGGGTCCTCCAAGCGATATTCTACCAGCACGATAACCCCATCGGGCTTCAATGCGTCCCGCATCGACTTTAGCATGAACTCGGGATGTGAGAACTCATGATAAACATCGACAAGCAGGATCATGTCGACAGAATTTTTGGGCAGGTGAGGATTGTGGAACGAACCGAGAATCGGAACGACATTTTCAATTCCTTGAGTTTCAAATCGTTCCCGCATGAATTTCAACATCTCAGGTTGAACATCAACACCGTAAACCGTTCCGGTTTTGCCAACCATTTCCGCCATTTTCAGCGTGTGAAAACCGTTTCCACATCCCATATCGCAAATCGACATACCGGGTTTCACGCCAAGGTTCGCCAGCATGAGCGAACATCTTTCTTCTTTTTCTCGAACATCTCGAATCAACCACTCTGCACCGGTGTAATGCATCGTCATTGCAATTTCACGACCCATATAAAACCGACGGCCTTTTGGGATTTTCGGTTCTTGTTTTTCGATGGAATCAAGATTGTTTCTCCGTTTCTCCTGACTTACCAAAAGACTTGTGAAAAGTAGAAGCAGCAATGTCGAAAGCGTCGCGATATTTTTGTTCATATTTGGTACCTAAGTGTTTTCGCCTTATTCTATCAGACTTTGATTCCAGCGGCGAACATCGTTTGAAACAGATGGTCCATAAGGCGTTATTCGCAATTTGGACTGGAATGGGTCACAGCTGTTGAAAACCATTACGATCGCAAACTGAATAAGGATTCAACTGACTGTGCCATCGATCACGCAAGAGTTAACAAAAAAGAAATTGGTGCATCCACCAGCTTTTCTGCCAGAAAACGTGATGTACGAGACGATCATGGGGTCATACGCGTTTGGCGTCTCGACGGATCACTCTGATCGCGATATTTACGGATTTTGTATCCCTCCCAAAGAAGACGTATTTCCGCATTTGGCGGGCGAAATTCAAGGGTTTGGAAAGCAGCGAAAAAGGTTTGACCAATTTCAAAAACACCACGTCATGGATGGAAATGCCGCAGGTGGAAAAGGGCTCATATACGATTTAAGTATCTACAGCATCGTACGTTACTTCGAATTGTGCATGGAAAACAACCCAAACGTGATTGATTCGCTTTTTACGCCGCACGACTGTGTGCTGCACGTTACGGCGGTTGGCAATCTCGTGCGTGATCATCGCACCAAGTTTTTGCACAAGGGTTGCTGGCCGAAATTCAAGGGTTACGCTTATTCGCAATTACATAAAATGCGCAGCAAGCAACCGATTGGAAAGCGAAAGGAATTGCGCGAAGAGTTTGGATTTGATGTCAAGTTTGCGTATCACACGGTTAGACTTCTTTTGGAGTGTGAACAGATCTTAATGCATCGCGATATCGACTTAAGACGTGACCGCGAACATCTGAAGGCGATTCGGCGAGGTGAAGTTTCGCAAGAAGAAAATTTTCTATTGGCTTCAGAAAAAGAGCGTGATCTAGAAAAGCTCTATCACGAGTCGAAAATCCCTGACGGTCCTGATGAAAGCCAATTGAAAGAACTGCTGCTAAATTGTCTGGAGCAGCATTATGGAAACCTCGATGCCTGCATTGCACGCGTCGATGCAAATTCTATCGCGTTAAAAGAAATCACCGAGATCGTTGATCGGGTGCGAAATCGTATCTAGTTTCAAAATGAACAATCCGGCGAAAGCAAACGAACTCATGCGAGTCCGTTTTTTTCAAATCACCGGATTGACATTTATTTCCTTTCGGTTGGTCAATTATTCCCGGCGTTATTCCAGTCCTTGATCGGCAAGCCATCGCTCAGCATCAAGTGCCGCCATGCAGCCGGTTCCAGCGCTGGTGATCGCTTGACGATAATTGTCGTCGGCAACGTCGCCGGCTGCAAATACACCGTCAACGCTGGTGTCGGTACGAAATGATTTCTTCCAAACCACATAGCCCTTATCATTTGTTTCGATTTGGCCATTCAAAAATGAGGTGTTTGGCGTGTGCCCGATGGCCAAAAACATTCCACCTGCCTCAAGTTCTTTTTTTGAATCATCGACGGTCGATGCCAAGCGAATTCCGGTCATCCCGTTTTCGTCGTCACCAAGGACTTCGTCGACCTGTGAATTCCACATGATCTCGATCTTTTCATTGTCGATTGCTCGTTGTGCCATGATTTTTGACGCGCGAAGTTCGTCGCGACGATGCACCAGGTAAACCGTTGAGGCATATTTCGACAAATAAGTTGCCTCTTCCACCGCGGAGTCACCACCGCCAACAACTACAAGAGGTTTGTCGCGAAATCGCGGAAGGGCACCGTCGCAAACAGCACATGCGCTAACGCCACGGTTTTTGAACGCATCTTCCGATGGCATGCCTAAATAGTTGGCTCTGGCACCGGTTGCGATGATTACGGTGTGCCCTTCAACTTCTTCTCCAGCCAGTGGCTTGAGTTTGAATGGCTTTTGCGAAAAGTCGACTTCAGCAATGTCGTCCGTGATGATCCGGGTACCAAAGTTTTCGGCTTGTTGACGCATCAAATTCATTAACTCGGGGCCGGTTACGGCATGTTTTTCGGCTTCAACGGGCGGAAGGTCGTACTTCAATCGCCGTTCCGAAAGCGCTGAATTCAAAAAACCATCAAGTTGACCCGCTGGAAATCCAGGATAGTTTTCCACCTCGGTTGTAAGATTCAATTGGCCTAAAGGCAAAGTTCCGTTTTGGGAATTCTCGTTTGTGATGGCACCTTCGAAAACGAGCGGGCTCAAATTTGCACGAGCTGCATAAATTGCCGCAGCCCACCCCGCCGGTCCACTTCCGATGATGATTACTTTTTCAGGTGATTTTGAATCGGACACGTTTAACTCGTTTCGTTGTTGCTTCAATAATATTGGTGTATGAACAGCGTGAAAACGCTCTTTTGACTGACTTGGTCCACGATTATACGATCGATTCGACGCTACCCAAAGTAGGTCAGTTGATGCGTTCTCTGCCATGCTGCACAATCCGTGAGAATTCGCGTCGCATATTCAGTGACGAACGAATTACGACTATCATTACAACTTACGCTCCCCTATTTTTCAGTCGCACACCTTTCGTTGCGGTAACAACCAAGGAGAATGCATGGGCACTTTGCTCGTCGCCATCGGTTCATTCGTCGGATTTATCGTCGCCTACAATACGTATGGCCGTTGGCTTTCCAAAACGGTCTTTCATCTCGATTCCAATGCACTCGTTCCGAGTAAAGAGCTTCAGGACGACGTCGATTTTGTTCCCACAAAAAAAGAAGTGATCTTTGGCCATCACTTCACCAGTATTGCTGGAACGGGGCCTATTGTTGGGCCTGCGATTGCAGTTTTATGGGGTTGGCTTCCAGCGCTGTTGTGGGTGATTTTCGGTTCGATCTTTATCGGGGCGGTTCACGATTTCGGTGCTTTGGTGGTGAGCTTGCGCAATCGAGGGCAAACGATTGGTGAGGTTGCTGGTCGAATCATCTCACCACGTGCCAAGATACTCTTTCTGTTTATTCTCTTTTTTGCATTGACGATCGTTCTCGCCATCTTCGGATTGGTGATCGCCACGATTTTCAGTTTATACCCTTCGTCCGTGTTGCCGGTTTGGATTTCACTTCCGATCGCGATTTGCGTCGGGGTTTGGATTCACAAATTCGGCGGTAACCACTGGGTTGCTTCCCTGGTCGGCCTGTTGATTGTCTATTTTTGCATTTACTTGGGTGCCTATCATTTTGACAGTTTTGAAATCAAGCCAACGTCGATTGCAATCCTGAATCCGATCGTCATCTGGACGTTGATTCTGTTGACGTACTGTTATATCGCGTCTGTGCTTCCCGTTTGGGTTTTGCTGCAGCCCCGAGACTTTATTAATAGTCATCAGTTGTTGTTGGCATTGGGCCTGATGGTGGTTGGTTTGATTATTGCATGTCTTACCGGGCAAGCCAGTTTGTCGGAATCCGCTCCGGCGATTGCGAAGACAACTGAATTACCGATGGATGCACCGCCGATTTGGCCGTTTTTGTTCATCACCATCGCTTGCGGTGCGGTAAGTGGTTTTCATTGTCTTGTCAGTAGCGGAACGAGCAGCAAACAAGTCGAATGCGAGGACGATGCGAAGTTCGTTGGCTATGGAGCGATGCTCTTGGAGGGCGCGCTTGCCGTCGTCGTTATTCTTGCGTGTTGTGCGGGCGTAGGAATGGGGAAATTTGATAAAAACAATGTCACCAACACCTATTCGATTGCAAAGTCGATTGATGGCGAAGAAGTTCGTGGCGCAGCAGCGTGGAATGCTCGATACCGCGAAAAGGCCTCATGGAATGACTATAAATTAGGTGCAAAAGTTGGCGCCTTTATCGAAGGTGGTGCGAATTTTCTTTCTGCAATTGGCATCCCACTCAAGTTGGGTGTTTGTTTAATCGCCGTCTTGGTTGCTGGTTTCGCCGCAACGACTCTTGATACCGCAACGCGTTTACAACGTTACGTGATTCAGGAAATCGGAATGACATTGCGGGTGCCGCCTGTTTCCAACAAATATGTTGCAACCGGAATTGCGGTAGTTTTGGGTGGCGTGATCGCGGCGATGCCGATGACCCCGGGTGATCCGACATCTTATGGGAAAGGTGGATTCCTGCTTTGGCCGCTTTTTGGGGCGACGAACCAATTACTTGCCGGACTGGCGTTCATGGTGACCCTGTTCTATCTGTGGAGGCGGAAGAAGCCGATTTGGTTCGTTTTGATTCCAATGGTGATCATGTTGATTATGCCGGCGTGGGCAATGCTTTGGCAAATGTTCAACGAAAATGGCTGGTACAACAACTGGTCATCAAAACGACATTTGTTTTTGTTTGGTCTGGTCGTGCTTGCGTTGCAGGGATGGATGATGGTTGAGGCCTTTCTGGTGTGGCCCAAAGCCAAAGGAGTTTTGGAGGAAAAACTGCCACCTCTTGAAAAGAATTCCAAGTTAGCTGCATCGGGTGGTCGGTCATGCTGAGGTGGAATGCAAGGTTTTTCTTTGCTTGAGTGGACGAATGAAATGCGTTTGCATCCGAGGGCATGGAGGTAAACGAAAATCGTTGCTTTTCCTGATCGGCAAGAATCAATGGATGGTGATTCGCTGTAGCAAAGACCCTTGCGTGGATTCTCTCCTCCCCATTGGATATTAAACTTTGTCGATCATGATTCTCACGCAAAGTTTTAGTTTTGGGTTATACTTGCAGGCCGAAACGTCGCTCGGTTTTTTGTCGCTTACCATTAGGCAATGATTGCTTAGTTTCTCTCACGATGGATCGTCGATTGAGTCGTTCTAAAAATTGAAATCGAATTGTTAAACTTTTTCGATTGATTCGATTTTAGGAGGTTGGGATCATGAAACCCGAATTTCTATTGTTCAGCTACGCCAAAGTTTTCTTTGACGACTACGGATTTCACAACGGAATTTGGAGATTCGTGCTCAAGGGGAAAGAAGGCGGCGTTCCATTGGAAGCCTTCGATCATGAAGATGGCTGGCATGTCGATCGGCTGAGCCTGTTGTCAGTGGTCCGAGGTTTGGAGTCACTCGAGCAACCGTCCAAGGTCGCGCTATATTCACCCAGCCGGTATGTCACGCGCGGTTTCGATTCGGCAATGTCTATTTGGAAGAAGAAAGATTGGACATGGGAGCGATTCGGTGAAGAAGTCGCGATCAAAAACCGAGATTTGTGGATTCGAGTCGACCGTGCTCTTGAGTTTCACGATGTTGACTGCCGCTATTACCGTGTTGATGCGCCACAAAGAATGGGCGCGCCGGTTTTTGCAGGGGCGGCAAGTGGTCATAAACGTCGTCGCACGATACGCCCTGCTGATGATGCATGTCGCCAATTAGAAGCCGTCGGATAACGAAGAATTCGCGTTTATCGACAACCCACAATTGAAGGGGCACCCAAAGCAACTGCAGTGATTTCTGATGGTTGCTTTTATCTACTTTGCAGAGTGCAGGTGCGTTGCGGGGGAATGCCAACCCGTAACAAAACCACATTCCTTCTGTTCGTTATAGTTCGCAAGATTTGCCTTCTGCGAAAACTTTGAAATTTTCAGTCGTGAATACCGATTCAACAATCAAATGTTAACAATGCATTTGTTAACTGATTGAAGAGATCACTCACGCAAAAAGGCACCTCTGTGAAATCGGATTTGGAATTGGACAGCGTCCGCCGTCTTCTTAACTCAGAAATCGAAAATCCTCGCTCCCTGTTGGGGCCGCACATTTTCCGCAAAAATGGAAGAAAAGCGGTGTCCGTGCGAACTTTTCAGCCCAGTTCTCGCCGCGTTTGGGTTTGCCATCAGTCACACGAAAGCCCGGTGCCGATGCAGCAAATTCATCCCGCTGGACTTTTTGAAGCCACAATTCCCATCCCTGAAAATCAAGAATCGCAATTCAGCTGCAATCAAGTCGACATGACCCAAATCAATTATCAAATTAAAGCCGCTGATCAAACCGGACAAGTAAAAACCATGCATGATCCATACGCGTTCGACACTTTTTTTACTGATCTTGACCTTCATCTGTTTGGCGAAGGTAACAACCTGCGAATCTACGATAAGCTTGGTGCACAGTCACGAACGATTAATGGTGTGACGGGAGTGAACTTTGCCGTTTGGGCACCCAATGCGAAAAGCGTTAGCGTTGTTGGCGATTTTAACGAATGGGATGGCCGTACACATGCGATGAACAAGTTGGTTCCCAGTGGCATCTGGGAATTGTTTATCCCCGAACTTCCCAGCGGAACGTTATATAAATTCCGAGTGAGGGACGCCAACGGTTGTTTTGTGGATAAAACGGATCCTTATGGCTTTGCGGCAGAGGTCCCGCCTCGGACTGCATCGATCGTGACTGACATGAATGCACATCAATGGCAGGATTCCTCCTGGATGGAAAGGCGTCGAAATGATGCGTCTTTGGATCGACCGATCTCGGTTTACGAAGTTCATCTCGGCAGTTGGCGTCGTGATGAAAAGTGTTACAACGGCTGGAAAAACTATCGCGATCTCGCGCATGAATTGGTTGAGTACTGTCAACAACGAAATTTCACCCATTTGGAATTGATGCCGGTTTCCGAGCATCCGTTTACTGGAAGTTGGGGGTATCAAACGGTTGGGTATTTTGCTGCAACCAGCCGCTATGGAACCCCTGAAGACTTTATGTATTTCGTCGATTATTGTCATCAAAACGGAATTGGCGTGATTCTTGACTGGGTGCCCGCACATTTTCCAAAAGATGAATTCGGGCTCAGTCGCTTTGACGGAACGGCGTTGTATGAGCATGAGGATTCGAGAAAAGGCGAGCATCCCGACTGGGGAACATTAATCTTCAACTATGGCCGCAATGAAATTCGTAATTTCTTGCTTTCCAACGCAATTTTTTGGTTGGACAAATACCACATTGATGGGTTGCGCGTTGACGCGGTTGCGTCGATGCTTTACCTCGATTACAGCCGTGATGAGGGCGAGTGGATTCCGAACGAATTTGGCGGGCGGGAAAATCTGGAAGCGATTTCCCTGATCAAGAGGTTTAATGAAGTTTGCCATGGGGAGTATCCAGGCGTTCTGACCATCGCCGAAGAGTCGACTTCTTTTACCGGTGTCTCCAAACCAACATTTGAGGGTGGTTTGGGTTTTAGCCTGAAATGGAACATGGGCTGGATGAACGATACGCTTCGTTACATGTCCAAGGAACCCGTTCATCGGCAGTTCCACCACGGCGAACTGACATTCAGTTTGATCTATGCGTTTTCGGAAAACTTTATGTTGCCGCTTTCGCATGACGAAGTCGTTCACGGAAAGAAATCGCTACTGAACCAAATGCCGGGTGATATGTGGCAAAAGTTCGCGAACTTGAGACTGCTTTACAGTTACATGTGGACGCATCCCGGTAAAAAATTACTGTTCATGGGAAATGAAATCGGGCAATGGCTTGAATTTGATCATGATACCGAACCGCAGTGGGATCTGCTCAAGCACGGTTCGCATCAGGGGATTCAGAACATCGTCTCCGACTTGAATCGGCTTTATCGTGATCAACCGGCACTTCATGAAATCGATTTTGAATCCAATGGATTTGAGTGGGTCGATTGTTTGAGCGACAGTGAGAGCATCGTTTCCTACGTGCGACGGGCAAAGAACGGTGAGGATTTCGTCTTGATCACGTGCAATTTTACCCCTGTGGTTAGGGAGAACTTCCGCGTTGGCGTTCCTCGGTCCGGTTATTATCGTGAGATTTTTAATAGTGATTCCGAGCATTACGGTGGAACCAATGTTGGCAATTTTCCGGGCGTTCAAAGCGAAAGGATCACAACCCATGGGCGAGATGAGTCCATCTGCGTCAGGATTCCACCTTTGGGAGTGACCATTTTCAAGCCAGAGTGAGGATGTGCCGTCCTGCGGAATGAAAGCCCCAGCGGCGAGAATCGCATTCGATCAGTTCTTGCTGGGGCGATTTAATAGTTTTTTCCAACGCTTGCGGATAGAAACAGGACGCAAGTCTCACGAAAACCGGCATTTTACCTGTTCTTCACAGAAAGCCTCATAAAACCTGCTATTTTGGTCGTTGACAGGTTGTAAGGAGTTTTCGTAACATGGTGGATTCGCCACCAAAAAGGCCTTTTCAACCCCAAAAATAACATGGCAGTCCCCAAAAGAAAACATTCGAATTCGCGAACCGGAAAACGTCGGGCTCATGACGCGAAACGACCCAAGCAATTGTCCACCTGCCCCAAGTGCTCCACATCGTTGCCAACGCACGTCGTTTGTCCAACTTGTGGCTATTACATGGGGCGAAATGTAATGCCGATGGACGCGGAACAGTAAATCGCGTTCCGCTTAGTGCATTCAGAGAATCAACAGAAAAGCAACTGAAAAGCAACTGGGATGCCGCTTAGACAGACGTTTTAAATTGCATGTTTAGAAGCCGCATTGTTAGAAGTGGCGTGGTTCGTCGTTGTCGTCCAGTTATCTCGCCCAATCTAGGGTAAGCGAGACGAATGGGTACCATGCATTCATGGTGGCACTTTTGGGCAGGGCAGGCTGTTTAAGCAGGGTTGCTTTCATCCCGCCTCTGGATGTCGAGTTGGCTGTGTCGTGAACTAACCTCTTCGAAGATGCAATATCCAAGGAATATCTTTGAGCAAATCCGCATTTCTTTTTCCGGGCCAAGGTGCGCAAGCCGTCGGCATGGGCAAGGCCCTTTACGAATCATCAGTGCAGGCGAAGGCCTTCTACGACAACGCAAACGACGTGCTTGGTTATGATTTAGCTGAACTTTGTTTTAGTGGACCAGCCGACAAGCTGGATTCCACTGTATACAGCCAGCCAGCGCTTTTTGTCACCAGTTTAGTGGCCCTGTCGGAATTGAAAAGCAAGAGCAGTGAGTTGGTCTCAAACTGTGCGGCGACGGCCGGTTTGAGTCTGGGAGAGTACACATCGCTCGTATTCTCGGGGGCTCTCTCTTTTGAAGATGGCCTGCGTTTGGTTCAGAAGCGTGGTGAAGCCATGCAGGCCGCGGCCGATTTGGAGCCAAGTGGAATGGTCAGCATCTTGGGGATGGACCCGGATGCAATTCAGGAAATTTGCGACGCGAATCGGGCGGAGGGAACAGTCCTGCAAATGGCGAATTTTCTTTGCCCGGGAAATATCGTGATCTCAGGTCATGTGGATCAGTGTCAGGATGCTGCCGAGGCGGCGAATCAAGCTGGAGCGATGAAGACGATACCCCTTGCCGTCGCGGGAGCTTTTCACACCTCGTTAATGCAGCCAGCCGTCGATGCGTTGTCTCACGCTCTTGCTGAAGTGTCTTTTAAAAAGCCAGAGATGTTGTTTGTCTCAAATGTCGACGCGGCTCCGCACGATGATCCTGAAGAGATCCGTGACTTGCTTTTACGGCAAATTTGCTCGCCGGTCCAATGGGAATCGTCGATGCGGTATTTGCTCGATCAAGGCTTTGATGAATTCCACGAAGTTGGGCCGGGGCGAGTGCTTCGTGGGGCAATGAAACGAATCAATAGAAAAGTCGCTTGCTTTGGCGCGATGGAATAATCTTGAACTTGAAATTTTTTTCTGGGATGCAAAATGCTTGAATCACTTAAGGTCGATCTGTCTGGTCAAACCGCGCTGGTTACCGGCGCTTCGCAAGGGCTTGGCAAGGCGATGGCAATCGCACTAGGGCAGAGTGGGGCCAAGGTTGCTTGTGTGGCCAGAAATGCTGACAAACTCGCTGAGACCGTAAAGGAAATTACCGATGCCGGCGGTCAGGCCGAGGCGTTTAGTTGCAGCGTTACTGATGCATCGAGTGTCACCGAATTGATGGACAAGTTGCATTCTGATTGGGAGAAGCTTGATATTGTTGTCAACAATGCAGGCATCACGCGTGATAAATTAATGGCGGGAATGAGCGACGAGGACTTCGACGACGTGATTGCGACGAATCTCCGCGGTTGTTTCCTGTTCACCCGGGCTGCAATTCAGAAGATGCGGCGAAAGCGTTATGGTCGAATCATTAATATCTCCAGTGTTTCTGGGATTAAGGGAAATCCTGGTCAAACCAACTATTCCGCATCAAAAGCGGGCATGATTGGAATGACCAAGAGTTTAAGCCGGGAGGTTGCGGGCAAAAAGGTCACCGTTAATGCAATTTGCCCTGGGTTTATCGAGAGCGAAATGACGGCTGAATTGGGCGAGGTTGTCATGGGGGAAGTTGTTAAACATATCCCGGCAAAACGTGTTGGTCAGCCGGAAGATGTCGCAGCGGCAGTCCTGTTTCTGGCGAGTCCCGCAGCATCTTACATTACCGGACAAGTCATCGTGGTCGATGGCGGCATGACGGCATAGTTTTGGGGCTTGCCCCCGTTTAACGAAATACTCTATGCTGTTACGCTTATCTGTTAAAACCAAATGAAAAATCATCCGAACTCTGCATTGTAAAACAGTTTTTTTGCGATTCGGGTGCTTGCCAATTGAATCTAAATATGGAGGGCGATATCTGTGTCGTCAGTTGAAGAAAGAGTCGTAGACATCGTTGCTGAGCAGCTTGGAGCCGACAAAGAAAAGATTTCACGCAAGACTTCTTTCGTGAACGACTTGGGTGCTGACTCGCTTGACCAAGTTGAGCTTGTGATGGAGCTGGAGGAAGAATTCGATATCAACATCCCGGATGATGCCGCTGAGAAAATCCAAACGGTTGGCGAAGCTATCGAACATATTGAAACGGCCGCTAAGGCGGACTGATCGTATCGGTTAATTATTTTTTGCAAAATTCCTTCGAGAAGCTTTCGATGCGACGAGTCGTCGTTACGGGTCTAGGTCTTGTTACGCCATTAAGTAACCAAGTTGACGATTTCTGGGAACGGTCTCTAAAGTCCGAGTCGGGTGTCGGCGCGATCGATTTGATTGACACTTCCGAGTTCAAAATCAAAATTGGCGGGCAGATAAAGGATTGGGAACTGAAATGCATCGACAAACGTGAAGCAAAACGACTCGATCGTTTTGCTCAGTTTGCTATGGCTAGCGCGGTTGATGCGGTTAACGATGCTGGTATTGATTTCTCTCGATTGGATCCTCAGCAATGTGGATGCGTTTTGGGTTCGGGAATTGGCGGCTTGAATACAATTGAAGAGCAGATGCATAAGCTGTTCTACAAAGGGCCAAATCGGGTGTCTCCGTTCACCATTCCTATGTTGATGTTGAACGCAGGTGGTGGGAATATTTCGATTCACTATGGATTGAAAGGCCCCAACTTTTCGGTCGCGACCGCATGTGCCAGTGCAAACAATGCAATTGGTGAAGCGGTTCGAATGATCCAAAAAGGTGAAGCCGACCTTCTCATTTCTGGTGGTGCAGAAGCGGCGCTTTGCAGGATGGGCTTGGCCGCTTTTGGTAACATGAAAGCCCTGTCGCCCCGAAATGACGATCCAGCGACAGCCAGTCGTCCATTCGACGCCCAGCGTGATGGGTTCGTATTGGCTGAAGGTGCCGGGATTTTGATTTTGGAGGAATTGGAACACGCCAAAAAACGCGGTGCCAAGATCTACAGTGAAATCGTTGGTTTTGGTTGCACGGCAGACGCGGGCCATATTACACAGCCAGACGAAAATGGTACGGGTGCGGGCAGAGCAATGGGTTTGGCTCTATCGGACGCGAAAATCGATGCTTCGCAAGTCGATTACATCAATGCTCATGGTACAAGTACGCCCCTTGGCGACAAAGCTGAAACTCAAGCGATCAAAAATGTTTTTGGTGATCATGCGAAATCTGTTTCGATTAGCAGCACCAAAAGTATCATTGGGCACTCGCTGGGAGCTAGTGGTGGAATCGAGTTGATTGCCGCTTCGCTTGCGATCAAAAACAATGTCGTTCCTCCGACGGCCAATTTGACTAATCCAGATCCTGCTTGCGATCTGGATTACACACCCGTTCAACCGAAAGAGAAGAAACTCAATTATGCGTTGAGTAACAGTTTCGGCTTTGGCGGACACAATGCATGTGTGATCTTGAAGAAATTTGATTCGTAAACATCTGCTTTATAGATATACGTATTCTGGACTGAGCACACAAACGCCGTATTGTTGGCGTGTGTTGCAACGAGAGAGTCGCGAACTACTGTGCGATTTCTAGCTGGGGTCGTAGAGCGGATTCAGCTTGGTTGGGATCGGGGCATTTGTCTCTTTTTGCCAACGTTTCAGTTTTCCATAAAGCTCATCTCTTTTTTTCAAGTTTGATTCCGATAGATCGTTCTTTTCACCAAGATCTGTACGCAGGTTGAATAGTTCAACTGATTGGTCTTCAAAGTACTCGATAAGCTTCCAATCGCCCGAGCGGATGGCTCCGGCAGGTCGAGTGCGAAAAAATTGATCGTCTTTGTAGGCGCCTCGATAGGTGCCTTGGAGATAGGCTGGAAAATGCCAGAAGATTGCGTCGCGATCTAGTTCGCCTTTTTGCCGCATCAGTGGAAAGATGTCTTTTCCATCTAATGGATGCCCCGTTTTCACTTTACCCCCTGCTAAATTGGATAGCGTTGGAAAAAGATCGACCCCAATGACGGGCGTATCACATGTTGCTCCTTTGGGGATGACGCCCGGCCAACGCATCGATAAAGGCACGCGAATCCCACCTTCATAAACCATGCCCTTGGAGCCTCTCAGCGGGGTGTTGTCTGTCACTTTTCCGAGTCCGCCGTTGTCAGAATACAAAATGATCAACGTGTTTTCCTCAGCGCCTAATTCCTTGATCGTTGTCATTAGTTTACCGATTCCTTGATCAACGCTATCGATCATGGCCGCGTATTTGGCATTCGTTTGAGAATCGACGACGGCTTTCGCTTGATAGCGTTCGGTAATTTCAGGCTTTGCTTGAATCGGTGTATGGACTGCGTAATGGGACAGGCACACAAAAAAGGGTTTGGTCGGTTGGTCTTTTGTTCCAGCAGCCAGGTGATCCCGAATGAATCGATCTGCTTCATCTGTTAAACGATCGGTTAGATATTCGCCTTTGGGGCCATCCTTCAAATACGGATTCCTGTATGGGCTAAAATAAGTTTTCGGATGACCCCATTGGAGTCCACCAAAATTCTTATCAAATCCCTGCATCAATGGACCTTCCTCGCCATCGCCTAAATGCCATTTCCCAAGGAAAGCGGTCGAGTAGCCACCACTGCGAATGGACTCGGCCAATGTCGTTTGCTGACTAGGCAGAATGGTTTTGTTACCAATCGGAATAAGCTTTCGTTCTTTGGCCTTTCCGCGATCCGAATTCCCGACCGTATAAATGCCATGTCGTGGCGAATACAAACCGGACATTAAACAGGCTCTCGCCGGCGCGCAGTTCGGCGCGTTGGAGTAAGCATTCGTGAAGTTAATGCCTTCATTTGCGATGCGATCCATGTTTGGGGTTTCATAGAATTTACTTCCATTGAAACCCGTGTCCCGCCAGCCAAAATCGTCAATGTATAGGAGAACGATGTTGGGCTTGGTGTCTCCTGCAAAGAGGCAAGAGGACGACCCGATCACATGGAATCCGGCAAACAGAAGAAAAACGAACGGGAGAATTTGGCGGATCATCTTGATTTCAATGAAACAGAGCGAGGAACTTTCCTTCAATTCTGCAACAAGTTGACCGCAAATGCTACGAGTCATGCGATCGAAATGAATGTCTCGCCTCTGTTCACCGGTCCGCCAGCGTCGTCAGTTGCTGGCCGAGTGATTCGCCAGAATGGCACCAACCTGCAATCTGCGGGTTGCTACTCTTTAATTAGCGGGATTGGTTTGATTCGCGTTGCGGTTCGGATTTGGATCGGCGTTTCTGACGCTGATCGTTCCAGATTTGAACCATGAATCTTGGTCAATTTTTTTCGCAGATGGATGGGTAAGTATTTGCGTTCTGGCACTTCTGGATCCATCGTTGTTTTTGAGACGCGAAATGATGCTGATTGCACCTCGCGAAGCATGCCACTATCTAGCCAGCGTGTACAATATTTCCCGGTCGCAACGTTTTTTTGCGGAAGCATATCGTCCGACATCACAACAACTGCGTCTCGAATTTGGAATCGGCGATGGTAGGCAGACCATTCGAAAAAAATCAGCTGACGAAATGCAAGGTTGCCTCGATGATCAAGGCAGTAATTTAATTCAATGATGTCGACATGATCTTCGACAACCAGCGGATCATCGGTCACATCCACCGCGATCAAGCCGAGCAACAATACAGCTGAGTACATCTTCACGCTCCCCAACGAGATCCGATTGTGGGCCCATACGCAGTGGCACAAATGGTCGCCAACGAGCTGCGTAGGATTTTAATCGGTTGCTGATTTGGCGGATGATGCGGGGATTATCGATGATTTGGGTAGTAATGCGGCGTGGCGCGTGACAATTTGACGATTAGAAAGCTTAATCGGCGCCTTTGCAGACGGCATGAAACATTTGACCTATTCAGCTTGGTTCTCGATAATAGACGCGTAGATCAAAAGTCTGAAACCCAAGCCGTGAACGGGCTTCGCATTTTTTCGTAGGAAACCGCATGAATATTTCCCGAAGACGCCTAATTGCATCTGCAAGTACTGCTCTCCCGGCAGCGTCATTACTCAGCGGACTTGGGCTCCACAATTCGTGCCTCGGTGGTGTAGAGACAACGGAGGGGAATAAAAAGGATTTTATTGAAACGACCAAGGCTTCTGAAAAAGCGGTCGAAAAAGCAACTGCTTTTATCAAACGCACCCAGAATCGTGACGGAAGTTGCGGGGTCGACATCAATCAACAGTCCGATATTGGTTGCACATCGATGTGTGGACTTGCGCTTTTGTCCCAGGGCAATACGCCGATCGAAGGTCGGCAAAGTAAAGAACTCAAAAAGATGCGAGACTTTATCTTGCAGCAAACCAAGTCGATGCCCAGTGACGATATTACGAGCGCTACCGGAACGCAATTGCAGCGAAAGATCGGACGTCATGCGCATAGCTTTTTTGCTGCACTCTTTCTAAGTCAAATTGTTGGAGAAGCCCCTAATCCTGAGGCGACCAACAACGGTCTCCGAAAAGTCGTCGATGCGATCGTCAAAGCTCAAACGTCGAATGGAGATTGGGGAACCACCTCTTGGGCACCCACCCTTGGAACGGTTACTGGCTGGGTTAGCCTTCGCGCCTGTGATTTCGTTGGGATGCGCGTTGGCGGAGCACCAGAAAAAACGACTCAGCATCTTTTGAAAACCATGGCCAGTAGTGCAAACCAATCACGTGGCTGGATGCATGACCTCTACAAAAACGCGGCAGGTATTCGAGTGCTCTACGCGATGAAGAAAGAAAACGAAGTTGCCGCCAAAACGACTTTCGAGAAAGTTCTACGTTTGGTGACGACCGACAACACACCCTTTACTCAAGCCGGTGGTGAAGAGTTTCTAGCGTTTCACTTGATCACCGAAACGATGCTTCAAAAAGGTGGTAAAGACTGGGAGAAGTGGTACCCCGTTGTTCGTGATAAGCTGATCGATGTTCAGAATCGTGACGGCAGTTGGACGGGACACCATTGCATCACCAGTCGTACTTTCTGCACAGCAGCCGCAATTCTTGTTTTGACGTCCCCAAATCGATTCTTGCCGATTTCCCAAGCTTAAGGCTGGGCGGGAGCCTTGCTCCGAAAACAGATTGCCGATAATGTCCATTCGAAAAGCTGGTGGGAGTGCGAATTGGCACTCGCAATCCCGTCGGTTTGGTAAATCAACTCGCTGCAAGTGAATGCCTCGTTCTTTGATGTGTCATGAACTGGGCCACTAGGATCGCGGTCGATTGGAACAACGCAGATGTTTCGTTCGTGAATGAGTGGCAAACACTTGTTCGCCGTTTAGCCCATTTCCCATTTTTGGCATTGGTTTCCAGCTTGAGTTATTCCCATCAAACCACGCCGGTATTCGTCGATGTTTGGGCATCCTTGGTGCTGTAGCCAATCTGCTATCTTTTTTGTAAATAGATGCAGGTCAAGAAAGATGACCAACCGAATAAAGGTCTGCCGGGAGCGATCAAGCGAAAGAGTAGGCTTGAAAAAAAAGAGGGCGGCGACCTAAGGGGGATTTGAAGGAGGTCTGCCGGGTCGCCGCCAAGCGTCACTGCTCCTCCATTAAAACCGCTGCGAATCACTGGGTCAAAGGCTTATTCAGAAATTTTCGTTAAATTTAAGGTTATTGGTTCGGCAGGGGGATATGATGAACCTTGAGGGGTTGGAAGCTATACCGTAATAACTCTGTAATAGGTGCAAATTTGAAAAATCTGTGCCGAATTCGGCGGGTGCATCAAGCAGATATGATCAGGAATTCAGCTTCCTTGCAACTTTCGGGAATCAGGATTTCAAAATTTTCGACAGATGCTGGAATCAAGGCAGTGCATCCCATTCGCATCAATTCAGAAGACGGGTCGCCTTCAATCCTGAATTCGCCAGAGATGACAACGATAATCTTGAAGCTGCCATCGGTTGAGATTCTTTTGCGTTCGCGTAACGTTGATCGAACGACGCGAAATTTGTCGCATTCGACCACAACTTCGTTATTGGAATCTATTTCAACCGGCGAGCATGGTGAAACCGGGCCGAGGGAAAAATCTGTCGCGGCGATTCCAGAATCGATATGAAGTTCTCGCCCAATTCCGGCCGCGTCGACACGACCCCAATCATAAAGTCGAAACGTCGTGTTGCTGCATTGCTGAATCTCGGCAATCAGTAAGCCTTCACCAAGTGCATGAACGGTTCCAGCGGGGATAAAGATGCATTGGCCGACAGATGGCTCAAAGCTGTGTAAAACTTCCTCGGATCGATTTTCCTCAATCGATTTGCGAAATTCAGTTTGGTCAATTCCGGTTTTCAATCCGGCATAAACTTTTGAACCGGGCGCAGCGGCCATCACGATCCAGGCCTCCGTTTTTCCAAGATCTGGTTCGGGCAAAGTTGCACCCATTTTGTCATCCGGATGAACTTGCACACTCAGATTTTGGTTTGCATCAAGAAATTTGAATAGAAGTGGAAAACGATTTTGCAAATTCACCGGTAGCGTTGAATCGGCAATTTCCGCGGCGATGTTATTACCGAGTAATTCGATTGGATTTGAACGAACGAGATCCCCCAACGTTTTCCCGGCGTGAATTCCGTATGCGATGACACTTTGATCGCCGCCGTGATCGACAATTTCCCAGGATTCAGCATACGTCCGGCCAGCACCAATGGGTTTGTTCAGTTGAGTACCCAGCCGCCGGCCACCCCAAATGTATTCGCGAAACAAAGGCTTGAATCGAAGTGGATAAAGTTGTGTTGGTGAATCCATTATGGAAATGCCGTCTTAATAATCATAGTTGGACTTGCTGAATTACTTTAGCTTGCTTTTTCACAAATGGCTCTAGCAATTTACAGGTCGTAATCGTGATTTTTTCAGTATGAATGCCAACTCATTCTTCTGGGGTTTTTGACGTGTCAGGCTACAGAGAATGCGTTACATGGTTGAGAGAAAAAACGCGGACATCTTTTTGCTGACAAACGCCATCAGGTTCGTTAGTTTCATGCCAATAAAAAAGATCGGAAAGCCGAGGACTGCAGCGACCAAACCTTTTTGAAAAGAGTCTATTTCTATCGAGGCAATGTTGATTTCACACCACGACTGCGTACACAGGATTGGACTCGCGAGTAGGATTAGGGGTACGACAAAAAACGTGATGACGACAACGAAGCAAAGTACGCTAAACGGAAAATTGATAAGTGAGTAAAGTACGCCCCACCATGTGGATCGGTCTTTGAGAATCGTTTTGAATTTCTCCTTCATCGTTGCCTGCTTTAAAACAGGATTTCGGTAAACGATCGATTCACCCAAAAGCCATTGGACCATTGCACGTTCGATCGAAAGCAGCACACGTAGTATAAAAAATGCACCGAACAAGACAAAAAATCCTATCCAGATGATAAGCGTAGCAAAACCAGTCGAAATGCCTACGACGGTTACAATGAATAAGGCGAGCCCAAACGGAAAGGAAAGCAATAAGTAGAGTGCGTTCAAGTAGGTTTGATGATGGAAGATTCCTGAAAAATTTCCCGAAAAATTTCCCGAAGAATTTCGGGGAATTGCCTTTCCAGCAATGCCTTCATCGCCGTGCGAATTTTTGACGGATCCATCTGGATTTGCCACAAAATTCGGCGGACTTGGCGGTTGGTGTGGTTGCGGTTTTTGGGGGCCGACTTGCTGTTTTCGGTAGGCCTCACTGTGACGTGGATGGTTTTGGCTTTCGAACTGCGAAGGAGTTCCTCCGTACGGATTGGGCTGGTCATCGTGAGCAGGCGTCGCAGAGGCATTTTGTTGTCCGGTCGGTACAGGATCGCGACGTTCAGGTGATGTTTCAACGATGGACTGAAAGTCTGTTTTGACTTCGCTGACCCGTTGGTATCGAAGCCCCGGTTCTTTCTCCAAAGTATGCAAAACGATTTTGTCCAGTCTTGAGTCAACTGCAGCCTTTTGTGATGGTGGAGCGAATCGACCCAGCGGCAATTCGCCGGTGAGCATTTCATAAATCACGACACCAAGCGAATAGATGTCCGCGCGATGGTCAACCGTAAGTGGCTTTTCGACCTGTTCTGGTGCCATGTAGTGGGGTGTTCCCATCACATGGTTTGTTCGTGTCAATGACGGTGTGGCCGTTTCGTTTTTTACCAGTTTTGCCAAGCCATAATCAGCGATTTTCACTCGACCGTTTTTGTCAAGCAGAATGTTCTCAGGTTTGATGTCACGATGTACAACGCCTTGATCGTGAGCATATTGCAAGGCGTCACAAACTTGCGGGATGATTTCAAGTGCTTCACGGGGGCTGATTTTTTGTCCAGCCAAAAGGTCGCGGATGTTCACACCGTCAACGAATTCCATCATTAAGAAAAAGTAATTGTCTGTCTTTCCAAAGTCATGGACGGTGACGATGTTCGGATGATTCAAACTGGCTAATGCTCGCGCCTCACGAGAGAACCGTACCTCAAACGTTTCTCGATGTTCGGTATCGCTTCGGATGACCTTGATGGCGACGATTCGGTCAAGGCTGGTTTGTCGGGCCTTGAACACCGTGCCCATTCCGCCTTGTCCCAACAACCCCAAGATTTCCAAACCGGGAAACTGAGATTCGATGATGGATGCAATTTTTTCGTCGAATCCGCCCGCACTTTTGGATTGATCCATGGTCACGGGGGCATCGTCAATCGAAGGTGAATCAAGCGACGGACTGGTGGGGCCCCAGCTTTGCATCCCCAGCTTCATTAAACAGGCTGGGCAAGGCATCTTGGACCGCGAATCAATCTCCGCACCGCATTCCGAACATTGGTTTATTGTTGTCATTTCAAAATCGACTGGTTTTTCGAGGTGGAATCGCGTTGCGGATTGAGTCTTCGTCGCCCAATGAACCAGAATAAACTGATTAAACCCGCAGCATCCATATAAGAAGAAAAAAGCTTGGATGGTTACAAACTTTTCTTAGAAAAAAGATGCGGCAGGCCATGCCACATGCGAAGGCACCGGGCTCAGTGCCATTGATTGAGCCACCGTTACGACAATGATGACTCTCGCATTTTCAGGTGCGCCAACGAAAAACGCTCGGTTTCCCGAGCGTTAAATGAAGCTTGCAACATGCGAAAACCGTCTCAACTATTCGTCAGATGCCTTGAGCCATGGCGTCAGACAAGGTTCGTAGCCGCAGATTTCATTGTCAGCAAAATACAAAGCGATTTCGCGGGCCGACGCATCAGGCCCATCCGACGCGTGAACCAGGTTCATCTGGCGACTACTGCTGTAATCGCCACGGATCGTGCCTGATGCAGCATTCAGGCCGTTGGTCGCGCCAAGCATTTCGCGGACGACGCGAATCACATCAAGCCCTTCAAGGACCATCGCTACGACAGGTGCGCCGGTGATAAACTCCTCCAAGCCCGGATAAAATGGCTTTTCAACGTGCTCGGCATAATGTTGCTTTGACAATTCAGGTGTCACCTGAATCATCTTTAATCCGATAATGTTGATGGCTTTTTCTTCAAATCGCGAAATAATTTTTCCGCACAATCGACGCTGTACGCAGTCCGGTTTCAGCAGGATCAGTGATCTTTCCAAGTGAGTTTCCTTTATTCTTGTTGTTTGAATGAGTGTCTTTGATCGTCGTGGGATTTGGTGATTCGTCGTTTGGTGCCCAAGTCATGTTACGGCAGTAAAAAAGTCCTTGAGTTCAAACACGGAGCTTCTTTCTTGCTTTGGCTTGGTCCGGGGCAACGCATCACAACCATCTGGCATTAAATAATTGCCGGAGCCAACCGAAAACCATCTTGTTCGTCCAGTTTCGACGCGCGGGATTTTATCGCATTTCTCGCCCATTCTCAACGCCGCCGTCGAAATCCGCGTGATAAACAACAGGGAATTGGCAGTTTGAAGCAGGTGGCGAGACGTAATTACGCCTTTGAATTGCGGGCCAAAATCGATATTATTCCAAATGTGAGATTGGTGGAATGATCATGGTTTTGACCTTCTCCAGCTCAATTGCCGACTTTCTTTGATCGAAGCCTTTTCTGACATTTCGATCACCAGTGTTGTCATGGTCGTTTTGTGTTGAAGTTCATCTTCTACGTTACGAAACAAATTATCCAATTATTGTGCGGTTGCGAGCAAATGACGATCAGCAGGTTTTGAAGCGATATTTTTTTCGGTCGAGAGGGAATGAAAAACATGCACTGCTATAAGTGACTTATGGAATTTGATAATCGGAATTGGCAGATTGCTTGAATTTCTGTAAAGCATCCCATTCCGTGAAATGCACCGGACAATCGTAGCTAATGGCCACTGGCCGGACGCTAGCTGAAGCATAAATACAAATCACAAGCTCGTTTTTCGTTTACGGAAAAGGGGCCTCGAACTTTAGATTCTAACCACGACATGATTACGATTTCGGAAGAGCTTAACACCACCAAACCGTCCACCGAAATTGCCGGAGCGACCGTTCGTTTGGCGGGTGATTCAGGCGATGGCATGCAGCTGCTAGGGACTCAGTTGACCAATACGTCAGCACTCTCAGGAAATGACGTTGCAACATTTCCGGACTTTCCGGCAGAGATACGCGCACCGCGTGGAACCCGGGCTGGTGTCAGCGGCTTTCAGGTTCAGTTCGCCTCTGAAGAGATCTTCACGCCAGGTGACGGGCTTGATGCATTGATTGCAATGAATCCGGCCGCGTTGCTGACCAACGTCCAAGACCTGAAAGAGAGTGGGATCTTGATCGTTGACGAAGATAGCTTCGCCGCGAAAGATTTGAAATTGGCGAAGACCGACGTCAATCCACTCGATGATGAGTCACTTTCTAAATACCGCTTGATTAAGGTGCCGGTGACATCGTTGACTCGAACCGCGGTTGCCGAGCTGGGGATGTCGCAGAAGCATGCGGATCGCTGCCGCAACTTCTTTGCGATGGGGTTGGTGTTTTGGCTTTACGGTCGCGATTTAACGCCAACTTTACGTTTTATTGATGAGAAGTTTGGTAAGAAGCCGGAGGTTGCCGACGCGAATGTCCGTGCCCTCAAAGCAGGGTGGAATTATGGTGAAACGACCGAGGCATTGGCGACCAGCTTTCATGTCAACCCGGCGAAACTTACTCCGGGGACTTACAAAAACATTATGGGCAATCAAGCGTTAGTTTACGGCTTGGTTGCTGCCTCAAAGTTAAGCGGGAAGGACTTATTCCTCGGCTCATACCCAATCACTCCTGCAAGCGACATTTTGCATGAGCTGAGCAAGTACAAGCATTTTGGGGTCCGGACTTTTCAAGCGGAGGATGAGATTGCAGCGGTCTGTTCTGCGATCGGGGCATCCTTTGGTGGTTCGATGGCGATTACAACCTCCAGTGGTCCAGGGATTGCTCTCAAAGCGGAGGGCATTGGTCTGGGGATCATGATGGAGCTGCCGATGTTGATCATCGACGTTCAACGCGGTGGGCCAAGTACCGGCCTGCCCACGAAAACCGAGCAATCCGATTTGCTGCAAGTCTTATATGGACGTAATGGTGAATCTCCCATCCCGGTGATCGCAGCGCGGAGCCCCGCTGACTGTTTTGACGTGGCACATGAAGCTTGGCGAGTTGCGACTCGATTGATGACGCCTGTTTTTATTCTTTCTGACGGCTTTATTGCCAATGGTTCGGAGCCTTGGAAAATTCCAACGGAAGACGAATTGCAACCGATCGAAATTTCACATCCAGCGGGAACGACGGATGGGGCAGAGTTTCTGCCATATCAACGCGATGAGCTTTTGGCGCGGCCTTGGGCCCTTCCTGGAACCGAAGGGTTAACACACCGGCTGGGTGGTTTGGAAAAGGAAGACATCACCGGAAACGTTAGTTATGATCCGGACAATCATCAGCACATGACGCACGTGCGTGCACAAAAAGTCGAAAACGCTACGGAGCTGATTGGAGACCAGGTAGTCAACGGACCGACAAATGGCGACTTGCTTGTTCTCAGTTGGGGCGGTACGTTCGGCGCTTGTGCGACCGCGGTGCAACAATGTCAAGCGAGGGGCCATTCAGTGGCTCATACTCATCTGCGTTGGTTGAATCCGTTCCCAAAAAACCTCGGCAAAATTTTGAGCAATTACAAGAAGATTCTGATTCCAGAATTGAATACAGGACAGCTTCGCATGTTGATTCGTTCGAAGTTTTTGGTCGATGCGGAAGGCTTCAACAAGATCAAGGGAAAGCCGTTTGGTATCGCCGAACTGGTAGAGCAGATCGAGCGACAATTAACGACATGATAGTAAAACGGTATTCCACAATTTTTGATCGAAATCATAATCGATTTTCAAATGCATCGGATCGTTATTCGTAGTCGGCCGTCTCAAGAGTTGCCGTCCGATGGAAATATAACGACGCCCACTGCGTTAATTCACAAAACTTTTTGTTCACAAAAATGAGCTCAACACTAAACGTATTAAAGCCAACTGATTTTGCCAGCGACCAAGACATTCGATGGTGTCCCGGTTGTGGTGATTATTCGATTCTGGCTCAGATGAAAAAGATGTTGCCATCACTTGGGTTTTCCCGAGAGGAAACGGTTTTCATTTCCGGAATTGGCTGCTCGAGTCGTTTTCCGTACTACATGAACACCTACGGGATGCACAGCATTCACGGCCGCGCACCTGCATTCGCAACGGGCTTGAAATCGACGCGACCTGAGCTGCAAGTTTGGGTCATCACGGGCGACGGTGACGGATTAAGCATCGGTGGCAATCATTTGATGCACTGCATTCGTAGGAATTTGGATGTCAACATCGTGATGTTTAACAACAGCATCTACGGGTTAACCAAAGGCCAGTATTCTCCGACTTCGCCGCTGGGTCATGTCACCAAAAGTACGCCGCGGGGTTCAATTGATAACCCTCTCAGTCCTTGCACAGTCGCGATCAGTTCTGAAGCAACCTTCGTGGCTCGCTCGATCGACTTTAATACCAAGCATCTTGGCGAAACATTAAAACGAGCCGCTCAGCACCGTGGAGTTTCTTTTGTTGAAGTGAATCAGAATTGCAATGTCTTCAACGACGGGGTTTGGAGCCATATGACGGATAAAGAGACCAAAGAGGACAATGTATTGGTCTTGGAGCACGGCAAACCAATGATTTTTGGGAAGAACCGGGACAAAGGGATTCGCTTGAACGGACTGGACCCCGAGGTTGTTTCGCTAGAACAGATCGGTGAGGACGATTTGCTTTTCCATGATGAAACAATCGAGTCGCCTATGCTTGCAATGCTGCTGTCTAGGATGAAATTCCCTGAATTTCCGGTGCCAATTGGAGTTTTTCGGAACATTTCTGCACCGATGTACGACCAAAGTCTTAATGAGCAAGTCGCAGATGCCCGGCAAGAGAAGGGTGAAGGCGATTTGATGGAGCTTCTGCATTCTGGTGACACTTGGACTGTGGAGTAGCCCGACGATCGATTTATAGGAGAAATTTCCGAAAATTGTGAAGGAAACTCATTGCCAGGGGTGTCTGTTCTGTTGGACAATGGTGGTAAGGGCCCGATCTTTGCTCGCCAACTTTTGTCAAAAAGATAGTCAACTGAGCATTTGATGCCAACGTTTTAGAAGTTTCCGCATTTAACGCGGTAGGCCGGGTGACCGGAGTTGTATTTTTTCAATGGGAGTTTTTGACTAAATGTCACGATTAATTATTCTACTATGCCTCACCCTAGGCATTGTCATGACCGGTTGCGGTGGTGATGAAAAGGGTAAAAGCGACAAAGGCGGTGATAAAGGAACTGCTGCGGATAAGGCCGCTTCGGGTTCAAAAGATACCACCGACAAAAAAGAAGGTGGTGGCGACAAAAAGGATGCGAAGCCAGGCGACGGTGCTTCGGTCGGAAAATCGGGTGATATGCAAATGGTCAGTCTCAAACTGCCCAACATGACCTGAGGCGGTTGCGAACGTTCAGTGCAGTCTGCACTAACCAAAGCAGGTGTTTTCAAAGACCTTAAAACGGACTTGAAGAAGACGACAGCGACTTTTAAGGTCTCTGCTGACGTCGATTTCAAAACAAAGCTTGATGAAATCGTTGCCGGTGGTAACACACACGTTAAAGGCTACGAAGTCGAAACAGCCGCTCCAGCAAAGGGTGACGGAGCTTCTCTTCAGAATGCCGGCTCAATGCAGTTTGTTTCTGTCAACAAAACAGGTGATTGCTGTGCCAGCAAGAAAGCATGCTGCAAGGCATGTGAAACCGGCGACAGCGAATCATCGTTTGTTACCGTTTCAACGGTTGTAGATGACGAAGAAAAAAAAGAAGAAAAGAAAACCAAAACGGTCAGCCTAAAGCTGCCGAACATGACTTGAGGTGGTTGCGAACGTTCAGTGCGGTCTGCATTGACGAAAGCAGGAATCTTCAAGGATCTCAAAACCGACGTTAAAGCACATACGGCGACATTCGCTGTTTCAACCGGCGTCGATTTCAAAAAGAAGCTCGACGCAATCGTTGCCGACGGCAACCGTCACGTTAAAGGCTACGAAGTCGCTACCAAAAAAGACGACAAAAAAGAAAAGCCAAAGACAAAGACGGTCAGCCTGAAGCTGCCGAACATGACGTGAGGCGGATGCGAACGTTCAGTGCGGTCTGCACTGACCAAAGCAGGTGTCTTCAAAGATCTTAAAACCGACGTCAAAAGCAATAGCGCGACCTTCAAGGTTTCAGCTGATCTCAACTTCAAAAAGAAGCTTGACGAAATCGTTGCCGACGGAAATAAGCACGTCAAAGGTTACAAGATCGAAAAGAAGAAAAAGGATGTCAAAAAGAAGACGGTCAGCTTGAAGCTGCCGAACATGACCTGAGGCGGATGCGAACGTTCAGTGCGGTCTGCACTGACCAAAGCCGGAGTCTTCAGCGATCTCAAAACTGACGTCAAAGCCAATACCGCGACCTTCGCAGTTTCGGCTGATCTTGATTTCAAGAAGAAGCTTGACGAAATTGTCAAAGCGGGTAACAAACACGTTAAAGGTTACGAAGTCAAAAAGTAATTTCCTTTGATGTAAGATAGAAAAAGCGAAAACCGAGTTGTTTTGCAACTCGGTTTTTTTACGTCTACACGTGTCCGTTGCAACCATCAAAAAAAATACAGGTCTTCTAACACAATGTCGATTCGATTTTCTTCTGGCAACGCGCGATTGCATGCATGTTTTCAATCCGCATGCATCCTGATCTTGGCTTCCGGATTAGGTTGGGGGCAGGACCAACACTCGTCCTCGGCGCCCTATTTCGGAAACGGTGCCAAAGTCGGTGAAGTCGATCAAACGTCGGCTATTGTATGGACACGCTTAACAAAACAACCGCAGGCTAATTTTGGTTTGCTTCCGATCTTCACCGAAGGGCTTCCATCGAACGCCCGATCAAAAATCGAGATGCCACTTGGCGTCTTGGACGGCGAACCGGGGCAAATCTGTGTGCATTTTGCACCATTCAATGAATCGTTTAAAAACCTATCCCAAAATCCAAAACGGCAAAAAACCCAATGGTTCGAAGTTGACTCCTCGCGAGATTTCACCCGGCAGATCAAGCTGGCAGGTCTGGCCCCAGCCACACGATATAAGTACCTAATCGAGGCTCGAAAAACTGTCGAATCTGAGCCATCGAATTTCATTGAGGGTTTCTTCGAAACCTCGCCGATTAAGAATGATTCAACTCCGATTCGATTTATTGTTTCAACCTGCCAAGCGGTTCGAAGCATCGACTCTGGCAAGGATGGACATGTCGCATACAAACAGATGCTAGGATTCAAGCCACATTTCTTTGTCCATACGGGCGATATTTTGTACTACGACAAGGTTCCGTTAAGCAAGAACGAATCTCAGGCGCGAGCGAAATGGAATCTGATGTTTGCCTACAAACATAATCAACATTTTCATCAGCATGTTACGTCGTACTTTATGAAGGATGATCATGACACTTTAAAGAACGATTGTTGGCCTGGGCAAACTTATGGTGATTTGACTTTTGAACAAGGCCTCAATATTTTTCGAGAGCAAGTACCGATGGGTGAGAAAACCCATCGCACCTATCGTTGGGGAAAAGACGTCCAGATCTGGATGACTGAAAATCGAGACTTTCGTTCACCTAATCGAATGCAGGACGGTCCTAAGAAGACGATTTTGGGGGCGAAGCAAAAAGCCTGGTTGAAGAAGTCGATCACCGAATCGGATGCCACATTTAAATTTGTCATCACACCCGGTCCGATTGTTGGCCCCGACAAAAAAGGTAAAGCTGATAACCATTCAAACGCAAATTTTGCCTTTGAGGGTCAGGAGCTGCGTGATTTTCTTTCACAGCAAAAAAACACCTTTGTGATTTGCGGCGATCGACATTGGCAATATTGTTCAAAAGACCCCAAGACTGGACTGCTTGAGCTTGGATGCGGTCCGATCAACGATGAGCATAAATTTGGAGGAAACCCCGGTCGGAAAACTGAATTCCATCGCTATTTTAGTGGGAAAGGTGGTTTCCTTGGGATTACAGTCAAAGAAGACAATGCGACGGCGGAATGGTTTACATCCAATGAAATCGATCCCGCGACCAAGCAGCCGAAAGTTAGGTATCGTGAGGAGTTTTTAGCAAGTAAAAGTGAGTAATCGTAAATAGAGAAAATCGGCAGCTGTCTACCTGTTTTTTAACGATTCGAATCGACGTGGGTGGAACACCTGAGGGCCCATTCGATTAGAATGTCGCTCTACCATCAAACTATTCGATCTCACCATTTCTTCTTGGGCGGCAGAATGTTGTACCTAAAGATTTCCTGTGTTTTACTATCGGTAATCGCGTTCTACCAGTCGCGTTCCATCCACGCGAATGAGGTCGTATTTGAACGATTCACAATTACGGAAGAGTTTTATTCCGAGGGCACTTCGTTTGCAGATATCAACAAAGATGGAAAAGTCGATTTGGTGTCTGGGCCCTATTGGTACGCCGGGCCCGACTTTCTCCAAAAGGTTCGCTACACCGAAGGTGAATCGCTTCCGATAAAGGGTTATTCGAAACACTTCTTCACATGGACCTACGATTTTAACAAAGACGGCAATATCGATATCTTGACCGTAGGCATGCCAGGTGAGCCAGCGTTTTGGTTTGAGAATCCCGGGGTGAAATCGAAAGGCAAAACAGTCGCGACGCAAAACTGGAAGCGTCGCGAAGCGATCGACAATATTTGCAATGAATCGCCAGCATTCACCGACATAACAGGAGACGGCATTCCTGATTTGGTTTGCATTCGACATGGAGCATTCGGTTACGTCGAGCCAAAATTTGACGGTACGGCAGTGACGTTTCAATTCACCGCAATCACGCCAAATAAAGGGCTGGGTCGATTCACTCACGGAATGGGAATAGGTGATGTTGACGGCGATGGACGTAACGACCTTTTGGAAACAAATGGTTGGTGGCGACAAACGGAAACCAAGGGGCAGCTGTTTGAGTTTCATCCGTTCCGATTTGCACAAATTGGCGGCGCGCAAATGTTTGCGTACGATTTTGATGGTGATGGTGACAACGATGTGATCTCATCGCAAAATGCGCATGGATATGGTTTGACATGGTTTGAGCAAAAAAAATCGGGAACGAAAATCGATTTTGTTCCCCATAAAATCATGACCGATAACCCAGCTGACAATCCGTTCGGTTTGGCCATTTCACAAATGCATGCTCTGTTTTTGACCGATGTCGATAACGATGGCGTTCAGGATATCGTGACGGGTAAACGGTATTGGGCGCATGGGGGTGGTGACCCTGGTGCGAAACAACTTCCGATTCTGTTTTGGTTGAAGACAGTTCGGAGAAAGGGTCGCGTCCTTTTTGTGCCAAAACTTATCGACGAACGATCCGGCGTGGGGACTCAGGTCACTGCCGGAGATGTCAATGGCGACGAAAAAATCGACATTTTGATCGGTAACAAATTGGGGACCTATTTGTTTGTGCAGCAGGACGATTTTCAACGTATCGAAAAAAAATGGTCGGATATCCCATTGAATGTTGGCAGCAAAGAATTCAATGAAAACGTGCGAACGACCGAACCGCTTTCGCCACGAAAGCAGCAAAAGACCTTTGTCCTGCCTCCTGGGTTTGAGATTCAACTTGTTGCTTCCGAACCTCAAATTGCCAAACCGATGAATATTGCGTTTGGTCCGCGCGGGCGATTATGGGTCAGTAGCTCGCTGGAGTATCCATTTGCTGCGGCTGATCCATCGAAGGCCCGTGACGCCATCAAAATACTGGAGGACACCGACAACGATGGGGAAGCGGATAAGGTTACAACATTTGCGGACAAACTAAATATTCCGATGGGATTGCTACCCCATAAAAACGGCGTGATTTGTTTCAGCATCCCGAACATTTGGTTTCTGTCGGACACGGACGGTGATGGCAAAGCGGACAAGCGTGAGGTTCTTTACGGGCCGTTTGATACGACGCGGGATACGCATGGAATGTGCAGCAGTTTTACTGACGGAAAAGATGGTTGGATTTATGCTTGTCATGGTTTCAATAACCAATCGACGGTTTCAGGAAACGATGGTCATGAAGTCCAACTGAATTCGGGAAATGTCTTTCGCTTCAAAGCGGATGGTTCCCGTATTGAAATTGTGACTCGTGGACAAGTTAATCCGTTCGGTTTAACGATTGATAGCCGTGGAGACATCTTCACTGCGGACTGTCACACCAAGCCAATCAACTTAATTTTGCCTGGCGGCCATCATGATAGCTTTGGAAAGCCACATGACGGTCTGGGCTATATTCCCAACGTGATGGAGCACTTGCATGATTCAACTGGAATCGGCGGCATTGCATTGGGTGAATACACGAAATTCCCTGATGTTTACAAGAGGAGTACGTTTGGTGGGAACGTTGTTACTGGACGAATCAACCGAAATCACTTGGTTTATTCGGGTTCAAGTATGGCAGCGCGAGAAGAATCAGACTTTGTGATTCCCGGTGATCCATGGTTCCGACCTGTTAATCTCCAAGTGGGTCCAGACGGGGCACTTTACATCGCCGATTTTTATAATGCGATCATCGGTCATTACGAAGTCGATCTCAATCATCCGAAACGTGATCGGCAACGTGGTCGAATCTGGCGTGTCGTGTTCTCAGGCGATGAAAACCGAAGAAATTTCAGGCAGAATATATGCATGCCGCGAACCGATTCTCCCGATTCCTTCGAAGTGCAAATCGAAGCATTTCGACAGCTTGCCAATCGGAAGGAACTTGTGGGAAACGAACCGCTTGTATTGGCGAAGGGACTAGGTTCAGAAAATCCGTTCATTCGCCGCTTCGCTGTTATGGCGATTGCAAAGCATCCAGAGTGCGAATTCTCCACTCAACTTGTTGCATTATTGGCAAAAACACCATCATCGGATCGTTACCTGATTCACGCGATCAAAATTGCGTTGCGAGACCATCTGAAGGGTCGCGATCAGCGATTCCGAGCAGTCGCGAAACTGATTCCAGAGTCGGTTTATCAGCCGTTTGCCGACGTTTGCTTGGCGATCAAGACTGAACCGGCGGCAGAGTTTGTCGTCAACAATATTGCGAAAATTTCAAAGAACGATGCCGCAAAGCTAACGGCGTATTTGGAGTTTGTTTCTCAATATGGTTCGACCGATTCGCTTGTCTCCATTGTTTCGATCGCGCAAAAACGATTTGGAAATGACATTGATTTTCAGTTGACGTTGTTGGAAGGCATTCGCACCGGGCTAACGAAACGTGGCGAGAAACTCACGCCTTCTGTTCGCCAATGGGCGACAACGATTGCCGATAAATTGTTCGGTCCTACGCTTTCCGGTTCAAAGAAAGCCGATGAAGTTTTGAGTTGGAGCTACTTTAAAGATGAAACAGCGGTCGCGCCGGCGGATACCGAAAATATCTTTATCCAATCCGATCGTCGAAATTCTGCCGACGGAATGGTCAAAACGCCATTGTGGAGTAGCATCGTCAAGGGCGAACAGCAAACCGGAATATACCGAAGCGAACCGTTTGAATTGTCCAGTGAATTTTCTTTTTATCTTGCTGGGCATGATGGCGTTCCTGACAAACCTTTAGGCAATTTAAATTATGTTCAATTGCGTTTGGTCGCGACGAATCAAGTGATCCGGAAGTGCACGCCGCCGCGAAACGACACCGCCCAAAAAATGGTTTGGGATACAAAGAAGTTTGACGGTCAATTCGCGGTGATGGAGCTGGTCGATCAAGACTCAAGCGGAGCGTACGCTTGGTTGGCAGCGGGGCGATTTTCGCAGCAAGGACTGAATCCGTCAAAGAGGCTTCAGAATCAGAAAAAAGCGGCAGAGATTGTCGAGCAATTCGGTTTAACCAACATGCGAAAAAAGATTGTCGATCTGTTGGCCAATTCCAACGGTGGGCAATTGGCGGAGTCGTTGTGCTCAACACTGGTCGCTCTCGATTCCAAGTCACTTGAATCGGCTGCAGTTTTTCGAGCATCCTCAATGGTTCAAAGTTTGCCAAACGTCGGTGTGAAATCGAAGAAGTCCGCGATTCAAGCGATCGTTTCCGGCGATTTAATCGCGGCCACGAATGTTCTGGGTGAAATTTCCAAGACCGCGTCGGCTGCGCAGCAGGGTCGATTCGCAAACGCCTTGGTCACCGACAAGAAAGGAGCGAAAACACTTGTCAAAATGGTCGAAGGCAATCAGCTTTCACCAGCCGTTTTTTCTGATTCTCGTTTAGTGGATACGATTAAAGCGTATGACGATCAAGCGATTTCAAAAGCGGTTGATGCGTTCGTTGTGAATCTTCCGAAGTTGGATGCGGCGGCGGTTGCATTAATGAAACAACGTATCGAAAGCTACGTAACCAAGGCTCCTGCGATTTCGAACGGGTTAAAAGTCTTTGAAAAGAACTGTGCTAACTGTCATCAGATTGCAGGTAAAGGCAAACAGGTCGGTCCGAATTTAGATGGGATCGGAGCACGCGGTCTCGATAGATTGGCGGAAGATATCTTGTTGCCCAATCGAAACGTTGATGCCGCGTTTCGTGCATCATTGATCGGGACGGATGACGGACGAGTTTTTAACGGATTTGTCAAGAAAACAAACGATGAAACGGCATCTCATTTGACGTTGGTGGATACCACAGGGAAAGAGATCCTGATTGCAAAATCCGAGATCGAAAACCAAAAAGAGACTCGTAGTTCGCCGATGCCGAATAACTTTGGCGAGACCCTTTCGAATGACGATTTTCGCGATCTAATCGGATTCTTGATGTCGAGCAGAAAAGAATGATAGGATTGTTTTTGAATTAGCCATGAATCGGCGTGGATGGTCGGCGATTCGATAATCGGTTCCGATTATTCGTGTCGCAATGCCTCGATGGGATCCATGTAGGCTGCTTGTCGCGCCGGGTAGACGCCGAATACGATTCCGACGCCGAATGAGATAAAGAGCGATAGAATAACTGACCAAGTTGCGATTCGTGGCTCGAGGTCATAAACGATTGGCGGCAAAAAATCTGGCGAAAACAATGTCACGACGTAACGAAAGCTTCGGAACAAGGGACCACACATCACGCCAAAAAGTACGCCAAGCAATCCACCACTGGCGGTCAGTACGACCGTCTCGGTTAGGAATTGGTAAATGATGTCAACTCGTCTCGCTCCCAGTGCGCGGCGGATTCCAATCTCTCGAGTCCGTTCGGTCACTGTTGCCAACATGATGTTCATAATACCGATGCCGCCGACCATCAATGAGATGCCGGCTATCACCACGAGCAGCACATTGAACATGGCCCGTGTTCGTTCGGCTTGACGCAAAAGCTCTTTGGGTACAACGACAGCATAATCTTCCTGGTCGTGGTATGTCTCCAGGAGATTTTGAATAATCGCAGCAGTTTCATCGACCTCTTTAATGGTTTCGACGCCAACGGTAATTTGACTTAACTCAACTTGTTCTCCTTGAAAGTCTCCTCCGACACGCCGCATTACTAAATCACCAACTCGTTGTCGCAATGTTTTCAGGGGAATGTAGGCGTCCATGTTGTAGTCGCGGGCATCCAAACTGCCGCCAATCGATGCGGAAGCCGTTCGCTTCTTCGTCAATCCAATAACAACATAAAACTCACTACCAACCCAAATCGTTTTTCCGATTGGATTCTCATAGGGAAATAGTCGTTTGGCGGTATCGGCAGCGAGGACGATGTTCTTTTTTCCGCGATCACTAAGATGCAGCCATCGCCCCCGTTCAATTTGAAGTCGATTTAGTTCAAGGTGCTCTTCAACGCAACCGACCAAGACCGCATCCGCCGTTTTGTCATCACGCCTCAGTTCAAAACGGACTTCACGCATTGGAATCGCGTTTTTGATTGAATCAACATTTGCGACCACTCGGTCAAAATCCTTACGGAGTAGTCCGTAAACTTTTACCTTGCCCGATGGATCTGAGCCACTCGTTGTTGATGAGGGTTTCTTCGTTCGAAGAATGATATTGGTCGCTCCGAGTTCCTTGATTTGCTCCTGAGCCCGATAGCTAACGCCCTCACCCATTGCGACCAGCCAAATGACGGTCGATGTGCCGATGAATATGCCAAGCGCCGCCAACCCAGCTCGCATTTTTTGCAGCAGAAGGCTCTTCAGACCAAGTTGAACCGTTTGTGGGAAGGTGCTTTTCATGTTTCGTTTTAGAAGAATCAATCCGATTGTATTCTTTTACTTTGCAGCCTTTCCCGTCGATTTTTCACCTTGCTTTTCTTTTTCAGCGGTCGATTCTGATTCTCCATTCGCACTGCCGCTCGGTTGTAAAACTTCTTGTTGAGCTTCATCGATATGTGCCAGCGGATTGAGTATCACCTCATCCCCTTCGGCAACACCACCCTTCACCACAATGAATACATCATTGGTGTCACCAAGTTGCAACAATCGACGTTTGACTCCGGAGGCTGTTTTCACCCAACAAAAGGTACCCTTCTCCGTTTCTACGACAGCCGAAACCGGGATTTTGATCACGTTTTCATGCTTTGCAAGAATGACTTCCACCTCAGCGCTCATACCTGGCTTTAACCCTTTGCCATCCTTCAATTCGATAATCGTATCGTACTTCACAACGTTTCCCGTCCACCAACCTGCGGGCCGAGTCACTGCTGCTACGGATGAGACTTCCGCATCAAGCGTTTCGTTGGGAAGCGTCACAATCGCGGCAAGCCCGGGACCAACTTTGTCGACGATCGACTCATGTATCCCAACTTTAACTTGCATTTGATTCAAGTCTGGCATCAGCAAGAGGACTTGGTCTTTGTGGACTGTCGCTCCTTCCTCAATATCTGGAGCGTCTTTCCATTGTGCTGCAGACGGATAAATCACCAATCCATCGCGGGGTGCCTTGATGATGCAAAACTCATATTCTTCGAGAGCGCGATCACGTCTGGATGCATCAGCTTTTGCGCGTTCCGACTCGGCATCGAAGCTTGCTTGGGCGGCCTTAAGGTTGCCTTTCAGCGTTTCAAGTTGTTCTGCTTTTGTGAAATTTTTGAGCACATCAATTTCAGTTTGCTTTGCAATCACAGCATGGTTGGCTCGAAGTCTCGTGATCGCACGCTGTTCCATTTCCATTCCTCCCACAAAACCCTTCTCTTTTTTCAGGGCCGAAAATCGAATCCAGTCATCCGCTGAACGCAAATTTGATTTGGTCACTGAAAGCTCCTTTTCGAGAGTCATCAATTGGGTTTTGTATCGCCCTTCAAGATATTCATTAATCGCAAGTTTCGCACTTTCCAGATTACCTTTCAGTCGTTCGGCGGATGAGCGTGTCAGGTGCGCAAATTTCGTTCGCTCGTCAATGGCTTCTTCGATTGCAAAGGTATCGAGGCGAATGAGCACGTCGCCTTTTTTTACTTTCGTCCCCCCCTCGACCACATAAATAATTGTATTTTGACCGCGTACACGACATTTGACTTCCGTGTTTTCAGAGCTTTCCAGCGTGCCCTGTTCGATTACGGAAATAATGACATTTCCTCGTTTGATCTTGTGCGTAATCGCTTTTTCAATTCCGGCACGGGCCGAATCTTTTGGGACCATATAGATAACTGCCACGATCAATGCGAGAGAGCCGATCCCAATGATCATCCACATGAACCGCCGTCCGGTTGCCATCTTCATACGCGAACTTGGCAGCGGGTTGGTGGGTTCCTGTGGCGATCGCCCGCTGGAATTACCATGATTTGGAAGCACGCTAGTTGCCACGAATACGTCTCACTGTAATGAGTTGATAAATATTGAACTGAGTGAAATAAAAACGTTGAGTGATCGTGTTGGGTTATGGTTTGGAGGTGTAGGATTCGTCATCAAGCGAACTTTGGACTTCATCCTGGGCTTCGTCGATATGGGCCAGTGGGTTCATGATGACTTCATCGCCTTCTATTAATCCATCTTTGACAACAATAAAAACATCGTTGCTGTCTCCAAGCTTTATGGTTCTACGCTTGGGACCTTCCGGCGTTGCAATCCAACAGAAGGTTCCCTTCTCGGTTTCAATTACTGCTGCGACTGGAATAGTCAGAACGTTTTGGTGCTCTGCCAACACGATTTCGACTTCAGCGCTCATTCCCGGCTTCAGACCTTCGGTGGCTGGAAGCTCAATGATTGTGTCATACTTGACGACGTTGCCAGTCCACCAGCCGGCCGGTTTGGTTACATTGGCAACTGAAGATACTTTCGCTTCGATGACTCGGTCGGTCAAAGTGACTTTCGCCTTGCAGCCTGCGTCAAGTCGATCGATGATGGATTCATGAACGCCAACTTTGACTTGCATCTTGTCGAGATCCGGCATCAGCAAAAGAACTTGATCCATACGGACAGTCGCGCCCTCGGTGATGTCGGGCGTGGCTTTCCATTCAGCTGCGGAGGGGTAAATCACAAGTCCATCGCGTGGTGCGTAGATCACGCAGTCTTCTAGCTCCTGACTGACACGCTTTAAACGGCCCTCATCCATTTTTAGGCCTGAATCATCGGCCTGCAGTTTCGATTTCGTTGCGGTGACTTCTCCACGCAAAGTAGCCAGTTCCATTCCTTTTGTGTATTTTTCAAGGACCGCCAATTCTGTTTTCTTTACACTTAGCTCCAACGCGTTTTGCTTCACCAGAAATTCGTCCGCTTCCCATTCCAGTTTGCTTAAAAAGCCCTTTAAAAAAAGCTTCGTCGAACGATCGAGGATTTCTTTGCTTCGCTTAAGTCGCAGTTCCGCAATTTCAATGGCTTGTTGTATTGTCTGCTGCTGTGCATTGAATCGCCCTGTAGCATTACCCTCAGAATTTGTCCCTTTTTGACTCGCTTCAGCGGCAACTAAACGTTTTGCCCAGTCAACCAGTAACTTCCGGTCTGCAGCTGTGGGTTCCGGTTGGTCCTTCGGGGGCATTTCGCCTTTTTCCAGTTTTGAAATCATCGCCCGCCATGGCTCAATGTTGTTCCATATGTCAACCATCGACGTGAATCGCTCTAAATCAAGCTCGCCTTCTTGTGTTTTTTGCGAATGACAATTAACGCAGAATTGAATGAGCAGAGGCCTTATCTGGGTTGGAAACATTTCTGCATCATGATTCGGCTCATAGGCATCTAGAGCGATTTTAGCTTTTGCAACATTGGCTTTCGTTCGTTCTAAAGTGGCTCGAGCAGTGTGCACGTTCGTTTTGTTTAAACTGACATTTTCTTCAATCGCTTTTGTATCGAGCCGAACTAACTCGTCCCCTTTTTTTACAATGGTTCCAACCTCAACAACCCATGTTACGGTGTTGAATCCTCGGACTTTACTTTTGACCTCGGTATTGTTTGAGCTCTCAAGAGTGCCCTGTTCGACTATGGTCACTGCAAGATCGCCGCGGGAAATCTTGTGGGTCATGCCATTGTCAATCGTGGCGTCACCAAACGACTGCTGTAACAAGAAAGCAAGCAGAATCAATAGGCCAATGGATCCAAACGCTATGGTTCCTCGGGTCCACCACGACGCGGATTGCCGGAATTCGCCGGGGCTCTGGACTTCAGGCAATGAAGGGGGGGGCGTTGCTGTCGGTTGATTGGTTTGTGTATCGCGTTCCAAAGTCATGATCGACTGATTGTTAAAATCCTTAAAAATAACTGACTAATGAATTTTAATTTCGTTGAGAATCGGAGGGCTCCAAAAAATCAAAATACACCAACAGATGGCTCAAGGGGCGGTTTCATTTGAATTGACTTGGATTTTGCCGTATTGGCAATGTGTAATGAATGATCTGATGCTACTTATTTTGCCGGTATTTCTTTTGGTAGAACACGATTCTCTGCGATGTGTTCTTTTAGGAAGATGGCGATCTGATGTCGTGCCGCGCGGATGTTCTGGAAATCGAGTTGAAGATTTAGCGAGTCGTAGACATGTCGGTAGACCGCTTCCATTTCCATGTTCAATTCACTCGATACGCGATCTATACAGGTGGCGTTATATTTATTCCTCTTGTTCGGATCTGCGCCGAATCGTACCAGCAATTTCACGATATCGGGTTGGCAAAAAAAACAGGCTAAATGAATCGCGGTATCACCTGACTTGTTGAGGTGTTCTATATCCGCCCCGGCCTCAACTAATAATTTTGCGACTTCCGAATGTCCGAAGATCGCCGATAAAGTGAGTGGCGTGTTTCCAGCAAGATCTTCTTCTGAATTCACGTCGGTTCCAGCAACGATGTGCTGCTTTACGGCTAGAATGTTTCCCGTGATAGCCGCTTGCCAAATGCTGATTGATGGAGGCGTTTTGCTTGCTCCAGGTCTGGGCATTGACAATAGATTCAATATTCCTGGTCTTTCGGATCGGATTCGGTTTAGATCCAACGTTAAATTCAGTGTGCGTTCCACCTTATGGTAGTAATCTTCCAGTCGGGCGTTCCAGGCGACCGACACAAGATCGGCAGCGCTAAAGCCCAAGTTGTTGCGAACATTTGGTTTTGCTCCTGCGGACAACAAGAGTCTGACGATGTCTGTATGTCCTAAAAATGCCGCCATGTGCAAGGCGGTGTTACCTTTAGCATCTACAAGAAAAAGTTTGGCCCCCCCGGCAATAAGGATTTCGGTTGCTTCCTTTTGATTGAAAATTGCCGACACATGTAGCGGCGTCAGCTCATCATCTGACCTCGCGTCAACCGGCACATTCCGTTTCAGTTCACGACGAATGCCAAATAAATCACCGCGACCCGTCGCGGACCAAATGTTTTGCTCCGACCATGAAACGCTTACTGCCAATTCACCCAATGAAGCCATTGCTTCTCTTGGCGGTGGAAAGTTTGAAACCAACAAGATCAAGAGAGTGATCGCCAAAACCGTTGAAATGCCGGACATCCATTTCCACACATTCGACGACCGACTTGGCGTGACAACAATGGACTCATCAGCCTTCTGTTTGGATTCCTCGGCTCTTTCTGTATTTAAAAATCGTTGCGACTCTTGCCGCAGATGAGAGTCGGTTTCCGCGTGAAACAAATATTCGTCTTGAAGATCCGCATCAACTTTGAGTCCACTTTCCAGTTCCCTCACGTCTTCTTCGGATGCGATTCCCAGGAAGTATCGTTGGATTAGTTCGGTCGATTTTTTCATCACGTGGCCTCCGATGCGATTCTGGCCCGAATACAGTTTGCCAGTCGTTCTCGAAGTCGCCCCAGCAACTTGTACAGTGAATTTGGCGACCGGTTTTGACATTTAGCGATTTCGACCACCGAATTGTCCGAGCGATGCGGCGCAATTAGTAATTCGCGGTGCTCTGACGAAAATCGGTTTAAGCACACATGCAACGCTCGCTCGCGACTAGTGGAGTCTTCAGCGTTGCGGCGTTCGCTACGCTCAGCAAGAGTCTCGAGCATTTGGTCACTCAATAGTGGTCGACGCGATCGAAGCTTTTCCAGCTGACGCAAGCACTTGAATCGAAGAATCACTTTCCCCCATGGTGCAAAGCCATCGACGTTTTGGAGTTGATCACGTTTTTGCCACATCGTAACACTGGTCTCTTGCAATGCCTCGTCGACCAAGTCCCAATCAGGAACGAAACTTCGCGCATAACCTCGAAACGCCGGTTCATGCTTGACCAATAACGTTAAAAAGTCGGACTCACTTAGTTCAAATTTTGGTTCTTGATTTTCCATACATGCTACTATCCGGCGACGCCGTCAAGACCTGCTGAAATTTAGACTGCTTTTCACCCGTGAGGTATGGGCTTAAGGGCTCCAGATGATTCCAAGTGCCCAGAGTGCGCCCAGAGTCATAATGATTAGCCCAGTGAATTGATAAAAGCGGTGAACTCTGTTCTCCTCACGCCATAAAAGTTTGGATCGGGCGACCATCAGCCGGTAAACGATGAATTCGCTTTTGACGGTGCTGCAAATCAAAAAAAATAAGCCGATGATTATCATCGACAGGCCCCATACCAAATTCATTATTGTCTGCCTCGGTCTTTTTCGCGAGATTCTTTTTCGGAAGCTTGCTTCTGCAAAACCTTGGCTATATTGGGTCGATCAGTTCGAATCTTCTCCAAATCCAGTCCAAGATCGATTGAATCGTCGAGCAATTTGTAAAATCCAACCAACTCGTTGCTCCATTTTCCAGATACAACATCGATGGGTGTCTCGCCACGAGTGCTTTTCGTCGTTGTTGAAGCACCCTTTGCAAGCAATAGTTTTACAATGTCTTCGCGACAGAAAAACGCTGCAGTGTGTAACGCGGTGTTTCCATCACGGTTGGTCGCGTTGACACGCGCGCCTCGGCGAATCAGGATTTTAATTATCTCTAATTGGCCACGCATCGCTGCAAGGCTTAATGGTGTCGATCCGGAATCCCGGTGTCGTTGATTAACGACACCCCGCGGTTGCCCTTTTAGAACCTGTCGCAACTCATCAATGTCACCTCGTGTAATCGCCTGGGCAATCGCATCACGAATGTCGCGATCGTTGCCGGACCGTTGCGCGAGCAACTCTTTGACAGCGTCGAGTGACTCAACAACATTAAAGATAAATTCGTTGCTGAATTTCCCTTCTGGATTCTGGACTTGTAACAGGTGAAGGCCTGGCTCAGGCAGCGAAGTCAATTGAATATTCACCTTGTCATTGTTTTCAATCGTTACGGACCCGTTGGCACGATGGCCATCGACGATCAATTTTGCATCTGAACGAATGTGACGACCACTAATCTTCATGGTTTGTGTACCGGGATACAGAATCGGAAATTTTTGGTGTCCACTCTGTTTCTCGATCGGTCCCAACGTCCAAATCGCGGGTTGGGGGGATTTGATCATGTCTGCATCGCTGCCATGACGGGCGGTCAATGTTCCTACAAAACTTCCACCCGCAGCGAGCAAAATGATCTCTTGTGAACTCAGACCTTGAACGCCATCGGTTTTGCTGATGTACTTTCCGTCGATCCATTGCAGTTCGACGGAGTTGGAAACTTCATTTTTAAGCAGTCTGCCGTTTGCCTCGAGCACGACCGCGCCTTCGCTGGCCGAACGCTCAAGTGCATTCATTAGATCGATGGTGAATTCGTCTTTAGCCGTCGACTTGCTGAGTGTAACTTGTCGACCCAATGCGCCAGAGAAACCCGTGCTGCCCTCAAGGACCATGTCCCAAATTGGATTGAACCGCTGGCGATTTCCCCATGAGAATTGCCACATTTTCTTTTCGGGAATTCCTTCGTTGGCGATTCTCGCATAAAAATCAAATTCCATGATATTCAAACGCCCTTGAGGTAAAATCAGGTAGCGATCATACGCTCCTCTCCATGTGGGGGCGTCCATCCCGGTGCCAGGCGTATTGGTGCTGACCAAAAAGGGTAGACGATGGCAATCTCCGCAGACGTTGGGGCGCCGCTTTGATGGATCGTTATCACCGAGGATATGAAACAGTTCGAATCCATCACGAGCACGCTGCGTCAACTCATCGGTGTAGGGCCGGCGTTGCGCCGGAGGGAATGGAATACTCAACAGGAACGACGCCATGTCATCGCGTTGTTCAGAAGTCAATCGCCCCACCTTTTTCTCATCATTCCTCAGTGGCTCACCTTCAAACGCCATTGTTGATGCAAGCCCACCATCGATCAAATGCAGCGCACTGCTGTGCGGATCGCCCGCAACTGAGTTTGGAGGAGTATTGCCGTGAACCTTGGCGCTATTGTTCCCGCCGTACGGATCACCCGGGATTCCGTCCCAGTGATAGGGTTCGGTATCACGAAGCCCGCGAACCGGCATGGTCGAGCGAGGCATGATTTGATCTCCGCCGGAAACAACAGGCGTTTTTAAGACCCAAAGCAGTTGATCGGTGTGTCCGTCCGGATGACAACTTGCACACGAGAACGTCCTGGTGGATGAAGCGTCAGCCGTTTCAAATGCGATGCGCCCGCGTTTAAGCACCGTGTTCGTTGGGTCTTCCAAAGTGACAGTGGAAAGAACTTTTGGCGTATCCCGATCCGTCAAGTCAACATGACTAACGGTATTTGAAACAGCGTTCAAAACCCAAGCCGATGCGAGTTGACCACTCTTTTCATGTTGCAAGGCAATTCCACGTGGTACTGAATCAACACCGATACGACCAAGAACGCGACCGCTCTTTGCATCGACGGTAAATAGCTTGTCCGAGGCCGCTGCCGAGACTACCAGTGTTGAATCGTCCGAACTAATTTCAATCGCAAAAGGGGTTGCCAGTGCTTTTTCCGGCTGGGGATGTTGCGGCGGGAGTGGTTCCAATTCAATGCGTTCTGACGTTCCATCGTTCCCATCATCGAAATTGATTCTTGTGATTTGATTTAGGAACGCGCGATTTTCAAGTTGGCTTATGTTGTGTTTCTTGGTTCCGGCCCGACCATTCACATCGTTTCGGGCGTCCGTCTGAGCAACGAAGACGGTGCCATCCGACGCTACGGTTAAGCCATACAACAATGTTCCCAGAGAATCGACAGTTTCAATCAGTTTGTCCGTTTCGGTGTCGAAGACGAACAAATCCCGATCCGGAACGTCTGGGTGCTTCACAATGTCGACAACATGGCCGAGCGATAAAACGTTGTTATGAGTGATCGAGTGTTCCCATGCATCGAACGTCACAAGTTCGCCGTCGATGTTTTTTCTGCTGCCCCCCGACAGCTGTGTTTTGTTGTTCGATTCAAACGGAATGACATAAAGCTTCCCGTTGCGAACGGCGATCGCGCGTGGGTCTTGGGCTGGGATTTTTAATCGATTCGTAATCTTTCGGGCCGCGACGTCGACCACGGCAATCTGGTTTTCCGATGAAAGGGCGACGTAGGCTTTTTCGTTGCTGGCAAAAGCAATCCCAACCGGTTCGTCAAACGATGTGGCTCGGTTTGCGTCGAATTCCTGAACGGTCGCGATGACGTTTAAGTACGTTGGACTTTTTTTATCATTATCAATCACACTTACAGAATCAGAAATGTGATTTGAAACCCACACTTCCTTTCCATCAGGGCGTAGGGCAATACTAACTGGATCGATGCCCACTGGAACACGGTGGATGACTTTTTGTGACTTTGCATCAATCACGTCCACCGTGTCCGAGGGAGTGTTGACGACGAAAATTCGATTGTTTTGAATCGCTATCGGTCTAGCGTGTGGGCTCACAAACGTAGGATGACCAACGGCTGTGTTTTTTTTCTTTGACAACCTTCTTGTTTCGGATGTCAATGCTGGAGCGGATTTCGAATCGGACACAAGTTGACCAAAGACCAAGTCCTTTTCTGAACGAAGCTTTTTGGGGTCAGTCTTTTCGATGGTCAGCATTGCGAAAGACGTGGCGAAAGCCATGGCGACTGAGGCACAAATCAAAGCTACTGTTTTCACTGAATCACCCTCTGAATTCGTTTGCCCGATAACCCTTTTGGATTACGGAATTTCGTTTGCAAGTTACCTCTACATACGATCGACGGACCGAGTATCGCATCTAATTGATTCGAATCGTTGGAGCAACAAAACTTATAGAAGCCTATCCATACAGATTGAGCAAATCTGCCATAAATTTTCGAAAAATTATGCGAACGCGATCGAGGCCGAGAATCTACCGACTTTAGGTTCGTTTTTTCGATTTGCACAATTGGATTGTGCTCCAACACGAGGAGTACAAAAAAACGGACGTCGCAGGACGTCCGTTTGAGAATTTACTTTGGATCTTGGTTGGAAAAAAACCAAAAAGGTTGGGCTGGTCAACGCCCACCGGGACGACCACCGCCGGGACGGCTACCGCCTCTGCCGCCCATTTTGCTCATCAGATCTGTCCATTCCTTTTTAGAAATGGCACCATCTTTGTCGGTATCCATAGAACCGACTCGGCTTTTCATGCCGTCGTTGATTTCCGCACCCTCCAGCTTTCCGTTTCCATCAGCGTCCATTCGCTTAAAGAGCTCCGCAGGATCAAATCCTCCGCCTGAACCACCTTTTGAAGCTGATCCCTTGGGAGGTCCACCTTTGCCTGCTTCTCCAGGTGGTCGAGAAGATTTCTTTTGTTCTGCTCGTTTTGTGGGATCCACTTTGGGAGCTTTGGAAGTGTCGCCAAACTTTGAAACATTATCCCTTGAGTCGCCCGTTGCCTCGTCACCATCACCACGTGCGGATTCAATCACTGCACGCGGATTTAATACAACATCTTCGCCTTCACTCAGGCCCTCTGTGACAACAACAAAATTGTCGTCGGTCGCTCCAATTTTCAAGGTTCGTTCTTCAGGTTCGCCCCTTCCGCCACTGGA
>CAJQQR010000093.1 GCA_905480545.1 uncultured Pirellulaceae bacterium
TTCCAACGGCTTCTTACCGAGGAAAATGTAGTACGGCATTCGGAAAAACGGAATGTACGGAATTTTGCATTTCCGTTCTTCAAGAATTTCGGACTCGAAATGATTTCGCAAAAACGGCATATGATCGGGTGACGGGAACACGTTGTCACTCGCGAACCAAACGGGCCAGAAAGATCGTGTAAACCAACCGTGCTTTTTCAATTCGTCCGCAGGATATTTTCTGGCAACGTAAAAGTCGACCACACCGATTGTTCCACCCGGTTTCAAGATCCGCAGCGCATTCTCCATTGCCGCGAACCAATCGGGGATCATGGTCAGAGAATACGAAAACGTGACCACGTCAGCGTAACCTTCATCCGGCGTAAACGTTGTCGCATCATGTTCAACGGCTTTAACGTTGCTCCAGCCCTGTTCGTTGAATCGCTTTTGGGCCACTTCCAGCAGCGAACTGGCGAGATCGACAACGTACACCTGCTTCAGCTTTTTGATCCGCTCGTCACCAAGGAATGCGATATTGGAACCGGTGCCGCCACCCATATCGACCCAAACCGCGTCTTCAGGCGGCGTGATCATGTCTAGCATGTCCTCACGTCCCTTGAGCAGCTTTTTACGAAAGCCGTCATAGTCACCCGCTTGGCCGCCGTAAAAACTCTCCATGCGTTCGGCATGGTTCTTCCCGCGCACTCGCTTTACAGCCAAGTGATACAGGACTTTCATGTCAGAAAAGAAACCCATAACTTTTTGGTCGCTCGTTTAGGCGGAAAGGTCTGCGATGTAGAAACTAGCGTACGTATGTACGCGGTCCTTGACGTGCAATTCACTGGCCAACTCTGGATGATAGGTCAAGGAATCGTTGATTTTCTGTTCAGATCCGTTTTTGGTAATCATGACACGATTGATAAAATCGGTTTCCAACCCGCCACTTCGCCAAATCACGCGAGTGTTTGGTGCTGCTTTATCAACGATCGCTTGCCATTCGGATTCCAACAATGGAAAGAACTTGTCGCTTAACCAATCCATGTGATCTAGCAAAACGTAGCGGGAGATTTGACCATCGTGCTTTTCCAAAAAGCCTTGAACCGAATCAGTATGGCAGGTCACTTTGTTAGCCAATCCATTTTTCAGTTTGTCAAAGTTTACGGCTTTTACATACTCAGGACTGCATTCTTGAGTGTAACTTCCTGTCAGATAAACCCGCCAAAAATAATTGTCGTGAATCGGGACTTTGGTAAAGACATTGTCGAGGCAGTCCTCGACGAATTTGACGATACCGCCTTCGTACTGGTTGTCAATTTGCCGTCGCTGAGCTTTTGGTACACCCAGCATCGAAAGCGTTGCGTCGCGTCCCATGGCAAATTTGATCAAGCCCTTCCAGAACTTGCTTTTGATTTCGTCGTTCCAAACCGCTTTTTGTTCGTCTAGAGTTTTACAAGCCAACAGTTGGTCGACCGGTTCGCGAGATTTAATGACTTTATCAATGTAGAAATTGATCATCCGGGCGAATGTGCCGCTGGTTCCGCGAAAATAAAATGAATGCCGACTATCGAAGAACTTGATCTTCGTATCCCAGAATCGCTGGGACCATTCGCAGATCGAACCTCGAAGCTTGTCCGCATAAACCTCTTTGATGCCTTTGTACTTGCCTTCGCCAAACATTTTGAAAAAGTCTTCGTACTCGAGGTTATTGATTGCTGCGATTTTGAGTTCGAGCAACGCGTTTTGTCGCGGGTTCATATCGACCGCGTACACATGATTGGGGCTGGTCAATGCGTAGTCCAACGCGTTACAGCCTGCCGATGTAATTACCAGGACATTATCGTCAGGGCCTAGGTTCAGCGCGACGCGGTCGAGCCGCGGATCTTCCCAGCATGTGTTGTAAACAAGATTATTTTGGTGAACCGTGTTGAAGACACGACGGCTAAGCCATTCAAAAACCATAAGGTGTCAACTGTATCGAAAGAACGTGAGTGATCGTTTTAGGGTACATTCCATTGCGTGAGTCGTCGAAAAGAACGCATCTGAAGAAGAATAGGTACCGACGCTGCGACTGATTTACGACTCGTCCGCAGAATTTTTTTCCATCCGTGTATTTTGAGTTCGTATTCTACATCGAGACCCCCACGGTCGAAAGGACTTGATGGGCATTCGCTTGGATCCGCTGGAGATTGGTCGGAAACTCGCTAAAATGCGGATCAAAACCCGCAATTGTTAAACTTGATCCCGCGAAGTTTCAGTGATGTCGTTTTCACCAATGCATCATCCTGTTGGCACAACAATGACGGAATCGCACCTTGAGAATGGAGGCTCGCGTTCGGCGAGACAATAAATGGCAGATTTTGCCCAAACGTCACCGGTCACTACACTGCATGATCTAGGGACTGTCGATAGCGATGAGCTGGAAGAGCGACTGGTCGCGGCGGCCCGCGAATATCGAATGGGATTGATTTTGCCGGTCACCGATTCGGATATGCGAAGCGACCCGTTCCTGAAGATCATGGAGCAACTTGAGGTCACAGAATTTATTGATACCGTTTGCATTGTCCTGAATCGCGCACCCAACCGAGAGGATTATGAAGAAGCCCACAGAAGAACGTTTGCTTTGGGGACAAAGGCGCATTTGCTTTGGTTGGATGGGCCGCGATGTACTGCACTCTTAAACGAATTGATCGACGCTGATTTTCCACTGGATACACCAGGTAAAGGTCGCGCCGTTTGGTTCGCGTTTGGTTACTTGCTGGCCGACCCCAGTCTAAAAGCGTACGCGCTTCATGATTGCGATATCGTCGATTACCATCGCGACATGCTGGCTCGACTTTGTTTTCCCATGGCACAGCCAAGTCTTGATTTTGATTATTGCAAAGCATTCTACGCGCGATGCACCGATCGAATGCATGGCCGCGTGGCGAGGCTACTGGTCGCGCCACTGCTGAAAGCGCTGTTGTCGATGTACGGCAATGACGATTATTTGACGTACATGGCTGGATTCCGGTATCCGCTTTCGGGCGAATTTGCCGTCACGTCAACACTAGCGCGATACAACCGAATCCCAAGCGACTGGGGTCTAGAAGTCGGCACCCTGGCGGAAGTCTTTCGCAACACTTCTTTAAAGCGAGTGTGCCAAGTTGATCTCGGGAGACTTTACGAACACAAACATCAGGCGCTGTCGTTGGGCGATCCGAATAAGGGTCTGATGAAAATGGCCTTGGATATTTTGACCAACGTGATACGAACGTTGGCCAGCCGCGGGATCATTTTAGAAGCGGGCCATTTCCGTTCACTTCGGTCTGGATACCTGCGAACGGCTCAAGACGCGATTCGCCAGTATCATGCCGATGCATTGATCAATGGACTTTCTTTTGACCGGCATGCTGAAGAGCAGGCGGTAGAAGGGTTTGCTTCGCAGATCCCAGTTGCCGGCGAAGAGTACTTTAACAATCCATCTGGCGCCGCGGCGATTCCGAATTGGACTCGAGTGCTTACTGCGTTTCCAGATTTTCCGCAGCGATTGCGGCAGGCCGCTCAGCGCGACGCGGAAGAATTTTCGGTTTAAGAGTCGTTGATCTAAGGAAAAACAAATTGGCTCATTCGTGGACTGAGCGGGTTTGCGTCACTCGTATCCTGCATTTTTTTCGTATTAACGTTCCTGGGAAAAGAAACCCGTTTTGTAGATGTTGATTGCCCAATGCGTGATCCGACTCCTTGACCAATGCGTGATCCGACTCCAATTTTTCAGTTTTTGGAAAACGCATCCGAAGACGGGTCGACTGGGAATCAATAAAGACTAACGAAGTTCAAATGTGATTTCGCGACCAAGAACTTGAAAGCCGCCTCTATGGCCTTGATGAATCACCCGAATGAACTCATCGGGATTAAATAACCAGGCCCAGAATCCAAGATTGACTAGCACGAATCGATACGCCTTGTCCATTTTTCGTCCGCCCAGCACTTCCCTCCAATACGTTGCGATCAGCGCAGCATTGTATCATCGGAAAATTCGTATTTTCATTTTGGACGTGAAATTTTTTTCAACGACCATGAAACATAAGCACAATCCATACGTTTTGATTGTTTAGTGGATATAGTTTTCCGTCGCGGTGGGATGTTTGGCCTGTTTTTCCAATAGAAACGTATCTTTTCACGCGAATTTCGGATGATGAGTGCCCACGAGAATTCCAGTGAATCATATTCATTGAGAAGTTTTCACCCTCGATTTGTGAATTCCATCATCGGGCGTTTCTTCGTCTGATAAAGAAAAAAAATTACCGAACTCCCCAATACTCGGATAAGAGCATGAGACGTCATCATTGGTTAGCCATTTTTTGCCTACTACTGGGTTTTCAATTTCAAATCGATTCCGCTGACGCAGATGAGATTGGGTTCATCGAAAAATTTGCTCTCGCTGCCGACCGAGAAGCGGTTTTAAAAGAACTGATTCCCGGCACCGAGGACTACTACTACTTCCATTGTCTGCATTATCAGAACACCGAGCAGTTCGATAAAGTCGATGCGATGCTTAATCGTTGGATCAAATCATTCGATTACAAATATCGTGCAAAGCAAAGTATATCTGCAAAGGCTCGGGAGATCGTCAACCGCCAAATGATTTTGACGTATTCGAAAAATCCAAAAAAGTCACTTGAGTATCTTGAGACTCACCTCAATTTAAAATTCGATCATCAACGCGAAACGCTTGACGGGCCTTCGCTACCATCGGTCCTTGATCCCGTTTTGATCGAGCGCAAAACTTTGACGGCACGAGCCTTGGCCCGGTACTCAAACATTCAGGGTTTCGAACAATCTGCGTTGGCGTGGCTATTGGATGAAAAGTTGGATCGCAACGATATGTATTATGCTCTGGCACGCGTGAATACGCCGGATCATCCGAAGTTGGTTGAATTGCTAAATCCGTATTTATCCAACGATGTCCACGAATTCGGTACGCTTTCGATTCACCGACTCTTGACCAAACAGCAATTGCTAAAGTTCGCGAACCTTCGACCACGACTGATGGACAACAATAATTTTGTCAACATTTACCTGTCGAAGATCCGTCCGAATCCGGATGTTCATTTTGATTCTGATAAAGAAGCACAGAAAACGCACCTGACCGAGTTATGGGATTTCGCCAAACGACTACAGCCAGCCTACAACACACTGAAGGCTCATGTGCTTTATCAGCGTTTGCTTTTTGATCGATCGGTTGGCCTATACGATCGCGAACGATTTATGGAGTACATCAAACTTCCTCGTGAAGCGTCGTACATCGAAACGAAGTACCATCGTCAACGCGAATTCAACAACATCAAAATCAACTTCAACCAAAACTACAAAACTCAAACACTTTATCCAACAATTGGGAACGATGAACCGCTGATTCGCAGTTATCTGCATCATTTCTTCGTTGAGGATCAAGATTACAAGCAATACGAAAAATACATCCGCGATTCGTATTTGAAACGAAATTTCGCGGAGACCAAAATAGTCAACGGTTTGGGTGATCCAGAAAAGTGGGCATCATACATTTCCGCCGTCGATTACAAAAATCTTAGAGATCGTGTGGATCTTGATTTTAGTTACACAAGCCGAGAGCGATACGATGCCGACGATGCGGTTTCCATTGAAGTTAACGTCAAGAACGTACAAAAGTTGATTGTAAAAATCTTCGAGATCAACACTTCAAATTTCTATCGTGATCAACGACGCGAAATCGACACTAATATTGAATTGGATGGATTGCTCCCTAATAAAGAATACACATTCCAATACGACGACAGCCCGTTCCGCAGAATCAAGCGAAAAATTGATTTGAAAGAACTCGATAAGCGCGGCGTTTATATTGTTGACTTTATAGGAAATCGTAAGAGCAGTCGCGCATTAATTCGTAAAGGACGATTACGCTACATCGAAGAAGTTACACCTGCGGGGCATCAACTCACGATCGTTAACGAAAAAAATGACGTCGTGAAGAATGCGTCTGTTTGGATGATCGGCTCTCAATATCAGGCGAATGAGAACGGGAACATCAACATCCCCTTCAGCACTCGGCCAGGTCGTGTTCCACTGGTGATCTCAAAAGGCGAATTCAGCTCGTTCGACAATTTTACACATCAAGCTGAATCGTACAGTTTGAACGTTGGCTTCTATGTCGATCGCGAGTCATTGATCAATGGTCAAAAAGCATCGGTAATCGTTCGTCCGCAAATTACTGTCAATGGTATTCCTGCCTCGATCAAACTGCTGGACGACGTTCGACTGATGATTAGCTCTACCGATTTGGATGGGTCGATTTCAACCAAAGAAGTAAAAGACTTTGAGTTATTCGAAGATCGTGAATCAGAATACGATTTTAAGGTTCCTAAACGACTGCAAGGATTGACGGTTCGTCTTTCCGGAAAGCTTCGCAACTTAAGCCAAGCCAAAGACATCAACCTATCAGCTAGTGACAGTTTCTATCTGAACCGGATCGATACCGATGTCAAAGTCGAAGACTTGCATCTGTCCAAAATTGCCGGGCAGTACTTTGTAGATTTGCTTGGGAAAACGGGTGAAATGCGTGCCGGTCGGTCGGTACAAATTTCAGTGAAACATCGAGATTTTAAGGACCCCGTTGGCGTCGCCCTTCAAACAGGAATGAATGGCAGGATCAAATTGGGTCCGCTCGCGGAGATTGTTTCGGTGACGGTGAGTGGTGCGGAAGGGACAAGTCGCGTATGGAATTTATTGCGTCCTAACCACTCATATTATTCGTCCATTTTTGCGGCAGAAGGCGATGTGATCGAGGTACCTCTTTCGAAATTTGACACCGCGTTAACTCATGAGCATGTTGCGCTGTTGGAAATGCGTTCCGGCACCTACGTTCGTAATCTGTTGGACAAAGTCAAATTGACTGACGGAATTCTTACTATCTCCGGATTGAAAAAAGGGGATTATCAATTGGTGTTAAAGAATGTTCAAAACATCAATTTGAAAATCACAAAGGGCAAGAAACTCAACGGTTTGGTCATCAACAGCAATCGTCAATTGGAATTAAAACGTCAAAAACCGATTCAAATTAAGGCCATTGATCGAAATAAAAACAAAACCTTGATTCAACTGACCAATGCCGACAAATTTGCTCGCGTTCATGTGGTAGCAACCCGATACGTTCCTCGATTTGAGCTATTCAAACAGTTACTGGTTAATGATGCGGAACCGGGCCTGACGCTGTTGCCACAGTCGCGATCGGTGTATGTTGCCGGTCGAAAAATCGGTGATGAATACCAGTATATTTTGGATCGCAAGTACGCGGAAAAATATCCGGGTGTCATGCTCAAACGACCCGGATTGCTTTTGCAGCCTTGGGCGGTTCGAACGACCGAAACAACCCGCCAATCGGCCGACGCGGGAACGCAATTTGGTAGCGGTGGTGGTAGCGGAGCGGGTGCATTTGGACGCGGCGGTAAAGCAAAACGTTCGGCGATGACCAACACCGACGAATCGAATTTAGATTTTCTTCAATCTGGTTCCATCGTGATCACGAATTTAGTGGCGGATGAAAATGGGCGAATTGAAATTGATAACGAACTGTTTGGGGGCCATCAACACATTCATGTTTGTGCTGTCACACCGACCAATTCAGCCGCCCGAGACATCTCTTTTGGCGAAGCTCCGATGGAACCGAGTGATTTGCGTTTGGCGTTGGGTCTTGATCCAGAGAAACGGTATGCGAGAAAAAAAGAAATCACCCTTGTGGATAAAGATAATACGTTTGACATCACCGACATCGCCACGGGCGAGTTCGAGTTGTACGACAATCTTCCAAACGTCTATCGATTATTCACTTCACTTCGAAATGATTCGAAACTAGCTGAATTCCGCTTCATTCTCGATTGGCAAAATAAAAAGTTTGCTGAAAAATTGGAGCTGTATTCGAAATACGGGTGCCACGAATTGAACTTCTTTTTGTTCAAAAAAGACCCAAATTTCTTTGAGCAAGTTGTTCAGCCATATATCGTGAACAAAAAAGATAAGACGTTTTTGGACCATTACTTATTGAATTCAGACCTAAGTGATTTTGCCAAGCCGTGGGAATTCAATCAGCTGAATACCGTTGAGCGGATTTTGATGTCCCAGGTTTTGGATGCTGAACCACAATACACCAGTCGTCATGTGCGAGAGTCATATTTCCTCTCACCAACGCCGCAGTCCCGCTTCGATTCGTATTTCGGATTCGCGATTCAAGGCAATGCGTTGGAAACCGAAGGCAACGTGATCACCGGTGGGCTAACGAAGCTTCGTGGCAACATGGAAGATTTCTCGCGCGAAACATTGGGCAAAAGCGTAGCAAAGAATTCGCCCGGTCGACCGACGTCAGGCGCCAAGCCAGCACCGTCTGGAGCAGCAGAACGGGGTGGTCTTGGTGGCGGTGGAATGGGTGGCGGCGGAATGGGTGGCGGCGGTGGCCGTGCCGGTGGCAAATCGGGTGGTCGTAATCGATTTGCTGAAAACTCCGAAGCCGACGAGGAAATGGAAGGTGCAGCTGAACTTTCAGATAAGTTCGCCCCAAGTGAGGCCAAAAAGAAAATGGATTCTTTGAGTCGACGAAGCAGGCAAAAGGGAAAAGACACTGAGCTGTGGTACGACAATTCGATGAAGTCACAGCGTAAAGAGATGCAGCAGCTATTTCGACAAGTTGATAAGACTCAGGAGTGGGCGGAAAATAACTATTACAAATTGCCGATTCAACAGCAGAATTCGGGATTGGTGAAAGTGAACCAATTCTGGAGAGACTACGCTGCACATCAATCCGATTCGCCATTCTATTCGGTTAATGTTGCGGAAGCGTCTAACAATTTTACCGAAATGATGTTTGCGATTTCGGTGCTCGACCTAGAGTGGAAGCCCGGTAAGCATAAATCAGAAACTCAAGACAATAAATTGACTTTGACCGCTGCCTCACCACTTTTGATGTACCACGATCAAATTCGGCCGGCGAAGGATGGACGCAAAGAAACGTCCGTATTGGTCAGTCAAAACTTCTTTCAAGTGAATGATCGGTATCGATATGAAGGTCCAGATCGGTTGGACAAATTTGTAACCGATGAATTCATCAAGCAAACAGCTTATGGCTGCCAAGTCGTGGTGACTAATCCGACCTCGGCCAAACAGAAAATCGATTTGCTTTTGCAGATTCCTAGAGGATCGATGCCTCTTAAGTCAACCAAGGAAACACGGAGCGTTCACCTTGAGCTTGATCCGTATCGAACGTCGTCGATTGAGTATTTCTTTTATTTTCCAGAGTCCGGTGATTACGCTCATTACCCAGTCAACGTTGCCAAAAATGAAGAGGTCATCGCGTTCGCCGAATCGACGGTTTTCAATGTCGTCGATCAACCGAGCAAGATCGATAAAACTTCGTGGGCCTACATATCCCAGTTTGGAACTGAACAAGAGGTGCTCGATTATTTGGATGCGAATAACTTGCAGCGAACGGACATGAACAAAATCGCTTGGCGCATGAAAGAGAAGTCATTCTTCAATCAAATTGTTTCATACTTGGGTCGCAATCACATTTACAATCCGACATTGTGGGCCTACGGCGTCAAGCATGATGCGGCTGACAACATTCGCCAGTTTTTGAATTTCAGCGATTCGTTTGTCAACACAACCGGACCGTACATTGATGCTGAATTGTTAACCAACGACCGGGTCGCAAGAAAGTCTTATGAGCATTTGGAGTACGAGCCGCTGATTAATGCTCGGGCTCATCAATTAGGCAAGCAGCGACAAATTCTTAACAATCGATTTTACGCTCAGTATCATCGCTTGCTTTGGATCGCAGGCTGCAAGCGCAAACTGGGTGATCACGATTTGATGGCTTTGACATACTATTTGATATTGCAAGATCGAATTTCAGAAGCCCAATCGTTCTTTGCAGAAGTCAATTCAGAATCACTCAAGACGCGACTGCAATACGATTACATGGCTGCCTATCTCGACATGTTCAATGAAAAGCCAGATGTAGCGCGTGCGATCTCGACCCGGTATGCAAATTATCGTGTCGATCGTTGGAGAAAAGCGTTCCTTGAAATCGCAAATCAGTTGAATGAAATAGACGGGAAGTCAACGGACCTGGTTGACAACGAAAATCGCGAAAATGTTCTCGATAGTGTTGCGGCAAAAACGTCTTCTTTCGATTTCAAAGTTGATGCCAAGCAGATTGAGTTAAACTTTCAAAACATGAAACGGGTTCAGGTCAATTACTACGTCATGGATGTTGAATTGCTTTTTAGTCGTAATCCATTTGTGCAAGAGTTTTCCGGCGAATTGACCTACATTCGTCCTAAGAAGTCAGAATGGGTTGAGCTACCTGAGTCAGGTGTGACGCACAAATGGGCATTGCCCAAAGAGTTGGATCGCAGCAATGTATTGGTGGAAATTTCAGGTGGCGAACAGGTTAAATCGCAAGCTTATTACGCTCATGCGATGAACGTTCAAATGATCGAAAAATTCGGTCAATTAAAAGTTGCCGATGCAAAATCGGGCCGACAAGTTCCCAAGACGTACTGCAAAGTTTACGCGCAAATGAAAGATGGCACGTCTCGCTTTTACAAAGACGGATACACCGACTTGCGTGGCCGTTTCGATTACACTTCGCTCAGCACCAATGATTTGGATAACGTGAACAAATTTAGCATTCTCGTCATGAGCGATGAGTTGGGAGCAACAGTTCGCGAAGCCATTCCACCCAAGCGGTAGAAATGATTGCGTTGGCTTCCAAATTGCTTTGAAAAACCACACAGCCAAGCCGGCAAGCTTGGCTGTTTTTTTGGGCCTGGAGTTGCCGGAGTTCCGGGACATATCAGATTGGACTACCGCGGTTTTCAAGAGCGGCAAGATGATGCCGTCCATGCGTTTCGGATTCGTAAAGACGGCGATAACGAAAGCTGTGATCAACTATCGATCTACGACTCTTGAGATGCGTGAGAAAACCACAAAATGAATGAGCTTCGCAAAAGCGATGGTTGCGTCATTTGCGATCGGGCAATCTGGTGGTCGGTGCCGCTACTCGCCAATACGTTGTCGGCCAGAAACCTGTCGTGTGTGGTAATTTTGTCCAATGACTACAGCAGAACCTATCGATCCTGGATTTAAACGCTGCCGACGCTGAAAACCCGACGTTGAAAACCCGACACTGACGTCCACACTCTGGAAGACGTGGTTGAATCTTCGTTCAACATTGACGTGCCGGTTGTCACTTTAAAACAGCCGCCCGTCCTGAGCCTTATTTCTTCTTTGGAGGCTCGCAGTAACTGAGAGCTAACAAAGCATAACCGGTCACCAAGTTTGCATCGCCTTCCATCCAACGATCGCTTTCGACGTTCAACCATGACCCGTCTTTCCCTTGGCGAGAGGATAATTCAGCAAGCAACTCTTTACGCCACTGATGCTTGACTCCACTGGAATCGGTGAATTCTTCGATTTGGATCGCGTCGAGTGCTTTGCCAAAAATGTGAAAGTAATAGAAAAGACCTTGTGCACCAAGGTTTCCGCGTCCCATACCTGGATTGGCCTTCAGGCTGTAGTTTTTCTTGATCCATCCAATTGCTGCTTGGACACGCGGATCATCTTTTTTCACACCGGCGAAAATCATACTCTTAAGGCCAGCATAGGTCATCGATCCGTAGCTTTTCAGACCACCATTCTCGGTGTCTCCAGCTTGGCTTTTTCCACCTGCTGCAGGCGTGTAATACATCCCGCCGTCATTGACCTTTGCGGAGAAGGGAGTCGTATTATGCTCGGATTCCATGTTTTGGCATCGCGAGATAAAAGCCAATGCTCGTTTCATTGAATCGTCGTCTGCGCCGTTGCCTGCGGCTTTCAGCGCATCAACCAGCACAGATGTATTTGACAGGTCTGGACGCTGATGGCTTCCGTAACCAATTCCACCATAGGCAACGTCCGTCGGATCGCTAGATCCTTCTTTTGATTGCAGGCCTTTGAGAAAGCCTTCTGCTTTTTTAATGATGTTTGAGTATTTGCCGTCCTTATTGGCCGAGGCGAAGCAAATGAGCGATAGGCTGGTTTCATAGTTTTTATAGAAGGTTTCTTTCTGATGAATGCCACCAGAAGGCTGTGCGAACCGTGTTAGAAAAGTGAGTGCTTTGGCAACGATAGGGTGCTCTGCCGGAATTCCGTTTTTCAAAAGCCCGGTCGCGACAATGGCCGTAATTGCCGGTCCTGTTTGTGAGCTGAACGAACCATCGTCAGCTTGACGCGTTCCAAGGAAAGCGATCGACTTTTCCAACATTTCGATTCGCGAATCAGTTTGGCTTGCCGAAATATCGACGTTTGCATCCGAAGATTGAGACTCAGGTTTCTCTGTCTGAGCCGATGCCGTTGCGGCAAGGCACATGCTGGCGGTGGCAATTCCAATCAACAAAATACTTTTCGTCATGGTCTTTTCTTTGATCGAATGTGTGAAATCAGAAATGGAGAGCGTCTATACGTTGTTATGGAAGCAACTTTGATGCCAGTGAAGAACCAAATACCTCCTTAGGTGTTTTGATCGATTAAATTCAAATCAGTCGCGACAAACCAATGTGGTAATTGGCGTCGTGAATTCGCGATGCAAAATCGTCCAATGGCATGCAATTGAGGAAGTCATAAACTCCCGCTTTTTTGATCCTTCGCACGGCTTGCTTACCGACTTGAAAAACCAAAGCCTTCACCTGTTCATTTTTTCGACAACAGTGCTGACAAATCGACGATCGAGCCGCCAACCATCTTGCCAGCTATTCAATTACTGCCAGCACGTCAGATTCGTTCAAAATCAAATACTCTTGGTCATCAAAAACGACTTCGGTCCCGCCATAGCTGGAAAACAGGATCCGGTCCCCATCGGTGACTTGAAGCGGCGTCCTCGTGCCGTCGTCGTTTAGACGACCCGGTCCGACGGATAAAACACGGCCTTCGTTAGGTTTTTCTTGCGCTGCATTGGGCAGGACGATTCCTCCAGAAGTGGTTTCTTCCGGTGTAAGACGACTAACGATGAGCTTGTCGCCCAGCGGTTCAATTCTCATGGATTGAATTCGAGAAGGAATTATTAGTTAACCCGCTACCAATTGGCAAAAGGACCGACTTCAGCATGTCTTTTCACTATTTGGCTGTCAACTGCTGTAATCGACCGAATAGCCCTTTTGACAATGCAAACACAGTCTGTGCCAACACAATTATTTCAATGAGTTTGCGTTTTTAAGCAATCGGACGACATTCCAATTCAAAAACACTCAGTTTCACTGAAGCATGCGTGGGGAAAATCCTAATCGATTTGGATGCGTTTTCGCCAAGAAAAAGCAAAATCTTAAGCTGATGTCTTCAAGTCGGGCAAAGTTTGCGGATTGAAGCGGATGAAATGATGGTTCCGAAACGGAAAGACGATCAACCTGATACATCGATTCTCCAATTCTATGTTGACATCATGCAAAACGAGCCAACTGAAAACAGCGAAAATTTTTCTTGGGGAGACTTGGAATCGTTGGTGTTGCGACTGGATTCCAATAACGGCTCGGGTGAGCCAGCACACCTTGCAGATAACCCAGATAGGACGTTCTTAATCGGGAATGATACCGATTCAATTGCCAGTCGAATCGAAGACCCCTACATCGAGTTGCCTGACCAGACTTATCGGCAAATCAAAGAGCTCAATGACGCTCTCAAAATCCAAGCTCGACGGATTACTGAACGGGAAGAAAAGCTTTCACTGTTGATTGAGGACTTTGAGCGTCAGAAACGTGAATTCGATCGAAGAAGACTCGGATCGAACGACCAAGTTGAACGTCGCTTGGATCTGATCATTGCTCAATCCATAAAACGGTCCAATTCGGAGATTGAAGCGTCAAGAGACTCTCTGTGTGAAGGTGTTGCGACGGTTGCCGAAAATTTGACACAAGAGCGTTCCGACCAATCAGATGATGCTGGCCAAGACGCAGCGAATTCAGTTGCGGCTAAATCGAATTCTGCTGGATTGACTTCAACACCGCGGCCGGCGTTTTCGAGAATGAAAATTGCCGCACGCGAGGCCCTTCAGGCCGCTGAATTTTCGAGATTTTTGCAGAGAAAAGAGATGCGCGTTGAGAACACGGATGCGACAGGGGCTAACAGCACTTCTTTCGTTCCAAGCGAGCCTGAAGATTTGTTGCTCAATGATGAATCCGCACCTTTGGAATCGGTGATCAATGAAGCAATCGATTCTGAAGTAACAGAACTGACCGCCAAACGTGAAGCAACAATGAAACTCGCCGCATCCGCCGCAGCAATGCAGCTTGGTCGGTTCGACTCAGCACAGCGAAAATCGATCGCCGATACATTGTCGGATCTAACGCCACCGGATTGCGACACTGTCGATCCTGATGGGAACAACCCCGATCCAGAAATCACCAAGCGTTTCGACAGCTCGGCAAAGCAGCTTCGTGAAAAATCGGAAGTCCTGTCCGCTGTATTTGTTGAACTGGATCAAATGGTTCGAGATTTGGATCGGCAACAAGAGTTGCTTGAGAAGATCCAAGTGGATCGTGATTCAAATTCTGCCAGTGAATTTGAATTGGTAAATAAAAAACTAAAACGACGTTTCAATCGGATCTCGAAAAAGATCTCGGTCAACGCGGGATCGTGATCAACGCCTGTCACAAATTGCCGAATTTTGGGCAGGCTTCTTTCTAAGGAACGACGTCTCAGTTTGAGATCGGCGTCTCAATTCAACGTCTGTGTTTTGATTCGAAAATGACAAAACACAGCTAAAAAGCGGAGCTTTTTTAAGACCGCGATTTTGGCGCAATAGTTGCTCCATCACGATGCGTCGGGCGCAGACCGCAACTCGCATCTCTCGCAACACTTGTCTCTTCTTTGCACTGCGTCCGATTGTTTCTTCCGTCCCAATGTTTCTCTTATCCAAGTATTTCTCTCATCCGATTGCCGGCTCCCCATTATCCTGACCACCCGTCG
>CAJQQR010000094.1 GCA_905480545.1 uncultured Pirellulaceae bacterium
ATTGGTGGTCGTAATGGGGGAGTTTGGTCGGACGCCAAAAATCAATTCCACCGGTGGTCGTGACCACTGGCCCAAAGCGTTCAGCGTTGTCGTTGCTGGGGGCGGTATCCGTGGTGGTCAGGTTATCGGAAGTAGTGACGCATTGGGAGAGTTTCCAAAAGATGATCCGGTGACACCACAGGATTTTGCCGCAACCCTTTATACTTTGCTAGGAATTGACCCGAATCACGAAATGCGAACGATTGATGGCCGTCCTGTCCGAGTGGTCATGGACGGAGCGAAAGTGATCAAGGACCTGATTTAATCAGCGGCGTTGCATCCAAGAGGATCGCTATCGAAAACAGCGAGCACGCATAATGCCTCGCCGTTTTTGATTGAACCCCGGAAACAGTTGACGAGCTCCGGTTCTTGCGGGGTAGATTCAAAACGGTTAGCCAGCTGAATGATGCCACAGCGATTTCTGTAAGAGTCTAATTTGGTACGCTTGAAAAAAGCATCTCCACCATCATGCTGCCCCAAACAAGAAGGCAATCCCGTCAACCGTTTTGATGCGAAAAGCAACGTCAAACATTTGCACTTTCTGACGCGCAGATGCTTTTAAAAGTTGGGACAACAATTGAGAAACCACATTCGTACCGGACAAGGAAAGACGTTTTACCAAAAGTTGCATTTGTGATGAGGTTGTTTGAGAAAAGGTGATGTGTTTCATCACTTAATATTCTCTCTTGACGATACTTTGGCTACCAGAAATGTGGTTTCGTCGATTAAAGAACCAGCTCATGCCAAGCAGCCCAGCCACCCCCGCAGCAGCTGTGAAGCTTACTTTTCCAAACGAACCGATACGCGAATCCATTTTGTTTTGACCGGTCACATCAAGCTTGGCGAGGACGTCGGTGTTTCTCAGTTTGCCGCGCATTTTCAAACGATGTATCAGTGAATCCCCATCAATCACACCCTTCGACTTATTAACTTTGCAAAACTCTTTGGCGGCCCACTTGGAACGTACGTATCCGGTCGCGGGGTCGGTGACCAATCGCGCGCGTTGTTTGTACTTGCCACATGCCTCGTCATACGATGAAGTCTGTAAAAAAAGCGTGTGGTCAAAATCCTCACGAGCATGAACCTCGCCGTCATGAATGTGGACTGTGGGAAAAAAAATCGACGCGTCATTTCCGCTTCCAAGTCGCGAATGAAACTTGAATGCCATCGGATGAGGCTTGCCACGCAGATTCTTCAATTGAAAAACAGCGAAACCATAGTCTGAGTAAGTGGGCAGAAGGTCCCACGATTCCTTGGGAATGCGAAATTGCTTGTCTAATCGATTGAAATCAGGAATTCTCGGAACAAACGAGGCGACAAAATCACCAACTTCATGAACTTTCAACGTGGAATTTTTTGCGAAAGAGCCTATGCCGCCGGATCGAGAGAACGGCTTTGAATCCACCTGCTCTAGCGGGAACCCTTTGTTCAGATCGTCGAAGAATCGCTCGTATCCTTTCAGTGAGACAAACTCTAAGGACTTCTCGTCTGTCGCTGGCAATTTAACTGGCAATGGAAGAATAATGGCGTTGCTTTGTTTGGATCGGAACGTCATCTGATAAACCAAATGCTGCCAGCCATCTGATTCCAGCCGAGCAAAAATATTGGTGTCAGTTACGGAAGCGACCGGTTGAGAAAAAATACACATTGAAGGTCCTAAATCGGAATTTAGTTGTTTTTGGAGCAGGTTGCAGCCTGTCAATGACCGCGTCCTTCAATATCAAAACGAAGGATTCGAACTATCGTTTCAAAATAGACGTCGACTTCTCTGTGTTTTTTTACAATGCTTAACCCGCCCCGTTTTTTGCAGAGTCAATTTGTCTTTGCCGGACTCAGATTTTTCCGTCTTACGTAGAGTTGTGTCGAGCACCGCTTCAATTCGTCGTTTCGCTGTTGAGCGAATGTTCGTCGAGCCTGTTCTTTTGAGCGGCCCATTGATGTCCCTCCTGGACGCAGCATACTGACCGTTCAAATACGTATGTCTTTTCAAATAAACCAAACATTACCGATGCGAAGGGTAAAAATTGATTTTTGGATGTTCCAAATTTTTAGAGGACTAGGTCTGCTGCGCGACGTCGGTCAAAACCTGATCAATCAACAAAAATGAACTCGTTCAAGTTGAATAGCACGCGACAAAGGTTTTCAATGCCATGCTGATCCGCATATTCGGATAGCAATTGGATCTCATCGGCGCGAGGTTCACGACCTGTAAGCAGCCGAAAACCCGCAGCGACTTGTGAACCGATGTCAGCGTTACTACTTTTCAATCGATTCGCAAATTGCTCAGACATCGAGACCATAAAACGATTATTCAGCATCCCAAGGGCCTGAAGTGCGGTGAGCGTTTCCGACCGTTTTGGAACCGACGAACTGGGGTCGGCACAATTGAGCGTATCCATAAATGGTTGTGGCTGGCTTCGCACAATAAATCGATAGATCGCGCGGCGATGCGTTGTCGTATCCATCGGGTCGTAAAGGTGATATTCGTAGTGCGGCGAATGTTCCGGGCGTTCTATCACAAAATCTTTGTAGGATGGTCCTCCCATTTTCAAGTTCAGTAACTTTGTCACCGTCAGCACTGAATCATGAATTTGTTCGGCATCCAAACGTCGGCGATTCATCTTCCACAAGAAGCGATTGCCTTGGTCAGCTTTAGAAAAATCATCTGACTTCGATGTCTGCTTGTAGGCCCTGCTGTTGAGGATCAAACGATGCAGGGACTTGATCGATTGTTTGTTTAGGTGCTTGCCGCCATCGCGAAATTCAACCGCCAACCAATCAAGCAACTCCGGATGCGTTGGTTTGCTGCCTCCACGTCCAAAATCGTTGGGTGTGTCAACAATCCCAACTCCAAAATGATACTGCCAAACTCGGTTCACGATTGAACGCCATGTTAGAGTATTGTCTTTACGAGTAATCCAATTCGCCAACGCCAAACGTCGGCGTCCGTCACTATCTTGATCGCCAAATTCAAAGGTTGCCGCAGCCGCCGAGATAAATGGAACCGTGCCTGGCGAAACTGTTTTTCCCGGTCGGGTGACTTCGCCTCGGTGAAGGACTCGGATCTCTCGAGGCCCTAGCCCTGCACGGCCAACAAAATTGCCGCTCCCTTTGTGTACGGTTCCGGCATAGACTCGTTGGGGTTGCGGCAGCTTGCTCATTTGAGCTTCGATCGCCGCAATCAAAGCCGAAGTCTGCTTGATTTCGTTTTGTAGTTCTGCTCCAACCGCGGCACCCATCAGCTTCTGCAATTGAGTTCGCTTTTTGGTGATCGCTGCTTGTGCATCGGCAGAGGGTGAATACCGCTGGAAATAATTTGCGATTTTCGTAACAGCAAGACGACTAGTGAATCCGTCAACTAAAAACTTTTCATGCCAACGACCACCATTGATCGAATCCGAACTGCTGACGTTTGCACTTTTGGAAATGATCTTTCCATTGGACGTAACATTCATTTCCCCCAACGCGAACAGGAATTTACTGTCGCCACGATCCCATAGTTTGGTCGCAGTGAATCGAATGAATTGAAATTTCTCTTTGTCGTTTAGGCTGACGGCTAACGGAATTGTTGACGGATTTGCAAAGTCTGATTTCGTTGCATCAAAAACGAAGTCGGATGTTGAAAAGTCCTTGACGTTAGAGGCTTCGATCTTAAATCGAATTGGAAATCCGAACCCGGGAGTGTCTGTAAAATCAGTCGGATAAGCGGGGAGGATTTCGATCTGATCGAATAATTTCGGCTCGCCAAGATCGATCATTACCCACTTTGTGGTGTCTGCATTGTTTGAAAACTGACTGTGAAAACCATTGGTTGGACTTTCCTTGATCCCAAGTTTCGTTTCCAAATCATGGTTGCCAAAAACATGGTCAACCACATTGGCTTTTCCCCAACGTGGCATCGCTTCAATGGAATCAAGCGATGATACGTTTTGGGCTTTGACCAATCGCCCATCCGAAACGATGCTCATTTCGCCCATCGCAAAGATCCAGTCATTCGATTTTGGTTGACCATTCTGACGGCGACTCCAAAGCTTTGTGGCGGTAACGCGAACAAATCGAGCGACCTGGTCGGACTCAAAAATGGATGGCGACGCACCTGGTCGTGGGAAATCACGATCGCGGAAATCCGAAATGATTTGGCTCTGATTGAATTCTGGATCGTCCGAACATTCGATCACGAATTGATGCGGAAACCCAAAATCCTTGAACCCGTATTCGTCCGCGCCCATCAAAATCACTTGATCGATCGAAACCGATCGCCCAAGATCGACTTGGACCCATTTTACGGTTTGTGGTATCGATGCCACGTGACTGTGGTAACCGAACCGACCCGAACGCGGGAGTGACGTTGCGGGGAAAGTCCCACCAGCAACTTTCATGATCAAATCGGAGATGTCCGCTTCTAGCTTTTTGATTCCGTCGGTTTTTTTTGCTTCGAATTCGAGATTCAGTTTCTCCAATTGCTCAGACAAAGATTTGCGTTGATTTAACAGTTCGAACCGTTTGGCTGCGATTTCTGGCGAAGCATCGAAGCTTCGATCCGCTCGGTCAATCGACGCGAATACTGCTTGTAAGCTGTAGTACTCGTCCATCGTAACCGGGTCAAGTTTGTGATCATGGCACCGCGCGCATTGCACGGTTAAGCTGCAAAATGTGTTCATTGTGCTGGTGACCATGTTGTCGCGATCAAGGTTCCTCGCAACCATGCCATCGGTTTTCGATTCGGGAACTTCTGCATGTCCAATAAAATCCCAAGGCCCGGCGGCGATAAAGCCGGTCGCGACAATTCCATCGGTTGAGTTTGGCCATAACACGTCGCCCGCCAATTGTTCGCGGATAAACTTTGAATACAGACGATCTTCGTTGAAGGCCCGGATCACGTAGTCGCGATACGGCCACGCATTGGGACGCAATTTGTCTTTGTCATAGCCGTGTGTCTCGCCGTATTGAACGACGTCCAACCAGTGGCGTGCCCAACGTTCGCCATACTGCGGCAAAGCAAGCAATTGTTCAACCAGTTTTTCATACGCATTCGGATCAGACGAATTGACGAACTCGGTAACTTTTTCTGGCGAAGGCGGAAGACCAATCAGATCGAAATAGAGTCGACGAATCAGAGTCCTGCGATCGGCTTCGACTGCAAACTTCATTTTGTGATCTTTGTGCTTCTTGGCAATGAAGGTATCGATCGGATTCTTCAGGTTTTTGTCGACGTCGACCCTTTTGGCGAGATCAATGACCTGAATGGGGTTCAGGGACCACCAATTCAAGTCCGCGATGCTGGCGTTTTTCAGGACAAGTTGATCCGGCCATTTTGCGCCCGTTTCAACCCACTTTTTCAAAAGGGCAATTTCGACTTTCGACAGCCGATCGGCATCTTTGGGCATTTCCGGTTCGTCACCGATCACGTATTGAATCAAGCTGCTGGAACCCGAATCGTTGCCGTCAATGACTTCACCAGATTCGCCTCCCGCTACAAGACCTGTTTTCGATTGCAATGATAATTCTCCCAAACGATCATTATCGTTGTGACAACTCACGCATTTCGTTTCTAGGATGGGTGCGATCTTGTTTTGGAAGAAATCGCTTTGATCTTGGGCAATTGACAGTGATTCAGAATGCGCCAGAAAGTAAAGCAGAAAAGCAAGCGAGGCGAGTTTGATGGAATTTATCATTGGATGATTCATGAAAACGGGGTCCTCATATTTTAACCTGATTCCGCCCGCAAGCAAAATCTCAACATTTTTTCGTCCAAGGGGTTCAGGTAAGTTCACCTTTCTTACGGCTGTTGGTTTGATCAATCCGCCGACATCAGAGCAAGTCATGATCGCCGGTGATCTGGTCTTGGATGGCTCAGTGGCGAAAACCAACTTCCGAACTTTTCGTCGTAAGCATATCGGTTTTGTTTTCCAAAAATCAAACTTGATTCCTGTTTTACGGCGGTCGAAAACATTATTTTGCTATTGGAACTGGATGGCCAAACACATCGGACAGCAAAAAAAAGAGCCATGGAATTGCTCGTTTACCTGGGTGTCGCTGACCGTGCAGATAATTTCCCCTCGATGCTTTCTGGTGGCCAGCAGCAACGTGTTTCTGTCGCGCGGGCGATTGCTAATCGGCCCAGTGTGATTCTCGCTGATGAACCAACGGCGGCGTTGGATAGTCATCGTGGCCGACAAGTGATGGAGTTATTCGCCCAGGTCGCACACGAGCAAAACGCAGTTGTAATCGTTGTCACTCACGACCAACGTGCTTTGGATGTATTTGACCGTAAGTTTGAAATGGACGACGGACTGCTGTCGGAAAAAGCCGACTAGGAAAGTTCCGTCTAGTGAAGAGCTATTTTGAATTCGAAAAGCTGTTATGCAAAAACGATACAGTGTGGCTCATTGAGAGCGTTGGAAACGTGTGCACCGCATCATTTTATGAACACATCAACTGAGATGTTATTTCCATCGCTGCGGAATTCAATCGCGCCGTTATCGGATGTTTTATAGACTGAGGCATCGAATGCTTCGTAATCATTTATCACCGCATCGCGAACTTTTTCTTTCGCGCAGCTGATTACGACGTGTTCGGGCGAGGACCATTCTGCGACGGAAAAGTGATTGCTCGAAAGCGAGCCATGATGCGGAGCCATGATCACATCGCAGTCGATCGGTGTCAGCCCAAGAAGTTTTTGCTGTCCTTCCAATTCCAAATCGCCGGTTAAAAGAACCCGCGAGCGGCCAAATTCGAGCAGCAAAACAATGCTCTTCGCGTTGTCTGACTCGGAAACGAAATCTGGTGTCGGGTGCAGCACAATGGTAAGGCATTCAGGATCGCATTTCAAAAGTGACTGGGTCGTGATCTCCTGAATGGGAAGGTGGTCTCGTTCACTTAATTTTTGTAGTTGCCGAAGGGGTTCATTTTCTATTTCCTGAAACATGAACGGTGAAACCAGTAGTTGCCGAATATTGAACCGGTGAACCAGTTTTAGCATGCTGTTGTAGTGGTCTAAGTCGGCATGGGACAAGATGACTGCATCCAAATCATGGATTTTTTTCTGCCATAGAACCGCTGAAATTCGATCCGTTGCCATCTTCGATGAATTCAAACTTCCGGCATCGTAGAGTATTACTCTTCCGTTTGGATATTCAATCAGAACGCTGGTGCCATGACTGACGTCAATAAACGTGACGACCAGTTCTTTTGGTTTGGTCGCATTTTGAAGCTCAGCAATGGAAAGAGCCAAGGCAAGCCAGGCCATGGCCAGAGTGATCAGCCAACGTGTTGTTAGTTGAATCCGCCCGAAAAGCAATAAGGAAATAAAAGCAATGTAGAACAGAGACAGCCAAAACGTTCCTAATCCGTAGGACCACCAATGTCCTCCGGGTATCGAATGATATAAATCGACCTGTGATTGGATATTGGTCAACAGGGAATTATTGATTCTCGCAAATGCATCTCCGAGGAACGGAACTTGACCGAAAATCATCAAGGCGAATCCAAATTGCAAGGTCAGCCAAACAGGAATCATCAGAAATAAGTTGGCGATAATCCCAATTGGAGAAACGACATGGAAGTTTTCTACTACCAAAGGTAGTGTCATTAGCCAAATGGAAACGCTCGATATTAAAAACGTTTTGACGGAAAAACAAATCGTGTCCCCAAGGCGTTTCTGAAAACTTCGTTTGCGAAGTAAAAAACGTTCGAGCGAGTCTGTTGGTTTCGGTTTCAACAAGAAACGTTCATTTACGAAAATCAGTATGGCGACTGCGAGGAAGCTCAGCTGAGCACCAGTTTGAAAAATGGCCGTTGGGTTCATTACCGTCACCACAATGCCAGCCAAAGACAATGAGTTCACAGAAAGAGGTTTTTTGTGGCATAGCTTCGCTGCACAAAACAATGCAATTAGAATAGTGGCCCGAACCACCGGTGGTCGCATGCCGGTTAGCACGCAATAAAAGATGACGAATCCAATCAGACCGATAAGGATTGGGCGTTCTCCAAAAAGTCCAAATCGAATAAGCAACAGTGGTATCGAACAGAGAATCCCGATGTGCAATCCTGAAATCGCAAGTAGGTGCATGGTCCCAGTGGTGAGAAATCGGTCGATTTGATTGCGAGCAATTAACGTTCTATTGCCCAGCAAAATCGCTGATAACAAACGGGCATTGGGAGTCGTCAATTTGGCCTCAAAGATGCCGTAAAAATATTCTCGGGTTTGATCAAATGAGCGGGTAATCGGGAAGTTTTGATCTTGCGCGGGGAGTCGTTTGATGGCCTTAGGATGGTTGACGAAAACAACAGCGTTAATTCGCTTTGAACGATAGAATTTTCGCAGGTCAAAATCGCCACGGCTTCGAGCGGGCGCCGGAAGTGACAATTGCCCAAAGACCTGAATGGCGTCGCCCGCTCGCAAGTCATCCACGACGCCATTGACTGTTGCGATAATTTTTCCCTTGACCGGGAGTTTGGCACGATCGTTTCTAACAGAAATAATCGCTAACTCGATTCGTGTGCGGTCGCCGGTTTCCAAGCGATCCATGACCTCCAACGGTGGCGCTGGAATCTGTTCTGGCTGCTTTTGTACAATCGCTTGCAGTGAGATGGGAGTTGGCACGTCACTGGCAAGCAAACCAATTTCGCTTTCACCAAAACAGTTCCAGTTAAGATGATGCCACGCGCCGCCGATGGAAACCGTGGCGAGAAGCAGGGGAAATGAGAGCGAGCTTACTGGTATATCACGCCAAAAACGACTTGCTAAACCCCAGAAAACGACGCCGATAACCGCTGCAATACTCCATTCTGGAATTCCGAGCGGCGAATAGAAGTCAATAACTATGCCGACGGAAAATGCCACAAGAAATAGAGCAAGTGGCTTGTTTGCTTGCTTTTTTTGATTCTCTAGAAACGTTGAATCGTTCAAGCGATTTTGCCCCTCAGTCGGCAGCGCGATGACGTTAATGGTAGCAATGTGTTGTAAACATTCGGGTGTCGCGTGTCAATTTTTCCGCCATGAATTCAGCCCAGAGTCTCTCGTGTCTTGTGATGCAAAATCGAAAAAATAAATACTGTTATTACGGCGGATGCAAAACCTGTAAATCAAGTCGTAGGTAGGTCAGGGCGTGGCAGTTTTGCGGATTCAGGTGGCAATAAAAAAACGTTTTGATGGTAGAATGCCACAAATTGGTCTAATTCAAATCGAGCTAAAAAGTGAGCGAAAGAAAACCCACTGACGACCACGCCGAATCTGTATCGCAAATGGGTGTCGGGTCGGCGGATAATGGCTGCAAAAGTAAACCAGCGAATGCTGTTTCGAAACTTGCTCGTTTGGACGATCGAGCTCCAGACCTACCCATCGATCATTCCTCAGTGGATGGTTTCAGCGAAGAGGAGGCCTTGGCGGAAACACCATTGGCGGGCAAAGGATTGGCAGAAGCAGAATCAAGGAGCATGAAAGCGAAAAAACAATGCTGCCTCAATTGCCATGAGGTGCTATTGCCGCGATGCAGATATTGCGGCAATTGCGGACAGAAGGTCACCGATATCCGCGTTACGCTTTGGTTTCTCATCAGCGATTTTTTTGCTCAACAATTTGCAGTGGAAGGAAAGTTGTTTCGAAGCGTATCGACGCTGATGACTCGCCCGGGGAAGTTGACGACGGATTTTTGCAGCGGTCGTCGTGCCCGGTACTTTACACCGATTCAAATCTATTTGCTCAGCGGCGTCATCTTTTTCTTAATGATCGATGTTTTTTCAAGTTTCGACAGTCTCTCACCAATTCAGGTTGACTCGACAGGATTTGTAGAAAAATTTGATTACGAAGGCACTAAGTCAATTAATTTAGGTGTGAGGAATGCTGAATTAACAGCGGAGCAATTTAAGGGATTCGTTGCAGCCACGCCAAAAGAACTTCCCCGGTACTTTGCGGAGAACGACATCAAAATGAATTCCATTGAGATGTTTTTTACGCAAGGTTTTCATCAACTGCTGCAACCGGGTGGGCTCAAAGCATTTGTAATGAATTATATTGGCATCTTTTCGCAATCGATCCTTTTGATGATGCCAGTCTTCGGATTTTTGGTCTACGGATTGTATTGGCGTCAGTCCGAGGGACTTGTTCAAGCTGTGGTTTTCTCAGCCCACATCCATTCGTTCAATTACATCGTTTTGGTTTTCATTTCGATCGTGTCCTTGGCTTTGAATATTGATTGGATGGTGAGATTGCTGCTCATTGCCAACTTCGGCTATCTGATTGTCGCATCGAAAAATGTTTTTGGTGGCGGTTATTTTGCAGCTTTGGCCAAGTCGTCGATCGCATTGTTTGTCTACTTTATTGCCATTACGATTTTCGTAATTTTATTGTTTCCAGTCGTGGTTCTCACGATGTAAATGTGGAACCATTTCGCAATGTCAAATATTCAATTCCAAATGTAAAATGTTCGTGTGCAAATGACACAATCAGAATCAGACACTAACGAAACATTGCGTGAAATGGAACGTTTGCACGAGCGTGAGAAAACGCTCATCGGTTACGACTTGCATGACGGAATCGCGCAATGGGTGATCGGCGCAAAAATGAATTTAGACGCGATGTCTCGGAAGGGGATTTCCGAAAAAGATTGTCAAAAAATTGATGATGCGAGACAGTACTTGTCCGATACGATCGTAGATCTCAGGCGTATGGTGGGTGACCTTCGGGCAAGCTCAATCGATCCAGAGTCGATCGCACTTGAGTTGGAATTCTTGAATGTTCGATACCGCTGTGCAGATCTGGCGATTGATTTTTTCGCGGAAGAAAACCTTGCTGAATTACCGTCGTCGATATGCGGGGCGGTTTACCGGATAACTCAGGAATCCCTAAACAATATAAAAAAACACAGTCAAGCTAACGCAGTGAAAGTCATCTTGAGCCGCTCCGATGTACGGTGGCAATTGTCCGTTTTGGACAACGGCATCGGAATTGAAAATCGGCAATCTGGAGCGAATCCAGATGGTCAAGGTTTCGGTCTACCCGGAATTTGGTTTCGCGCTGCGGCAACCGGTGGAACCGTGAAGCTCTTTTCCAAAGCGATCAGCGAAACAACGGAAGTGATCCGTCCAAATCAAGTCGAAAAGCTTAACAGTATAGAGCAACGTATTTCCGAGCAGCGCAGTTCGGAACGTTTGCCTCGCAAATTGATGAACGAGACAATTATTTATCCTGTGGAGCAATGGTTGAACGAGTCGGAAAATTCGATGCAACAAGAGCAAATAGGTCCGAATTTCGTTTGTGGAACACTGGTCAATGTTGAATGGCCGATTTCGGAATAGACGAGTCATAGGGTGGCAGCCTTTTGCTGGTCCGGTAATGATTCGATCGTGAAATTATGGAACCACTCGACATCGACTAGGAAACCATGGTTTTTCGACTCAAATCAATGCTGGTATCGCGATTGCGCGAATCAGCATCCATGAAAGACGTTTGATTGAGTCGCTGTTTCATTTCTCTTGCTATCTGTGCGATGACACCTTCTCGTTGATTACGATTATTGGAAAGTAACTTTTTCCAATCGTCACCGAGTAACTCGCCCACGACCCGATCCATCCCTTCATCCGATTTCAGGCGTCGTCGTAAAGCACGTCTCACTATTACGGCTAAGTTATTCATTGTTAGATCCTTTTTTAAGGTTTAGAGATAGATTGAGGTTTAGAGATAGACAATGCAAGAATCGATTTTTCCTTGCGCATCCATCGCCTCCACGTGCACCTCGGCGATAAAGGGCGGTACATCAATTTTTATAGAAAAAGTACCGTCAGGATTTACGTAGATCGTGCCGTTTGGTGCGGCTCCAGCAGAAACTGTAACGTCTACAGTACTTAAGTCTTCATCCGTGACAGACCCTGTAATCGTGATCATTGTCCCGTCACTGGACGCGTTAGCCGTTATTTTCGGCGGGTTGTTTGGTGCAGCATAAGCGAGGCAAGGCGATGTAATAGAGAGTAGGCATGCCGCCACAACGGAAACGCAAAATTACATTTTTCTTCTTTCATCGATCAGTTGGAAAACAAGAAGCCTGAGAATGGCTTCTTCTCTACCATAGTCGAGAAAGTCAATGAAAAACGGCTATCATTTTATGCGAGGACTGTCTCGGCTACTCATCCTCAAAGAATGCGTCGATGGAAAGATTGGATAGTGGATCGACGATTCCGTGCCAGTAAACGTAATCCATGATGGGCTCAAAATCATCCGTCGCGTCGATTATTGTTTGTAATGCTTTTGGTAACGGGAGGGGAAAGAAGTCATAGACCTTGCCACTCAAAACGGTCTTGGGCATTCCAGAGTCTCGAAGCTTTGTTAGCCACTCTGTGACTTTGTCCAATGCTTCGGGAGAAGGTGCGTCCGTGTAGGATCTGATGTAATGCGTGAGCACGAACACCAGGTATTCAGGCAAAGGGCCATTCTCGACAATTGCGATCAACATCGGGTCGACAGGCAGAGTCTCGATGCTGGCCATGTTCTCCCGCCTTCTTCTGAGACGGTAGTAGTTGTAATTTGCTTCAGCGTGCCGTGGTGATGTTTTCAGTATTTTCGCAAATCGATCGATGCAATCGGAAAGTGAGTTTTGCAAATTTCCGGCGCGACGGGCTCGAATGATATGCAGATTATTCTGATTGTTGAGATTAAATCGTTTTAGGTTTCGAAGTGTGGTTTCCGTCACTCCGATGGACCTTGTATCATCGTCCTGTAGCCTTTTTCTGCTCCCGGTTGTGGCCAGTAAAACTTCAGCCACTAATCCGCGTTCTTCTTTGCCGTTGCCCGATTTCAACGCGTTCAGCATTGCAGTTGCTTCTTCATTCATTCCGCTGCGCGCGTACGCCATCGTTAAGAAGCATTCCGCCAAAAACTTGCGTTTTGGATACGATTCAGAGCGTTCGATCGCCTTCTGAAAAATTTTGATCGAAAGAGGGAAGTTTCGGGCTTCCTGTGCCGCTTTTCCGTCGTCAATTAAAGACACAAATTGTTGCTGATTGAGGCGGAGTGAATACTGATAAAGCCACTGACACGCGGGAAAGATTCCGATCAAAACCACCGCCGCGATCAGAGTCTTGATCGGGTGGGTAATCACCCATCGACGCGATCGCTTTAACGTTGTTGCCTCGCCCCGCAGTCGTTTCGCAAGGGACGCGGCTGATGCGGGGCGAAGCTCCGGTTTTAAACTGAGACAGCTTAAAATGAGTTTTTTAAAACTCGAGTTGATTCCTTTTACATGCGATAATCTGACTTTCGTCTTCTGTTGCCGCGCCAGCATGACTTTCGCGGCATCATTTTTTTGTGATTCATCTGGAATGTCACCAAATGGAAGCTTGCCCGTCAACATTTGATATAGCGTCACGCCGAGCGAAAAAATGTCGGCAGAAGGCGTCATCTCAAAATCAAAATCTCCGTCGATAAAGGCCTGCAATTGCTCTGGTGGCATGTATGGAAGTGTTCCTCCAATTCGCCCCGTTTTTGAGTCAGACTTTGCCGACAAATTGAAGTCGAAAAGCATCGAATGGCCATCTGGCGCGATGAGGATATTAGTCGGCTTGATATCACAATGCAAAAATCCTTTGCCATGTGAATACTCAAGTGCATCCGCGACGTCGGTTCCAACTTGCAGAACCGCGTCGATGAAATTCATTTTTGGAAGAGGTTTCGACGTGATTCGATCTGCTGACGAATCAGACGTTCGAGTACGAAAACACTCTTCTAGTTCTGCGACAAAATCTTTTTTTGTCGTTGCCACTTTCGAATCTGCGTGCAAATCCACCAAAAGGTCAAATAATGTCACCTGACTAATCAATGGCATGCAGATCGCCGTAAAGCCATCCTCATCACTGGCAACGGTATAGATTTCAACAATGCGAGGATGTTTCAAATGACCAAGAGTTTTGACCTCATCCAACGCGTTCCGCGTGATTTTCAGGACGACTCGACGTCGATCCACACTGATCTGTTCGGCAAGAAAAACATGTGCGAAGGATCCACGTCCAATCTGCTCGAGGATTTGATAGTCGCCAAATGATTCACCGGGAGCAGGCCAAACGGTCTTCTTCTTTTCAGAATCGGTATCTGAATTCTCCAAGTAATGGTGGACTTGAAGGACTTGTAAGAGAGAGTGTTCGTAGTCAGGGAAATTTTGGACAAAGCTTTTTTGCCGGATGTCTTCACCTGCTTCTTTGCGACGACAGTACTCTTCATAAACGAGATCGAGAACTAATGAACGATGATTCTGAATCTCCGGATTCGCATCGATGATTTTCTGCGCGTTAAAGCTCTCGCCGCTCGCCTCGCGGCAAATCAAATTGGATACGTAGTCTCGTATCGATTCGCGACCGGCTTTAGTCTGGTTTAAAGAAGAGTCCGTTCCTGAATCATAGTCATTCATCATTCCGACGCTTTGATGTGCCACATGCTCTCGGCTCAAGCCGCTTGATAATACGACGGACGGTTTTTTCGTCGCATCCTAATTTTTCCGCGATTTCGGCGTAAGTCCTTCTATCAGCGCGCATTGTAACAACTTCACGAATATCCGGCGGTTGATTTGCGGTGATGTTATTCAGAGTCTCGTTCGCGGATGCCCATGCGCTCGGCGTTGGGTTTTTGCCAGGATTGCGGTAATCCTCGTTTACATTGTTATCTACGATCGATTGTTCTTTCGAGACGTTAAATCGCGTCGTCTCCAACCGCTTGCGATTTTCGTCGATAACCTTGTTTGAAGAAATTTGTCTGAGATAAGCAATCAGGTGCCCAGGCTTTTCAAACTGCGGCAAAGATTTTGATTTTCTGAAAAACGATCCCCAAACCGCCTGAGAAAAATCGATAGAATCACACTGAGTTCGAATTTTATCGTTTAACTTCCGTCGCACCGCACGGATAATTGATGGGCCAAAGCGATCAACCAATTCGTTGGCTGCGTCCTGTGATCCGGCACGAACGTTGTCCATCAGCTTTCTGAATTCATCCTTGGAGAGACTGTTAGGGTCCATTAGTGAATATCATTAAAGATGGTAACTTGGAGCAGGATTCGATGTTCGAATTCACAGGTAATTTAAGCTAAACGGCTGGAAAAGTCCACGAATTTTAGGAATTTCGACATGTCCAAATCCACTCCCCCTAAATTAGTGGTTCGCCAAAATGCGAGGAAAATCAGATCGTGCTTTTCACTAAAAAAGGCATCATCACTGTGTTTATTTCGGTGCTATTGGGTGTTTTTCGCGACACAATTGAATCAAAGTCAGTTTAATCGGAACAATTAATGCGTTTCAAAGTCGTCGCAATATGCTTGCTCGCTGCCTCGGCCCTCATAGGGGGGTATGTCTTTACGGACTGGTATTCCGTGATCCCCGAATCGTCTCCGGCGACCTTCGTCGGCCGAGACTCTTGTGTCAAATGCCATCAAACCGAGGTCGATCGCTTCCATGGCTCGCATCATGACAAAGCCATGGACATTGCGAGCGAGGAAACAGTGCTTGCTTCGTTCAGTGGTGAAACTTTCACATCATTTGGGATCGAGTCCAGGTTTTACCGAGATGACGGTAGGTTCATGGTCCGCACCGAGGGGCCAAACGGAACGATTGAGGACTTTGAGGTCAAGTACGTTTTCGGTGTTGAACCGCTGCAGCAGTATATGGTTGAATTCGACCGCCCTGCGGACATGCCAAAAAATGAAATTGCGAGATTGCAGGTTCTTTCAATTTGCTGGGATACAAAAAAGAAAGAGTGGTTTCAGCTTCAGCCACCTGACGTGAAGGAAAAAATCGAACCAGGGGATCCACTGCATTGGACCGGGCGGACTCAATGCTGGAACACGAGTTGTGCCGATTGTCACTCCACGGATTTAAAAAAGAATTTTGACCTCGATTCGTTGACTTATCACACAACGTTTTCCGAAATTGATGTCAGTTGCGAAGCTTGCCATGGTCCGGGCAGTCATCACGTTATGATGGCGGAGAGCAATTCCTTTTTTTGGGATCGAAAACAGGGCTACGGTTTGGCGAAATTAAAGGGCGAGGACTCAACCAACCAAATTGAAACCTGTGCCAAGTGTCATGCCCGACGCGGAGGAATTCAGGAAGGTTTTTGTGGCGGAAAAAGTTTTACCGATTACTATTCTCCGGAGCTGTTGACCGAACAAACTTATCATGACGATGGTCAGATTAAGGATGAAGTCTACGTCTACGGTTCATTCCTACAGAGCAAAATGTATCACGAAGGGATTCGTTGCACGGACTGCCACGATCCGCATTCGACCAAAGTGAAATTTGATACCAACGAACTGTGTACTTCATGCCACGCGCATCCAGCGGGTAAATACGATTCGCCGAATCATCACCGTCATCAAGCGGGTTCAACGGGGGCAAAATGTGTCGAATGCCATATGCCCTCAACGACTTACATGCATGTCGATCCGCGACGCGATCATAGCTTGCGAATTCCACGTCCGGACCTCAGCGTCAAACACAATACACCCAACGCTTGCAGCCAATGTCATATCGATTCGACCAAACTTCCGCCAACCGAACAGAAATTATTAGCGGGAAAACAGTATCTGGATTGGTTAACGCTTTCGAAAAAAAATAAAGTGATTGCTGATGAATTAAAGCGTCTTGATACTTGGGCAGAAAAGAGCGTTACCGATTGGTACGATGAACCCAAACGACCTGATCATTATGCTGAAATTTTTCATCGCATCCGAAACGATGATGATGATAGCGATGCACACGACAAACTTCGCAGAATGGTCTCGGATCGGAAAACTGCGGACATCGTTCGCGCAACGGCGGCAATGGAACTTTCTCGAAATGCTCGAGAGCTTGAGCGGTCGGCGAGTCGTGCGTTTATGGGATCCGACAAAGACAACATGAGTCCAACGATGAAGTTGCTTCAACAAGAGGAGAGCGTCCTCGTGATCCAGGGCTTGTTGCAAACGCTAGAAATCGAAATAGCGACAATATTGAATGCTTCATGGAAAGCAAACTCGGAGATCGCGGTTGCGAATGCATTGACGAATTACGTCTCGACTTTGAAGGAACTGAGTGAGCATCCAGCACTATTGGTTCGCATTGAAGCATCCCGAATCATGCTTCGGATTCCGTCTTCGATTCAGGAAAAGCACTTGGACTCCAAGGAAATGGAGGTTGTTAGCGCAGCGTTTGACGAGCTGGTGGCATCGGTGAAGAGCAATCAGGAAAGGGCCCGCACTCTTTTGGCATTGGGTTCGATTTATCAATTGAAATCCGAGGCAAACGAGCAACAGCGACGGCGTTTTAGTGCCAAGAAGTTGGTAGAGTCCGATCGGTATTTTGAGCTCGCAAGGCAAGCTTATCGCGATGCCGTACGAGTCGAGCCCTTGGAATCCGGCGCTCGTGGAAACTTGGCTGCAATGAATGAGCAATTGATTGGGCGGTTTAATCAGCAACTCGCGGAGCTCTCTGGCCAGACCGAATCACCAGTATTCAAAAAATTGACAACTCGGATTGCGGCTTTACGTGACGAGACGCGGGAACTTCGGAAAGGTGAACTCAACGTCTTGAGGGTTGAGGCCAAACGAGCGATTCAATCGCAAATCGGTGCGGCTGTTGTCGATCGATATGCCATGGCTTTGTATGTTGATAATCAAATTGAGGAGTGTGAAAAACAATTGAAAATAGCCGTAGGACTAGCGCCGGAGGATCCGACGATTCTTTTGCATTATGTTTTGATTCTGCAGAAACAACAAAAATTCGCCGGCGCACTTTTGCACGCTGACAAACTACTAATTCTTGCTCCAAACGATCCGTCATACCGTCAACTTCGTGATGAAATTGCAAAGGAAGTTCGATAGCCGTATTGTCTGGTGCGTACAGCACGATCGCTCTCTCGGAACAGCCGTCGGATCGTTTTTTTAAAGTAAACCCACCATGAGTTCAGTTTATAAAATCGCCGGCGTTCAAATGGACATCAAGCTGGCAGAGATTGATGCGAATCGTACTGCAATGGCAGCACGCTTGATGCTTGCCCGGGAACAGGATGCGAAGGTGATCGTCTTTCCAGAATGTGCAACGACCGGTTATTGTTTTGAAGGTTTTGATGAAGCCATGTCGGTAGCGGAATCTGCAGACGGGCCAACCTCGGAGTTTTTTCAGCAAACTTGTGCTGCGGAAAAGTGCTACACCGTGTACGGTTTTCTGGAACAAAAAGAGGGCAAGTTGTTTAATAGCCTGAATCTGATTGGGCCGGACGGCCTGGTCGGAACTTACCGCAAGATCCACTTGCCATTCCTCGGAGTGGACCGGTTTACCTCGGTTGGCGATTCGTTTGAAGTCTATGACCTGGGTTTTACACGAATTGGCATGCATATTTGTTACGACGGATCGTTTCCCGAATCGAGTCGGTGTCTTGCGATCAAGGGTGCGGACGTTTTGGTGCTGCCAACCAACTGGCCGCCCGGAGCACTTGCGGCAGCTGACGTGATTCCCAACGCGAGATCGATGGAGAACCACGCCTATTTTATTTCAGTCAATCGGGTCGGTTCGGAACGTGGTTTTGACTTTATCGGTAAAAGCAAGATTTGTGATTGTGATGGGGTTGATGTCGTATTTGAAAATCATCAAAACGAATCGATTTTTATCGCGGAAATTGATTCGTCCATCCCACGGAATAAAAAGTTAGTTCGCGTGCCCGGTAAGCATGAAATCGATCGATTCGAAGATCGGCACCCGGAAAAGTATGCGGACATCACACGATTGAAACGCTCGGGACAGTAGATATCAGTATCGCACTTGAGCTTTAAGCAACGGATCAGGCTACAGGGGCAATAAATGGTCGGTGCACCTGAATCGTCGCCGGTTATCCGATTTGGTAAATTCCAGTTAGAATGCGGAATTCCATTTTTTTTAGTCTATTCTCATTCCATGACTGTCGATAAATCAAACGCCAAAGTTCAAGAGATGTTTGGGCAAATTGCGCCAAACTATGACCGCATGAATCATGTGCTCTCCATGAACGTAGACCATTATTGGCGTTGGTATACTGTCCGAAAACTGAAGCCGAATCCTGGCGAGCCGATACTTGATTGCTGCACGGGGACGGGTGATCTTGCGATTTCTTTTTATAAAAAAACGAAAGGGAAGTCGGAGATCGTCGCGTCTGACTTTTGCCCGGAAATGCTTGCGTTTGGCGAAAAAAAACAAACTCGGTTCCGGTATCAAAACAAGATTCAATTTCAAGAGGCAGATACGCAAAATTTGCCGCTCGACTCTGATTACTTTTCGATTGTCACCGTCGCATTTGGCTTACGGAATGTAGCGGACACGATGCTCGGATTGAAGGAAATGGTACGTGTTTGCAAACCGGGCGGTCAGGTCGCTGTGCTTGAGTTTACGATGCCGCGGTATCAGCCGATCAAGTCAATGTACAAGTGGTACTTCAAAAATGTTCTTCCTAGGATCGGACAATGGTTCGCTCGTAACGATTCGAATGCATACGAGTATTTGCCGGAAACCGTTGGGGAATTCCCGCAATATCAGGCCTTAACTAACATGATGTCGGAGGCCGGCTTAAAAGATACGAAGTTTATCCCAATGACCTTTGGAATCGCAACCTTATATATCGGAACGAAATGAAATATCCGCTAGTTGTTGCGATCACCGGTGCGAGTGGTGCTCCCTATTCCGTTCGGTTGCTAGAAGTTCTTCTGCGGAATCAGGTTCCAGTTCATTTGACGATTAGTCCGTCGGGCGCGCAGGTCATTGCACAAGAACTCAACCGGTTTGTGAATCTTGAAGACTTTGATGTCACTTCGTTACTTGGTTTAAATGATTCGACTGCATTCGATACCTCCTCGCTGACTTACCACAATTACAAGGACTACTTTACACCGATTGCCAGTGGTTCGTTTCGAACGGAGGGCATGGTGGTCGCGCCATGTTCCGGTAGCACACTTTCCGGAATCGCTAGTGGATCGAGTACGAATTTGATTCAGCGGGCGGCGGATGTGCATTTAAAGGAGCGTCGGAAATTGGTTTTGGTGACGCGAGAAACACCGTTGTCACTCGTCCATATTGACAACATGAAGAAAGTTACCGAAGCCGGTGCAGTTGTTCTTCCGGCGATGCCTGGTTGGTATCACGGAGTTCAGTCACTGGACGATCTCATTGATTTTATTGTTGCCAGAATCCTAGATCAATTTGGTTTAGACAATGCATTGATTTCACGCTGGGGTGAAAAGGAAGAGTCTGAAAAGGAAGAGTCTTAGAGTGTTGGAGAACATCAAAAAGATTCTAGAAATGATCCGTTTCAGTCATACGCTCTTTGCGTTGCCGTTCGCAATGCTCGCGGCAGTGATGGCTTGGACAGCACCTCTGAGCAAAGGAAACACGGTCGCATTTCGCTGGTTCGATCTCCTTGGGATTTTACTTTGCATGGTTTTTGCACGCAGCGCAGCGATGGCATTTAATCGAATTGCAGATCGGAAGATTGATGCGGAAAATCCACGAACAAAGGGTCGTCACATCCCTAGCGGGGCGCTTTCTCTGAATAGCGTCGTCTTGTTCACGCTGGTGACATCAATGGGGTTCATTGCATCGACGCTGATTTTTCTGCCCAATAGGTTGCCCTTGTTTTTGTCTGTGCCCGTTTTGCTGGTGTTGTTTGTTTACAGTCTTACCAAACGATTCACCTCGCTCGCGCATTTTTGGTTGGGGCTTTCGCTGATGCTCGCGCCATTGGCGGCCTGGATTGCCATTCGCGGCGAATTCATAACCCAAAATCCCAATGACTTGATCACGCCTGGCGTATTGTCGCTGGCTGTTTTGTTTTGGGTTTCCGGATTCGATATCATTTACGCCTGTCAAGATTTCGAGTTTGACAAAGAGGCGAAACTCAAGAGTGTGCCAGTTCGTTATGGAATCGCTGGAGCACTTCGCATCGCAGCAATTAGCCATGCGATTATGGTGTTGACGTTGTGTGGTCTTCCTTTTGCCGAATATGCTGGCGGCCCAAGTTTGTCCCTGGGAGTGATCTACTGGATGGGCATCGTCGTTTTGGCAACGCTCCTGATCTACGAACACTCATTGGTACGGCCGGACGATCTCGATCGAGTCAACATGGCATTCTTTAATGTGAATGCGATCGTCAGCGTCGGGCTGTTTTGCGTTGTCACCGTTGATCTGTTCGTCTAGTCGAAAATCAACTGGGATTAGCGAAGCGAATTTGCACTCGGTTGTTCAGCGATTGCTGCATCCTCCAAGGGCTGTTTAACCCGTTGGAAAACGATTCGAGGCGACATCGTGAAAAGCTCCGGATGAACTGACTCTGGAACAAATTCGAATTGATCGTTGCTCAAAATTTTGTACAGATAGAGTTTGGTTTGAGGTTCGGTATCTTCGCCGCGGTATTCAGAAGTTTCGATTTTGATTGCTGTCTGATCTGCCTCAATGGTTTTCCAAGTTCCAATTGAGCGATCGCGGAGCGGTGTGCCATCCGGACCAGAGATCATCATGTCCAGTTCCAGGACGCCGTCGACTCGGAACTCAGCAGCCATAACAATCGAACCGAACGAATTAATAATTGATTGCAAATGATTCGATTCAGCTTCTGTTAAGTTCGAAAGCTTGGCATTCGCCACGTCCACGTCGATCCTCGATTCGCCGTACCAAATTCCTGAAAGCTGAAAACCGGTAGGCTTTGAAGACTCGGTAATGTCTTTGACATGGGAGACGTTGGTAGCCGAGGTATTTAGATTGCCTGTGGGCTCTTCCTCGGTGGATGCCGGTTTTTCTGCCGACAGTTGTTTGGGACTTGCGTCGGCAATCTTGGATTGGGTCTCTACCGCAGTTGTTGGTGATTCACTGCACCCAACACCAATCATCAAGCAATGGGTTGCGACAAGTAGGCCTGCAAGCAATTGCGAACTGGTTAGGGCTTTTTTGTGACTGGGGAGAAACGAAAGGTTGCGAGACGCCATCATTTGTAACACTCCATCGTTACTTTGTTTCAATCGAAGTAGCGATTCTGATTAGAATCGGCCCGCCACCATCATCCTGATAGCAGCGACTGCATTCCAACGAATGACTATTTGCCTCGTCGAAATCGCATCTTGTGTTTGATTGCGTCCATATTAGGCGGAATCAACTCAATAGTATTTTCGTCAATAAACTTAATATCCGTTAAAACATTGTCCGGCTCGAGTTTGGAATTTCCAGAATTGATTGACACTCGGACTTTGCAGATATCGGCTTGTCCCTCGACGAAAAACCAACGGCCCGTTTTGATCTGCTCGTGTCCGGATGCAATGACTTTTGATCCAAACAAACCGCCATTTTGGAAATCAAGCGTGAACTTGGCCTCGTTATCGACAGACTCTTGTTCGTCGCCAATCATTTCGAAAAGGTCTTCATCGGTGTCGATCACCCATTTTCCTGCGATCTTGTTCTGCAACGAATTTCCGCATCCAGGCTGGCAAAACAAGAAGCAGACCAGCACGATAAAAAAAGGAATCGACAAGTAACGTTTCATAAGAAATTCAATTCTGGCAATTTGTATGGTTTTTATTGATTGTAGCGGTTTTGCTGGTCGATAAAGACCAAGGGATTGCTCAATTCAGGTTGGAGATCCCGGAATCGCGGATCAATTATGGTTTCGCAATCGGCACGAAAAACGAGTCGAGGTCATCGTTCGAAAGTCATTTCGAACGCCGATTATTAAAGTTTAGGGTGAGGCAAAATGAAAAAATTGATTGCTATCGGATTGTTGTTGATATCGCTAAACCTTAGTGGATGTGTTGGTTGGGGGCCACAAGGATGCGAACAATTTCATGGTCCCATTAGAGCAGTTGGTAACGGCGTTCTTGACGCCGGCTGTGCTTCATGCGGAACACATTCAGATTGCGGCGATCATTGCAATAATTGCGACGGGTACAATGGCCCGTTTGGAACGGTTCGTAAAACATTGGCTTGCGGGTCAGGTTGTGGAGAGATTTATTATGGTGATTGGGTAAGCAACCCGCCGAATACCTGCAATGAATGCGATGCGACAGGGTACTCACGTGGCGTTAATGGGCGGATCCCATGGCTAAGTAATCCGTTTGCTTTTTGGGGGTACCAGTATCGGCCAAACGGTGGGGGTTACGGCAACCCGCTTCGTGGAGCGGTCTGGGGATACGGACGGTACGGTGCTCATTGGGATGGGGTCGGCTGTGGAGGAGTTGGATGCAATTCTGGGTGCAGCGATTGTGGCAGTCATGCTCAAGTTTACGAGGGCGAAATCGCTCCCATTCCGGCGCAACAACCCGAGGTAATGAAAAAGCAAGTCAATCGTCCATCCGCGCAGTCTCGTCCATCTAGAACGCGTCAGGTTAGTTACGATGCTCCGCAGGCTCCGCCGGCGCCGCGAAGAAACAGTTTGCGTTGATTTCGTGCTTCACTTGGCCCAGAAAAATTGCCTCTGTTCGTCAGTGAAAATGCGTGAATCATCATCCCAGCCAAGAAGAAATCGATTGGCGCCCTGAATCCATTGATCGGGTGACAACGCTTGGCGGTGCGGCACCCGGCCTATGTCCCTGGTGTTTTCCGAACAGGGAGCCAGAGAACAGGGAGCCAGAGAACAGGGAGCCAGAGAACAGGGAGCCAGAGAACAGGGAGCCAGAGAACAGGGAGCCAGAGAACAGGGAGCTAGAGAACAGGGGTGGTTCGCTTGGTGGTTTTGTGCTCAGCATGTAAGAGCGTTGTGATTCGTAGCCCCGTATTTTAAGAGCTGATGATCAAGCGGCGGAAAACTTTTCAAGTTCGTAACGCCGCCCTAAAGCCTTTAAACTTGAAGCAACCCAAGCTTCGCCTGAATTGTTCGGGCTGCAAGCAATCGATGGAAGTTTATCAGTACGATAGAACCGGAAGTGTCGTTATCGATTCTTGCTTACAATGCAATTTCATCTACCTTGACGATGGTGCAATTGCGGTATTAGAAAGAGCGTCTAGGCTTCGTTGGCGACCATTCTTGTCACTGGCGATTTGATCAGGTGTATTTGGAATTGCATCAATTCATTCTGGTTAACTTGTGCTTTTGCCCCAGACCTGCCACCAAGGTTTTTTGACTTTTCGTTTAAAAGCGCCGCCCGTTCCCCAAACGCGACCATTTGTCGCAATCGAGCCTTCCATTTTTGCGTGTTCGAAGTTCGTGTTGATAATCTGTGCGTTTGACATGTCGCATCGGCGAAGGTCCGCATAGGCGAAACTGGCTCCGGATAGATTCGCGCTAACCAAGCTGGAGCTGGATAAGACGGCTTGAAAAAAATTGGCTTTCAATTCGGCAAATGCGAAATCGCACCTTTGCAAGTTTGCTTTTTGGAAACTTGCATCCTTGCATTGCGCGTAACTGAAATCGGCTCCGACCGCATCGACCGAATCAAAAACAGCTGCTTCCATATGCGTGTCACGAAGTTCGGCACCGGTCAAATCGGCCTGCAGAAACGAGATCGATGTTGCCGCAACATTTTGCAACTTTACACTTGCAAGTTTCGCCTCATGGAAAATTGCTCGATTCAATCGTAAGTTTCGAAAGACGGTACCAGTCAGATCTTGTTTGGAAAAGTCGCCTCCAGAAAGATCAACATTTGAGATGACCAAACCTCGCAATGAGTCAGCATCTGCCTCAAAAAGCACCTCACCGGAACCAGCTCTTTTGATTTGAATCATGGTGTCGTCCAAACTCAGAAATCCAAAAACGACCACCGTTTGCACGTTTGATTTCACAAGGTGATATTGAGCAAAGGCACGTAATGCCAGCGATTTGGTCCGTTTCCTTCTATTTTAGATCTGCAATGATTCCAAACGCAACTTTTGTTTTCTCTTTTTCAGTAATGAAATGACTGACGGAGGAAAAGGATTGTAAGAACGGCAGTCAAATTGCCTTAAGTACTGATTTATCGCAACAGAATGATTGATTCTAGAGCAGCCGATACTTGCCATTGGCCTAATGGAGGGGTGCCGTGTTAGCGAAGCGACGATTCCGAGGTATCAGCTACGAGCTTGCCGAAGTCGCTTCCGAGCGGTTTTGATTTCCATACGCCCCATCCTTTTGGCAGAACGCGTCATCGTTATCCCGCGTCATCGGGGATATGATCCGTGCCTAGCGACACGAGTGTTCCTTCGAACAGTTCTGATCGTCGAGATTGAACCATTTTTGTGGCAACCGATCTGCTTTGGCTGCAACTACGTGCGGACTTCAACCTTGATTGCACCAAGCAACTTGGTGAGACGATTTTCTTTGTCGTTGATGAACAAAACATTATCCAGCACGATTGCTTTGGGTTCGTTGCTAGGGTGCAAAATCAATCGTCCAGACCGCAGCAGCACATACTCAAACACGTCATTAATTTCTTTATCGACCCGCAGGTTTGGAGCAGCGTAACGCTTTAGGTCACTTAGCACACCATGGTGATGCAGCAATTCGTTTTGTCGAACTTCCCAATAATCGAATCGTACGCTGAACACGACAGCGATAAAAATCAGTCCAATCACAATCGTGAAGCACCAATAAAATGTAGCGTTGGCGTACGGATGAAGTGACTTAATGAAATCGCCCAAGCTGCCGAGAATCCAACCAGCGTATATTGAGACCAAAAATCCGCCAAGTAGAACAGCCAAGCCGAACAGAAACAGCGACAACGATGTGGCACGTGGAAAATCGAATCCGATAACCATCATGTTTCCAGCCATCACAATCAAAAACGCAAACGACAATATTTGGGGGACCCGCTCAACTTCTTCAGCGCCGGGCATATCATAGAACGACAAGACAATGCCATTAATGAGCGCCATTAAAAAGGTTGGGTACAAAAAAACGATTTTTGGATACGGAACCAGCAAGATACGCTGATCGCTTGTAAGTCCGTTATTGGAACTCGATTTTTCATCTTGATCCATTTTTTCCTCTTCGTCCTTTTTTTCGCTCATCGCTGCCGTGCTCCGGAAATACCGTAACGCCGAATGGGCAAATGCCCAAACGTTCATGTTTGATGTATTGCTCTCAAGAATGCCCGACTCTCGCCGGCTTCCAGCATAAATTTAACTGGTTATTCGCTTTCAAACCACCTATCTTGGCAATAAATTAGAGTGAAAAGTGCATCACCTCACTTCAATGTAATTTTCAAATCGCCAACCCGAGAGAGTCTGATTGCCCGGTGAGCCCAAAGACCCGGATTGCAAAGTAGCGACCGTCGTCGGACGATGGGGCTCCACGTTCCGGCGGGCACAGCTATGGTCTGTTCAGCATCAATGAACGACTCGTTACATGGCCGCGTTAGGTTGCTCGCGATCAGGCTTCAGAATCAAGGATTCACATGTCACAACTTCCCTATTCGATTCACAAGGCAATGTCGTTCGAAAACGGTAGCGCTATTGGGATCAGTAACCGTTGGCACCAAGGTCAGTATTGTTCTATTCTTACAAAGATCGGTATTGTCGGGTGCGGAATTTACGATATCGAAACACCATCGGAATTTGGTCAGGCGATCGCGATTGCGAAAGGAACTCCTGAAAATCCACTCTGCGAACCAGAGGACTTGCTCGAAGCCGTGATCGTCGACCTTACACCTCGCGCCAAAGAGATTGGAATCGCGTTGGGTGACTCCGGAAAGGTTGCGGTGGAAAAAATGTTAGTCGCCGGCAACGCTATGGAGTAATCTGTCGTGTGATTCCAAAAAAAGCATCAAACAACTTTTACTTGATTGAAAACCAAAGTCCTCAACATGACGCGTTACCAACCAAATGCTGATCGCTACGACGGTCGTATGCCGTATCGTTATTGCGGAAAAAGTGGCTTGAAACTACCGGAAATCAGTTTGGGTTTCTGGCACAACTTCGGCGGTCATACTCCAACGGAAAACCAACGCGCGATCATGTACACTGCGTTTGATTGCGGGATCACGCACTTTGACCTAGCGAACAATTATGGGTCTCCATACGGAAGTGCAGAAATCAACGCAGGTAAGATCCTCAAGGAATTTCCGCGCGACGAGTTGATCATATCAACCAAGGCAGGTTACGACATGTGGCCCGGTCCCTATGGTGAATGGGGTTCGCGAAAGTACTTGCTCGCGAGTCTGGATCAGTCGCTGAAACGACTTGATCTCGACTATGCGGATGTTTTTTACAGCCATCGCTTCGACCCGAATACACCGATGGAGGAAACACTCGGCGCGTTGAACACTGCCGTTCAACAGGGAAAGGCTCTTTATGTCGGCATCAGCAGTTACAATTCTGAGCAGACCAAGCAAGCCGCTGAAATCTGCCGTGAAAATCGATACGAAAGGGTTCTGATTCACCAACCGAACTACTCGATGTTCAATCGTTGGATTGAAAAGGAGCTTCTAACTACGACAAATGATGAAGGCATGGGGGTGATCGCGTTTTGCCCGCTCTTTCAAGGTTTGCTAACCGATAAATACTTGAACGGTATCCCAGACGGTGCGAGGGCTTCGATCGAAAACAGTCCTTTGCGACCAGAAGAAGTGTCCATCGAAACCCTAAAAATAGTGAAGCAACTGAATGCGGTTGCCAGCGATCGTGGACAAAGCCTCGCACAAATGGCGTTGGCGTGGATTCTGCGAGATCCTAGAATCACCAGCATTGTTTGCGGAGCAAGCCGACCCGAGCAATTAAAATCAAATTGCCAAGCGGTTCAAAACAAACATTTTTCGTCGGATGAACTTGCGAAAATTGACGCGATTCTTGAGCCATTGAAATTGCCCGAATCGCTGTGGGCGGGTGAGTAACATCACGGAGTGCATCAGTGGTTTTCGCTTCTGTTTGCCTGCGCCAGCTTGCAAGGGGCAAAGGCAAGAGCTGATTTTTGAGGATTGGACTGCCCTTTTTCTACCGATGAAGGCCCTTTAAAAACATCATCGTTTTCGGCGACTTGAATCGGTAGTTCGGTTTTCCGTGAAATTCAAATGCTTGGCGAACTGCGTCAGCATGCACGTCTTCTGCGGAATAAAGTGTATTAAAAGAGCGGCTTGCGTAATGTTTCGCGTACTGATCAAACGATTCGTACTGCGTAATGCTATGGTATCCGAATTTTTCCACGGATCGAAACTTTGGAATCGCCAAGTCGGCAAGGGCTTGTTGGGCGGCGGCGCGTTCGATGTCCTCGTTGTGGAACAATTTCATGACCTCGTTTAGTGGACTGGTCGTCGGTTCGACGACGCACAAAAATCCATCATCTCGCAATACACGAATCACCTCGGCAAATACTTGAGGGTAATCGTTCATTGGAACGTGATGCAGTGAATAACTAAAAAATATTCCGTCCACCGAATGGTCTTTGACCGGCATTTTCTGTGCGCCAGTTTCAACGAACGTCAGGTTTGAAATGGGTTCAACGGTTCGATTGATCTGCGCTTGGACCGGATCTGGGTCAATCGCCAAGACTCGTGCCCCACGCTCAGCAAGCGGACGGGTAAAATCCATATTGCCGCAACCGGCATCGATCACGAATTTTCCATCGAGTGCAACAAGTTGCTCAATAACATCGATACTATTGACGAGTCCGAGATCTTTTTCGAGGAGGTTGTTTGTCATCATTGCGGCATTTCAATTAATAAGCGACTCGGCACTTTTGCTTTGTAAAATTCAAGGGGTTGGATTGACGGTAGCAGTCGATTTAAAGTTCGCCAGGGTTTTCGGTTTTGCGTCTGCGGAATTGTGCAAGTGGCTGCCGGCCAATACCTTGTCGTCGGCAAACGGATCGCAAAAATAGTGAAGTGGCACATTAGAACATAACTTCGCCCAAAAAAACAAATTGCCAAACTCAAACAATCATCTTGATAGCGACACGTTTTCGGAAAAAAATCGAATTCGAATAGGAGAAGTAGAATTTGCGATCCAGCGTCCGCATCGGTTCGGCCTGGTGATTTCTGGGCCGATCGATGTTGAAGCGGACTTGGTGGCGGATTACTTGCACAAGATTTTGCTTTCATCATCGAATCGCGATGCGTTTTTCGAGTTGATTTCTCGCGAAGGTTTGGTCGTTTGCCGAAATGTATCTTCTGAAGCCAAGAGTTATCGTTCCGTTCGGGGAAAGTCGAGTACGGGGCGGTTAAGTCAGGCCGAGTATTTTCATCATGACGGCTGCAGTTGCCCGCAAAAGCCACGCATCAATGAAATTCGCTTGCCGATGACGTCGCTTGATCGAAGTGTCGCGACGGCAGTTGCGCCGTTTGGTGATGTGGTTTGCGCGCAATTACAAGCCTTGCCTGAGCGACTTCTATGCGAAGAATCAATTCTCGAATATTACCACGCGTTTCAGAACAATACACCGCCACCGGTAAACGAGTGGGACAGGATCCAAGGTCGAGTGACGCGGTTGGTGCGTCGTGAGATGGATGCCGAATCGGCCCGTGACTATTTTCGGCACGTTGATCGTTTGGCGCACGCGTTTGATTTGCCATGGCAGATTGGCGAAAGCCGATTGATGTTGAATGATGATGCTGACTTAACGAAAACGATGCAGCATCGACGGGCATACCAGCGACGTAAAACCCAAAACGAAGTGAATGGCAGTCTGGTAAAACGATGGACAGCAGAGGAAATCTAATCTGGGCTTGATTCCCGGTGTGTGGTGCATCGATGTTGACCTGAACGGTAGGTCCGTTTGCCACCCTCTGGAATGCCACCCTCTGGAATGCCAGAACCTGGCGACGATTGCTACATTTCAATTCAGATCTGACGTACCCTAGGCAATGATTTTTTTCATGACATTGCCATGAACATCGGTCAAGCGAAAGTCGCGTCCCGCATATCGATAAGTCAGTTTGGTGTGATCCATCCCCAATAAGTGCAGCATTGTTGCGTGCAAGTCATGGAAATTTGTTCGATCAGCCACGGCCTCAATTCCAAATTCGTCCGTGGATCCGTATCGCATTCCACCGTTGACTCCACCTCCGCACATCCACATCGAGAACCCTGATGCATTATGATCGCGGCCATCTTTTTGTTTGACATGAGGGGTTCGCCCAAATTCGCCACCCCAAACAATCAATGTATCCTTCAGCAGATCGCGGGCATTGAGATCTGAAATCAACGCAGCAATTGGCTTGTCAATACTTGTGCAGTTCTTTGCGTGGTTCTTCGAAAGGCCATTGTGCTGGTCCCAGTTTCCGTGTGTGACTTCGATAAAACGCACTCCCGCCTCGGCAAACCTTCGGGCCAACAAACACTGCTGTCCGAAGTCGGTCGTGTCTTTTTCTCCAATGCCGTAACTTTCGAGTGTCTCTTTCGACTCGCTTTCGAATCCCATCAGGCTCGGCAATTCGGACTGCATCCGAAACGCTAATTCGTAAGACTCGATTACTCCTTCAATTTGCGGATCGACTTTTTTCTGTTCAAGCAAATCCTTGTTCATGGATTGGATTAAATCAAGTTGGTCGCGTTGTGTGGACCGATCATAATCCGCATTCTTGAGGTTTCCGATTTTGGCTTTGGCAAGCGATTGACCACGTTGTCCGATTGGTGTGCCTTGAAACGTTGCAGGAAGAAACGAACTACCATAATTTTGAGCACCACCAAGTTGCTGTTCCGGTTTGATCGTGATGAATCCGGGTAAGTTCTGGTTTTCGGTGCCTAATCCATAAAGCGTCCAGGCTCCCATGCTTGGTCTGACAAATCGGAATTCGCCCGTGTGCATTTGCAAATAAGCTTGTGGATGTGCGGGTGTCTTTCCATACATTCCGTTAATTAAACAGAGACGGTCAGCGTGCTTGGCAAGATGTGGAAACAATTCGGAAATCGGTAGGCCGCTTTCACCATGTTTTTGAAATCCCCAAGGAGATTTCATTAACTTGCGATTGCCTTTTGCCTTCTTCCCGTCATGTTTCGCCAATTCAGGTTTGTAATCGAAAGAATCCACATGCGACGGACCGCCACGCATGCTCATGAAAATCACGCGTTTCGCCTTTGCAGGAAAATGCGGTGTTTTCAATCCAGATGGATTGCTGTTGTCGAAGGACCCGGCTTGTTTTCCCTTTCGATTTTCTGCGATCGCTGCTTCGTTCGCCAAAGTTGCGAACGCGGCATAACCAAAGCCAGTCGCACTGGCTTGCAGCATTTGTCGTCGTGAAAGTCCCATGAAGTTTGTTTCCTTTGAATCCTGTTTTAGTCCGGCAGCGCGTTTTTAATACACGACATTCGGCGGCATTTTTGGCAAGTCAATATTTGACAGCACCTTAACGGTTCAAAACCGTGCTTAATTCAAAAATCGAAATTCACTGCTCGCAAACAATGCTTGGCAAAAAGCGGCGAGCGCAAGATGTTTTCCTTCATCCGAATCGGCTTTTCGATCAACGAATTTCTTTGATGTTTTTTCAATAAATGTAATCGCTCGAGTAAGTTCATTGTTGCTCGGCGGACGCGAGAAAACAGTCATGTATGCCGAGCGTATTTGATCAGTGGGCGTCAGGCCAGGTTTTGTCAATCGCTGAGCGAACAGCTTTGAGTTTTCGATGATAAATTTTGAATTCATCATAAAGAGGGCCTGCGTTGGCACGGTTGTGACCTGACGATCACCGATCAAGATGCTTGGTTCGGCGAAGTCAAAAACTCGAAGCGGTTCGGGGACCGCATTGCGAACAACGGGTAGGTAAACGCTTCGGTGAGGGGACTCAACATTGAATGTTGCTTCGGTTACGCCTCGCCCAATTCCTTGTGTCCCTTTGTATTTCGCAACAATTGATGCTTTTGGGCGTTCCAGGTTTAGATTGCCGGACGCCAAACGCGTCGCGTCACGCATGACCTCTGCGTCCATACGACGGGAATTCATTCGCCAGAGCAAACGATTATCTGGATCGTTCTGATAGTTTTTAAGATCGTAATTGCTGCTCAGTTGGTAGGTTTGCGACAGCATGATTTCGCGGATTGTTTTTTTGAATGACCAGCCATTATTGATCAGGCGATTGGCAAGATAATCAAGCAATTCTGGATGTGTAGGACGTTCCCCCGATTCTCCAAAATTGTCGACCGTCCGGACGATTCCGGCTCCAAAAAGATGAAGCCAGATGCGGTTCACGGCGACCCGAGCGGTCAACGGATTGTCCGTTGAAGTGATCCAGCTCGCCAATTCTAAACGACCGCTTTTTGTCACGTCTTCAACTTGATTGCGGTTGCCGTCTGACAAAACGGTTAAAAACCCCCTCTTCACGATAGGTCCTTTGCCTCGTACTTCTCCGCGAATCAAAACGTTGCAGTTCACGCACTTTCCATCGGTGGCACCCATTGCAACTTCGCCGCCAAGTGGGCCTGTTTGCCGCAGTTGTTTCAACTGCTGACGCGTCACTGTTTGGCGTCGGCGCAGTTTGGCGAGTTCCGCACTGAGCTGATTGGATTTGTTTTTTTGGGCTCGTTTCTGCTTGCCCTTTACTTGTTTATCCAGCGACTTCAATTGAGCGTTAAGTTCGGCTAGTTTTTTCTGGTGCTCCTCAAGTGCATTTTTGTCCCGGTCTGGATTTTCGCCAATGTTCATCAGGGCCGTAGCCTGACGGGAGCCGCCACCACCGCGTCCAAACAACGTTTGCGTGCTGCGGAAAATTCCCGCCAACGCGTAATAGTCTTCAGTGGATATGGGGTCGAATTTGTGGTCATGACAACGTGCACAGGAAACCGTGATGGCCATCATCGACCGAGACACAACATCGATTTGCTCGTCGATCAGGTCCATGGCGAAAACTTCGCGATTACCTTCGTTTAATTGCTTTGGTCCAACTGCCAAGAATCCTGTCCCAATTTTGGGCTCATTCTTCGGTTGGCCAGAATTCGGTTCGATCAGATCACCGGCAAGTTGCTCTGTAATAAAGCGATCATAAGCCTTGTCTGCGTTGAACGAATCGATCACATAATTTCGATACCGCCAAGCGTGAGGAAAAAGAAAGTTTCGTTCACGCCCATTTGATTCCGCAAACCGCGCAACATCCAACCAGTGTCGGCCCCAGCGTTCGCCAAACTGCGGTGAATCCAAAAGCTTGTCGATCAGTTGCTCTCGCTTGTTCGTCGAGGCATCCGATAGGTAGTCGTTGACTTGTTTTTCGGTTGGTGGCAAACCAATTAGATTGATAAAATCGCGACGAAGTAGTTCGTTTTCGGAGGCTTGTTTTACGGGCCGAAGATTTTTGTTTTCTAAATTCGAAAGTACGAAATGATCCAAGTCTGATTTGGGCCAAGACGAGTTGTTGACCTCTGGCGGCAAGGGCTGTTTCGGCTTTTGAAACGCCCAGAATTGCCGTTGAGTATCAAAGTCGATCGACGATTTGTTTTTGACAATCGACTTCCCATCGCGAGGATCGGGAGCTCCCATTTTTACCCATCGCTCAAAATCCTTGATGATTTTTGGTGACAATTGCCTTTTCGGAGGCATCTCGAACGCCTCGTATTTTAGGGCGCTGATGATTAAACTGCCATCCAAATCACCCGCCACAACGCCGTGCCCAGAATCGCCACCGGCCCGCAATCCGTCGCGAGTATCTAACGCGAACCCACCCTTGGTTTTCCCCGATTGAGATGAGTGGCAGCCATAGCATTGCTTGACTAAAACGGGTCGGATCTTGGCTTCAAAGAACTGCTTCTCATTCGCTTTCAATTCGTCGGCAAACAGGAAAGCTCCAGAAGACGGGCAAATCGCGACTAACCATATCGTGATTGCAATCCGAAAAGACATTGGATTCAATCCAAATTGGGGACTCCAATTGGATGGAGTCATTTGGCAGTTGGAATGTCCGAGTTGCATTGTTTGCCCCGACAGAATTCTGGCGTGTTTTTGAAGCGGAATCGGAATTCGATCATCCGTTTTTTGGAGGGTGTTTATGCGGCAAAACGTGAGGGATTAGGAGGGTCATCCTTAACACATCAGGGTCATCCTTAACTCATCAATCGCAATCAGAATGCCGCAAGATGCGGAAACTCACTTGCCCATTATTACACACCGTCGGTGCAGTTCAAAATCACCGTCAAAATCCGTAATTCCGTCGTTTTTTGCCAGCAAATGTTTAAACACAGTCTATTTTCCAGGGATTTTGGCGGATTTGCCCAGGATTTTCCAAAAACCTTTGACTCGAGATCCTTGTAAGAGGTATCAGCGAGACAGTGGGCCTGGCATCGTGGCTGTAGCGATCATTTCACCCCATCATTACTTCGCTAAGGACGAGTGACTCGACGAAGTCGTTGGTTTCATCCGCGATGTTTTTTTGAGATACCGCACTGGGCAGACCACGGGCGAATTTTCAATCGGCAAATGGCACCTTCTTTGAATAAAAAAAAGGCGACTCAAAGAGTCGCCTTTCTCACTTTAACTATTCTTTGTTTCGCTTTGACTGACTACCAAATTTTGATGCGATCACTCTTTGGTTTGAAAAGCTTGTCGCCTTCCTTTACATCAAACGCTTCGTAGAAAGCGTCGATGTTGGTAATCGGTCCATTGGCGCGAAATTGCGATGGAGAATGCGGATCAGTCAAAAGGCGACGAACCATTTCGGCTTCCCGATATTTCCTAGCCCAAACCCGACTCCAGCCGACGAAGAACAATTGCGATCCATTCCAGCCCGCATACTCCTCTGCCTTTTTGCTTTTGCGAGAAATCTTGTAAGCCTTATAGGCAATGGCTAACCCAGAAAGATCAGCAATGTTTTCGCCAAGCGTTAACTTGCCATTAACGGCTTTTTTCGGAAGCGGTTCATATCCACCGTACTGATCGACCAATCGATCGGTTAGCGATTTGAATGCGTTTCGATCTTGGTCTGTCCACCAATTGATCATATTTCCGTCGCCGTCGTACTGGCTTCCCTGGTCGTCGAAACCGTGAGAAATTTCGTGACCGATCACGGCTCCAATACCTCCGTAATTCAGTGCGTCCGGGCCGTTCAAATCAAAAAACGGCGGCTGCAAGATTGCGGCAGGAAAAACGATTTCGTTCTTTGCCGGGTTGTAATAAGCGTTGACCGTCTGAGGTGTCATGCCCCATTCTTCACGATCAACGGGTTTTCCAAGTTTGTCAATCATCCGCATGTATTCAACTTTTGACGACCGCAGCATGTTGCCAAGCAAATCGTCTGGTTTCACTTCGAATGCTGAGTAATCAAGCCACTTGGTCGGGTATCCGATTTTGGGATTGAATTTAGAGAGTTTTTCTTTTGCTTTTGCTTTTGTCTCGGAACTCATCCATTCAAGTTCGTCGATGCTGACTTCAAATGCTGCCAACAGGTTCTTCACCAACTCGTCCATGCGATCTTTGGCTTCTTGCGTAAAGTGCCGCTGCACATAGATCTTTCCAACGGCTTCGCCGAGGGTTCCTTTTCCGCGGCCGCCGCTAATTGTATCCACGGCCTTTTTCCAACGTGGTTTTTGCTCCGGAACACCAGCAAGTGTCTTGCTGTAAAGTTCGAACTGAGCATCCTCGAATTCTTTTGAAAGATAAGGAGCGGCGGTATCGATTACACGAAAGCGTATGTACGTTTGCCACGTATCGACGCTAGTTTCTTTGAAGATTTTGGCGAATGCCTCGAAGAATGGAGGGGTCGCTACATTCATTTCTTTGGTGTTAGCCAAGCCACCATTCGACAGCATCTTGTCCCAGTTACCACAGGGATAATCAGCACTGATTTTCTCGAGCGGAAATTTGTTGTAACGTTTGGTTACATCTCGGAGCGTCGTGCGATCGACTTGTGCTTCTGCAAGTTTGGTTTCCAGCGCCAGAATTTCATCAGCAGCCTGTTCTGCGTTTTCGAGTTTTGCAGCATTAAAAAGAGCGACGACGTAATTTTTGAAAGCCTGTTGAACTGCCTTCGATTTCTCGTCATCTTTCAAGTAGTAATCACGGTCTGGCAATGAGGTCCCACTTTGGAACATTTGCACGATGTACTTGCTGGACTCCTTCGCGTCCTGTCCGACAAACACTGCAACCGGTGATCCGACACCCATCGCATTGTATTTGCCGAACGATTCAAAAATCGCATCATGTGTTTCCAGTGCATCAACTGCCTTCAAATAAGAGGCGATTGGCTGGGCACCAAGTTTGTTAACCATTGCCTCATTCATGTAACTTTTGAAAAAGTCACCGACCTTTTGTTCATCGCTGCCCGGAGCACTTTGCTTGCTGGCAGCCATCTCAACAATTTGCCGAATTCGCAATTGCGACAAATCACTTAACGCCGTAAATGAACCGTAATTCGATTTGTCAGCAGGAATTTCGGTTTTCTTTAACCATGATCCGTTGACGAAACGGTACAAATCGTCCTGAGCACGAATCGATTTGTCGAAGTTCTTTAGCTCCAAGCCACCATCCTGCGCGATTGAAACAGTGGCCATTGCAAGGAGCAAAAAACTTGCGAAGGCAGATTGAGTCTTTTGCATTGAAAATCCTGAGTTGGAAGAAAAATCAAAAATGCCACAACGCTATGTAGCTGTAGCAAGATTATGTGAATCGTTTTGATCAAATGGCTCAAGAAAAAGTTCGGGTTTTTGCGAACTTGGCCATGTTGACCATAGACTTAGCCTACAAATCGACGAGGGATTTCTCAAGGTGATGTGATCTGCTTGAAATTTCCCGGGATGAAAGAAACGCTCCACAACGCCGAAAATCGCAGGCTCATTATTAAGAGTGATCACGAAGCATTGGCCCACGCGCCGAAATCACCATTGCGGCAAACCGTTGCATCCATGTCTTGGGAATCCGCTACCAAGCCCAACGCAAATGGTGTTTGAATTCTCAATCACCGCTCAAAAATATTAGCTTGCATTTTCAACTTCATCGGTCTGCGCGAGCAACGAATCCTTGCCGATGCGATCACAAAAGTCACCAAACGTCTCGTTTTCCTCGCGATTTGCTTTAAAAAGTGTCATGACCTTCATGATCTCGGGGACGATTTCTTCAAAGGGAACGAGGTCTTTGTAGATAAAGGCAAGCCGGTTGCCTAAAAGTCGACCGCCCAAATACATCGTGTATCGGTTTTTGGCTTTGCCGACCAAACCGATGTCTGGATTAAATGGCCGTGCGCAACCGTTTGGACAACCGGTCATCCGCACCGTGAATGCCTCCGAGGAAAGTCCAATTTTTGCAAGCTCCTTCTCGAATTCATCCATCATCACTGGCAGAGCTCGTTCGCTTTCGGTAATCGCCAATCCACAGGTTGGCCACGCAACGCATGCCATCGACCAACGTCGCACGGTTGAATATTCTTCACTCAATTGAACGTTGTGTTTTTTCAAAATATTGGTCAGCTCTGCCTTGGAGCTTTCTTCAATATCGGTAAACAAAAGGCTCTGATGCGACGTCAAGCGAATCTCGGGCTTTAGCGTTTCGCAAACTTCTTTGATCGCCGATTTTAGTTTGAATTTTTCGTTGTCCCAGACGCGACCATTTTCAACGTTCAGGCCATAAAACCATTTACCATCACCTTGCTCGTCCCAACCCATGTGATCATTGAAACCGTCGACGTCTTCTGGCCTCGAATCGTTGAGTCTTTGGCCATAGTATTCAGAGACTTTGTCACGAAATTTGTCGATTCCCCATTCGTTGATTAAGTACTTCATCCGAGCATGCTTCCGATCGGCACGATTTCCGAAATCGCGTTGTACTTTAACGATCGCTTCGCTAATCGCGATCACTTCGTCCGGTGTCGCAAACGTTAATTTCTTTGCGAGCGCCGGAAAGGTTGTTTTCTTTGCTGGCGTGACGCCCATCCCACCACCGACCAACACGTTGTACCCCACGATCTCGTCATTCTCGACGATCGCAAGCAAGCCTAAGTCGTTGGTGTAGATGTCAATGCAATTGTCGTAAGTCAAACCGATCGCTGTCTTGAACTTCCGCGGAAGATACGTCGTTCCATAAATCGGCTCTATTTCGTGTCCGTCGATTCCACCGCCGACCAATTCTTTTTCGCCCGTTTCAGGATTGGACAACCACAATTCATGATAGGCGCTTGTCCGTGGCAAGAAGTGTTCCGATACCGTATCGGCCATTGCCTGAATGTCATCGTAAATTTTGTTTTTAAACGGGGCGGGGCAGCACATGACGTTCCGATTGACGTCACCACAAGCTCCTAGAGTCGACATCTGAACTTCGTTGGTGCGGCGGATAACTTCTTTGAGATCACTTTTGTAAATCCCATGCAGTTGAATTGCCTGGCGTGTCGTCAATCTAAGCGTGGTATTACCAAGTTCATCGGCCAGGGCAATCTCAGCCAACATTTGTTCTGACGTTAATTTGCCACCCGGGATACGGGTCCGCAACATCATCATGAACGCTTTGTCTTTAATCCCTTTTGCACGCATCGCCATTCGCTGATCGCGATCGTCTTGCTGATACATTCCGTGGTGCTTCAGAATCTGAACACTATCACCATCAAAATTCGGCAACTCATTGGACAGCTCATCCGCGATCGTGCCGCGGAGAAATCTGCTTTCGGTTTTTAGCTTTTCAACGGGGCTGAGTTTAATTTCTTTATCTGTCATGGATCGGTTCGATCTTGCGAACGGTCTTTAAAAGGATCGAGGCTTAATTCACAAAGACGATCAAATTAGTCGTTTTTGCCTGGTCTGCCCAGTCGAGTTGCAACTAAAACGTGTTGTTGCACCGTCGTTTTGCCGAGTATATCGGTCGAAGGCACATGCAACCATGGCAACTGTTGGTTGACGGGGTCGTAAATTTTGTCGGAATGCACAACCGTCGGTTGCGGCTTGAAGGCAAAGAGGTGAAGCCCAAACGGTGAATGATTAAGGCTCGCAGCCACTTTAGGCCCGGATAAATTTCGGTACGATTACCAGTGTGCGTCGGCATAAATCGGATCAACCTGGAAATCGCAAGGGACGAAATGGCAGAAATTCTTGACGGAAAAAAAATCGCGAACGAGGTCCGATCAGAAATAAAAGAAGAAGTCGCGCAATTCGTTGCGGAAACATCGGTTCGGCCACAATTGGCGGCTGTGTTGGTTGGCGAGGATCCGGCAAGTCAGGTTTATGTTAGAAATAAAGAGAAGGCTTGTGAAAAAGTGGGTATTAAAAGTCAGCTACATCGCTTGCCTGCTGAAACCAGTGAATCAGAATTGCTCGAACTGGTGAATCAACTAAACGCTGACGCTGCTGTGCATGGGATTTTAGTTCAGCTGCCGTTGCCACACCAAATCAACGAACAAAAGATCTTGGATGCGATTGTGCCGACGAAAGATGTCGATGCGTTTCACCCGACCAACGTCGGATTGCTTTCGCAAGGCCGTCCTCAATTTGTTCCTTGCACACCGCATGGCTGTTTGCAGTTATTGGTTCGATATGGAATCAAAATTTCGGGTAAACATGTGGTGGTTTTGGGTCGGAGTGAAATCGTTGGTAAGCCCGTCGCGGCGATGTTGGTTCAGAAAGAGTTTTTGTATGGCAGCGATTTCGCCAACTCAACCGTTACCATCTGCCATAGCCGTACGGAGAATCTTTCAGAAATCACACGACAGGCAGACGTTTTGATTGCAGCGATTGGAAAAGCAAATTTCGTCACAGCTGAAATGGTGAAAGACGGCGTTGTCGCAATCGATGTCGGTATCAACCGTACCGATGATGGGTTGGTCGGCGATATCGACTTCGACGAAGTAAACAAAAAAGCAAGTTACATCACGCCGGTTCCTGGCGGGGTTGGACCGATGACCATCACCATGTTGCTGAAAAATACGCTTATCGCGGCGAGGCTCTCATGCGGTTGTTAATCCAATAGCCTTTTGCCCCAGTATCAGTGATATCTTTCCCGAAATAATTGAAAAGCAGATCGACGAGTGCGTGTTGCGCCATGGTGTTGCAGACCCGTAAACCAATCGAGATGAAACGCCAAAATTTCTCGCCGTTGTTGTGGATTTACCATCCGGCTTACCGGTATCCTGCTCGACCAAAGGACCAAGTTGGTCCCATCCCATATTGATTTGTTTCTTCGCTTTCCTACCTAATCCCAACAACCTTCGAATACCGAGCCATAAATGAATCAGATCAGACCGACCTTGTTTCTTCTTGCTACATCAATGCTTTTGGCACCATCATCTGCTGGTGCACAGGATTGGAATCGGTTTCGGGGTCCCGGTGGAATGGGGGTAAGTGACGATAAGAATGTACCGGAAACGTGGAGTGACTCAGAAAATCTGATATGGAAGTCAAAATTACCTGGAGCGGGAGCTTCTTCGCCGATGGTCATTGGTACAAAAGTTTTTGTGACCTGTTATTCCGGCAGTTCCAGAACGATGAAGCGGCACCTGATTTGTTTCGACAAGAACTCCGGAGAGGAAATTTGGCAAAAATCTGTTGATGCCGTTCAGCCAGAGGATTCTTACAGCGGATATTTACGTGAACATGGTTACGCAAGTAACACCCCGACGTCGGATGGCGAAATGGTCTATGCGTTTTTCGGCAAGTCGGGTGTTTTTGCGTTTGACATGGACGGCAACCAGAAATGGAAATTCGACGTTGGTAAGCAGTCCAGTAACCGGCGATGGGGTTCTGCGGCGAGCTTGGTCATGTACAAGGACTTGGTGATTGTTAATGCTGGCGAGGAAGGTCGCGCGATTTTCGCCATCAAAAAAGAAACAGGCGAACAGGCATGGAAGGCTCCGGGCGCTGCATTGGAGTTGGCTTATGGAACACCAGTCGTCGCCAAGCTAAACAACGGGAACGAGGAGCTCTTGATCAGTGCGGTAGGCGAACTGTGGTCGATTTTTCCAGAAACCGGAAAGCTGAAAGCTTACAAATCGCTGAATTTGACAGGGAATATTACACCGAGCATCGTCTTTAAGGACGATGTCGCGTACACATTTGGTGGGTACCCTTCGACGGTCGGACAAGCAATTAAGATCGGCGGCAGCAAGGTTCTTCCAGATTCAGACGTCGTATGGTCCACGCGAATCGGTTCATACGTTCCAACGCCGGTCCTTTACGGAGATCACCTCTATTGGGTCACCGATCGCGGCCAGGCGATTTGCCTGAAAGCAGACTCGGCAGAAAAGGTATACCAACAGCGTCTGCGAGGATTGAAAACAGGAGGACGGCCGTTTTATGCTTCGCCCGTTGTCGTAGACGGAAAAATCATCGTTCCAAGTCGCAAGAGTGGAATTTTTGTGTTTGCTGCCGAGCCGAAGTTCAAGCAAATCGCGGTGAACAAATTTGAAGATGATTCGGAGTTCAATGGAACCGTTGCGGTCAGCCAGAGCAAGCTTTATTTTCGATCTAACGCATATCTTTATTGCGTTGGAAACAAGTAATCTAATTCAGCCAAAAATTGAAAGCTCTTTCAAACGATTGTTGGAATTTCTGACGGTCGTTTTTTTTGTTCCGGTTTTTCAGCCGCTTATTTACAAAAGTTTAAACGCTTTAGATAAAACACAAAAGGTTTGCATGTTGTCGCGACGAACTCATTCGTACCGATCACGGATGCCGGCGAAACTTTGACGTTTCGCAACGATAGGTTTTGACGGATTAGCTTTTCGTACACCAGCGTAACTCGTTCGACGACGTTGCCTTTTTCATATTAGAAAACCGTGATAACCAATACCCCGTTTCTTCGGCTTCATGTCGAGAGTGAGGATCAAGCCGTTGATCCAACTGCTGAATTTGTAGCTTCCGTTCCAGGATTGAATCAGCTCGTTAAGTCTTTTTCAGCGGCCACCGGCTGGGAAATTGGGATGCAGCCCAGCACCCCTTCGACAGGTTTCTTTCCAAGTGACTATCTTTCAAATTGCGGCACACTTGCCCCGTTCGATTTGAAAGTGGTTGACATGTCTGCAGATGTTCCCCCCGGTGAGAAATGCCTTCATCGAGAGCAATGCGATGGTGTGATTGCCTCGATCAACCAGATGTTGGTCGATCTTTGCCGCTCCCGACGAGCGGTCAATCAATTGAACGCAGAATTGTCCACCACAATTCCCGTTACTTTTCAGGACCAAGATCTTCGAAAGAAGCATAGCCAGCAACTGCTTAACAGGCTTGAAGGGGTCTTGCTGCAAGGGGTTGAGGCGCTTGGCATGACGGCCAGCGGTGTTTACTTGCTGGATGACGCCACTCAAGAATTGGATTTGCGAATTCACACCGGGCTATCGCCTGATCGGCTATTGCTTTCTCCACGTTTGTTGTCGGAATGTGTTGCTGATTTGGATGCTCTAACCGGACAGACCGTTCTCATCAATGATTCGCTATTGCTTCCTGAATGGAATATTCCGGAGTCGTATCCCTCAAGCATTTGTGTACCGGTTGCGACGCACTCAACACCACTTGGGACAGTGTGGTTTTTCTCAGAAAAAAAACGCGAATTTAGTAAACAGGATTCTATCATTGCTGAGTTGATAGGCGGCCGAGTGGCTGCAGAACTGGAGAGAGAATCCGCCTCGCGAGTTGGTTCGGTATCCAGGAAATTGGAGCGTGATATTGACCGAGCAAGAGTTTGGCAACAGATCCAAACCCCCCCCTCGCTTCCTCAGATCGATGGTTGGGCTGTTACGGGAAAAGATTTTTTAACCGATGAAATCGGCGGAGCATTTCATGACCTTTCCGTTTCTCCATCAGGCTTAATTGTCGCGTCGATTGGTGATGTCCAAGGCGCTATGATCGAATCCGGTTTGGCTGCCTCGTCACTGCGAGGTGCAATGCGTGCTCACCAAGCGTATCTGCCGATACCAAAGAAATTTCTTTTCGACATCAACAATACGATGTGGGATTGTCCGCTTGGCGACCAAATTGGCTCGGTTTTCAACGTCCAGATTGAACCCGAGACTGGTATTGCGTCGTGGGCAAATGCTGGCCAAACGGGGGCTTTGATTCTAGGAGCAGCAGCGGAAACGGATATCACTGCGGAAGGCTCGCCATTGGGTGCCTGCGAGGATGAAGAATTCGAGGCCCGCGATCGAGTCCTGCTGCCGTCTTCGGTTTTGTTTGCGTTCAATGATGGTTTTCGCCAGATATTTCGAATGGCTTTTCGACGGAGTGACGATTTTTCCATCATGGAAATCATGTCGGGTGAAGAGCTTCGAACCGCCACTGCGATCAGCGATTGGGTTAGCAAGCTTGTCGAGAATCACGATTCGCATCGGCGAATTCCTGATATCAGCTTCATAGCGATCGAGCGAACGACTGAGAATTGAGAATTGAGAATTGAGAATTCGCGAGAGATTTTGAGAAGAATCAGAAAAGGCATGACTTGGAGAAAAGGAAGGGTCTACGCAAAGATCGATCGTGTCTCTGCGATTTGAGATTAATGCTGGACGCGGGCGTCTCAACCCACGCGTATTCGTTTCGAGGAAACAGTGTTGTGAACGCCCCCGTCCCTGCGGTGACAAAGTTTTTAGGAAGCGGCGGTAGTTCCTTGCATGTTTCGAGAATGTCAGCAGTTGAAATGGGGCGGAGTCACGTCGAATCGAGCGATCTAACCAGAAAAGCTTGAGAAAACCGATACGAAAGGAAAGGTTAAGCCACTATACTGACCGAAACCATTTAGCCGAAATGAGATGCAAATGCTATTTCAATCCAATCCAAACTTTCAAACGCGGCGTGAGCTGTTCGCCAAAGCGGGAGCTGGAATCGGTTCGGTTGCTCTTGGAAGCTTGCTATCCGACTCCGGATTTGGTGGCGAGAATCCCGAAGATCAGTCAAGGCTTGCAAAAGTTGCACCGAAAGCCAAAAGCGTCATCTTCTTGCATATGGTTGGCGCTCCATCCCACCTCGACCTTTTCGAATATAAGAAAGCACTCCAAGATCATGACGGTGAACTTTGTCCTGACCGTTACTTGGAAGGACAGAGATTTGCTTTTTTACGCGGGCATCCGAAACTTCTGGGTACGCGTTTTAAGTTTAAGAAGCACGGCCAAAGTGGGAACGAATTTTCGGAATTGCTCCCGCACTTATCGTCCGTCGCTGACGATATCTGTTTGATAAAAACGGTAAACACCAAGCAGTTCAATCATGCGCCGGCACAGTTGTTTTTTCAAACGGGATTCGAGAGGTTTGGTCGGCCAACACTTGGGTCTTGGCTAAGCTATGGATTGGGCAGTGAAAACCGCGACTTGCCGGCGTTCGTTGTTTTAATTACCGGAAGTGTGGCAGGAGCAGGGAACAGTTTGTGGGGCAGTGGTTTTTTGCCGACAGAGCATCAAGGAATTGAGTTCCGAAGCAAGGGGGACCCGGTCCTGTTTCTTTCTAATCCAGACGGAATTGAGCGGGCCGATCGCCGCAAAATGGTCGACGGAATTAACTTTCTCAACCAGCAACAATATGCTGATGTCGGGGATCCGGAAATTGCTACGCGTATCAAGCAGTACGAACTGGCCTTTCGGATGCAAGCGTCGGTCCCTGAACTAATGGATATTTCGAAGGAAACGAAATTGACCCATGAGACCTATGGAACGTCTCCGGGTAAATCGAGCTTTGCGAATAACTGTTTGTTGGCGAGGCGGCTGGTGGAACGGGGCGTGAGGTTCGTCCAACTTTTTGACCAGGGCTGGGATCACCATGGGGGTGTTTTCAAGAGCGTTGCAAACAAAGCGAAGCAAGTCGATCGCCCGATTGCTGCGCTGATCAGCGATTTGAAACAACGTGGTTTGCTAGATGAAACGTTGATCGTCTGGGGAAGCGAATTTGGACGGACGCCGATGATGCAGGGTGATCGTGCCTCCGTAGGTCGCGACCACCACAAGGACGCCTACACTGTGTGGATGGCCGGTGGCGGCGTCAAAGGCGGGATGACTTATGGTAAGACCGATGAACTGGGTTATTTTCCTGTCGAAAATTCGGTCGACGTCCATGACTTTCACGCAACGCTGCTGCATTTGCTGGGTGTCAATCACAAAAAACTGACATTCAAATACCAAGGCCGAAAATTCCGCTTAACAGACGTTGCGGGAAACGTGATTCACGATATCGTAAAGTCGTAGATGAAGTGAATTTAACAATCTCGATTGCCTGAACAAATTCGTTTTACTCGCATGGAGAACACGAATTCGTTTCAGCAACACGAGATTGTCACGTCCCTATCGGTTCACTCACACCCTGCGGTGCCAAGGTTCAAAAGCAATCAACGCTCCGTCGAACTTATTTACGGACCTTTTAATATGCCAGACAAAATGACCACCAGCAGGATTTTGATCGCCGATGACAATCAAGCGAATTGTGAATTGTTGGAAGCCTATTTGTCAGAAATTGATTGTGAAGTTGCGATGGCAGTTGATGGAGCGGAAGCGATCGATAAAGTCGCTTCGTTCAGGCCAGACGTCATTTTGCTTGACATCATGATGCCGAAATTTAGCGGATTTGAGGTTTGCGAAAAAATCAAATCCAACGAATCGAGCAAAAACGTAATGGTTCTAATGGTGACTGCCCTTAATGAATTGGGGGATATCGAACGAGCGGTTCGATCGGGTACGGATGACTTTCTTTCAAAGCCTGTCAATAAGGTCGAGTTGCTAAAGCGAGTTAGCAACATGCTAAAGCTTCGTGATGTTCATGATGAAAATGAGCGACTGAGGCAGTATATCGAAGAGATGGAATCGGGTTCAAAGCAGTGAAATGCCTGTTTTTGTGCTTTTTTTGCCTTTTCGGGCTTTTTTGTTGGCAATTTGCTTGCGTGAACCTAAGTTCAATGAATTGCTTGGTTGACCGGTTTAGTCTGAATGGATAAACTGGGCAAGGAGCGTGGTTTGAAATCCATTCGCGAGCAATATCGAACAAACAGAAAAGTTATTTACAACCGTTTTTGGGAGAGAAGAATGTTTCGAGTAGTTTTACCTTTGGCGATCGTCGCCGGATTTTTTTTCGCATCAACTGCATCGGCAAACGACTGTGGTTGTGTTGAAGTGACCAAGTGCCGAACTGTAAAAAAGCTTTCGCTTGAGCGCGTTTGTGTCACCAAACCAGTGACTCGTTTGCGTCTTAAGTGCGTAACTGATTGTTGCGGTTGCACACGAATGAAGCTTTGCAAGGAAACCACCCATCGTCAGGTTTCTCGCTTGCGTCTTAAGGTTACCGAATGCTGCAAGTGCAAAACCGTTTGCCGCCCAGCTCCAAAGCCTTGTTGCACGACACCGGCTCCATGCTGTAACTAGTTTGTGAATACTGACATTCCCGAGAACGGTTGATCGCCGTTTATGGATTTATTCATACGAGACCGCTAATTTTGGCGGTCTTTTTTATTGCGCCAGCAGCTTTGGGACTGTTTGTCGGTCTCTTGTGCAATTGCCATTCTTCAGATGAATTGAAGGTTGTGATCAGTTATAATTGAGAAGCACGTTCGTCCTGTCACTTGCTTTATCGACATGTCGCTATCCTCGAATTCAAATCGACCGCCGGAACAAAATTTTAATGAAAATCAAACGATCGATTGGCTGAGGTTGAATCTGATCAACGGTCTTGGCCCAAGACTTCGGCAGCAACTTTTGGAATTTTTTGATTCTCCAGCAAACATTTTGGGGGCTCGCGAATCGCAGCTGAGGCAGGTGCCCGGCATCGGTCCAAATATTGCCTCGGCGATAGTGAATTCCAACAACCGATTGGCGGCTCAAAGTGAATTGCATCGATGCCGTGAGTTGAACATTGGTCTTGTTTTTGAATCGGACGAAAATTACCCGGCAAATTTACGAGAGATTCCTGATCCGCCCGGAATTTTGTACTCGCGTGGAGAGATTATACCAGCGGATTCTATTGCGATTGCCATTGTTGGAACTCGTCATGCAAGTCAATACGGACTGGGACAAGCCGAGCAGTTTGCAACAGGCTTGGCACGCGCAGGCTTTACAATTGTCAGCGGGCTAGCGCGAGGGATCGATACCGTTGCGCATCAGGCCGCTTTGGAAGCAGGTGGGCGGACAATCGCGGTATTGGGTAGTAGCGTGACCAACGTATACCCACCGGAAAACAAACGGCTGGCGGACGATATTACAAAAAGTGGTGCGGTCATCTCGGAGTCGTCTTTGGACAGCAAGCCCAAGGGCTCATCCTTCCCGCAGCGAAATCGAATTGTAACAGGACTTTCTTTGGGGGTGATTGTTGTCGAAGCTGCGGCCCGTTCTGGGGCTTTGATTTCGGCTCACCATGCCATGGAGCAGAATCGTGAAGTCTTCGCCGTTCCGGGCCGCGTCGATAGTCGGACAGCTTCCGGTTGCCATCATTTGATTCGTGACGGCGCGAAGCTTGTTGAACACGTCGATCATGTGTTGGAAGAGCTTGGACCCTTGGCCACCAAAACACTTGATGTCCAGGGGCATACTGTATTGCATCCGGCCGAATTGCAGCTTAACGAACAAGAGCGGCTGATTCTCGATGCAATCGTAGATGATTCTACATCGATTGATCAAATCGTTTCGATGACACAAATTCCAGTGCACCGTGTCCTTGCAACCATCAGCGTTTTAGAGATGAAGCGGTTGATCACGCGATTAAGTGGGACACTGGTTTCCCGAAATCAATGAACTCGACTTGCATCCGTCGGCTGCCATGGCCCAAATGTATTTAAACACCAAATTGAGTCAGCCAGTAAACTTTCCTGCGTGAGCGGACTGGCTCCACGACATTGGAACGCATGGTTGCAATCAACATTAGACCTTAAGACTGCGCAACCCAGACTTGGCTCAATTGCCAAATTGAGCTTCCATTGCATCGCTGAAAGCCTGAAGCTGGTCAGCTGGCAATTGATTGACTCCGGCCGCCGCTTTTCTTCCCCCTCCAGTCGGGAATTTTCGGCACAATTCGTCTGCACCCGTTTTGGTCGAAAGCGGGGCGCGAACACTGATCAAGTATTCGCCCGATGGCAATAGGCTTGCCAAAGCATGCGCACGATCCGGATGATCTCGCGCCAATTGATTGCTATACACACCGCTAACCCGGCGTGAAAAAGCCTCTTCGGGAAACACGAACATGGCACAACGATCCGTAATGAGTGTTGGCTCAATGGTCGCTGCGCGATTCATATCGTCGTCGAATCCGGCTTGCAGTTTTTGAAAAGTCGAATCGGATTCAACGAATTCAAATGGATCAGCGTACGGCTTTATTTTCAAATACAGTTCGTCCGGAGGGAAATATAGATCGTCGATCGTGCTTCCGTAGCCGTTGTAATTCAACAGCGTTCCCAGATTCTTTAATTTGTCCAATTGCGAATCCGATAGATTCAACGGTTCGGCGGCACTTGCCGCAGCATCATAAAGATTGTCACCGAACAGCGCTGTTACGGCCCATGGTAAAAATTCGCTGTTCAAATATTGGTTTACCAATAGGCCTGTACAAACATTGGATGACGTATCGATATGCGTTTCCAAAAGTTCAGATTCAGGAATTTCACCGGCGAAATGATGATCGAAGTAAATCACTTTCATCCTGGCTTCGAGCAACCGTACCAAATCGTTGCGGTTTTTATCCAGCGAAATATCGAGCACTGTCGCGGTGTCGCCGCTCGCCGACGTTACTTTCTTTACAAGGTTGATATCTCGCTTAACGCCGGTAATCAGCGTGCTGTCTCGAGGATCTGCAAGACGTAGTTGGTGTAAAGCGCAGATTCCATCCGCGTCGCCGTTAAAAACATCGTAGTGAGTCATGTAGTCTTAATTGATGAGTTTGATTACTGAATCGATATGCAAAATTCGACAAGCTAAGCCGAATAAAAGTATGGGCTCGGCATTATTATCGTTAGCCTTAAATAAATATCTACACTGAATCACCGGGTGAAAAGATGTACCGGACGCTGGCTTTTGTGGGAGCGCCGCGATTTTGCTTCTCCTGTCATTTTTTTGCGTTGGAATGCTTTTCAATAGAGCTCCCCGCGAGTTGGAGCCCATTCTGACGGAGGTCATCGAAGAGTCAAACGGCGACGTGATTTGATTGATGATCGTGATTCAGATGCAATTTACCATGTGAGCAACGTTCGTCTTCCCCAGGGTCGTTAAAACGAACGAAGTTAATGCTTTCGGTTTACTTGTTTTTTTTTCGGCGAAGTGGGCCAAAGACGTGCTGAGCTAAGTACGCCGCCTCGGCAACGAATTGATCGATACGGTTTCGGAAGATGGCAAACGCCGCGAGCGAGGGAATTGCAACAATCAATCCGCCCACGGTTGTGACGAGAGCCTGGTAAATCCCTTCCGCCAAGTCCGGTGCGGTTGCGCCGCCCGGTGGGGCCGAAGCAACATTTTGAAATGCAAAGATCATCCCGACGACAGTGCCAAGCAGTCCCACCATCGGCGCAATATTTCCAATCACGTTCAGGTATTCGACCTTTCGAAACAATCGCGAGGATTGTTCCGCAAGGGCATCTTCAATCGCTTTCTCGACTGATGACCAGCCGTATTCGATTTCTGCAATGCCTTGTAGCAATACAAACGAAAGAAAACTCGGATTCTGCCGACATGCATTTTCGGCATCTGGAATACTTCCGTGGACCAATGCTTCACGAACTTGTTCGTGCAAGCCGGTGGGCATCAACTCACTTCGACGGGTTGATAAGATTTGTTCGAAAATCAGATAAGCGGCCACCATCGATAAAGCCACCAAAGCGAAGACCAAGATTGCACCACTGATTCCGCCGGAAAAAATAATACCTAGCATTCCTTTGGGTTCAGGCTGAACGTCTTGAGCAGACGCCGTATCGGCAATCAATAACAACACCGTTGCCATGACGGCGACCATCAAAACGGTTCGCCCCATTCTTTTGGCGTGATTCGGACCTTCGAAAATGTGGGAAAAGCCCCGGCCGAAAGTCGATTGGTTGTTGAACAATTCATTTCGGCCGTTTGTCATTATTGATTTTCTTTTGATTGCCTACCGCCCGATTCTGACGATTCCTTGCCCGTGTGGTTGTAGTATAGCGATTGGTCAATTCCTGCAAAACCAATTGAGCTTCTTTTGATTTTCCGTTTCGGGTTAGCGCCTCGACAGCCAGATCGAGAGCAGATGCACACTCGAGATATCGATCGGGATACCGAATCGGAATTTTCATCAATTCGATCGCAGCAGCATCGTATTGCTCCAGTCGAGTCAATAACTTTCCTAAAACGATAATCGGTCCGACCCGATCCTCATTCAGCAGTTTCTGAATTTCTGCTTTCCAAGAATCAAGGTCCTCCTTCGTCGATTGATCGATCCGCGTTCGCCAAAGTTGCATCGTTGCCCAATGCACGACCCTGCGTTGAATTTCGTTTTGAGCTTCGATGCTCGCCAGTTTTTCCAGTTTCTTGATTGCCACGGTTTTCTGTGGGCCTGAAAGCAACCAGCTCGATGCAATCAATTGCTCCAACGGATTCCCGCTCAGTATCGACCCGCATTTGTTTTGAATCTCAACGTCCACATCGATGGAGTCCCAATTCAACGGAGCGACGTGCAAAAAGCGAGTGTTGGGGTACGACGAAAAGTGAGCTAAAAAAAGTGAAATTGCGGAAACTGTTTTTTGTTGTGCAGAAAGACACAGAATCTGTTTGGATATGATCTCGCGCCGGATCCATTCCCGTTTTTCATTTGGAATGGCCTTCTCGTATTGCTCGAACGCCACCCCAAATTTCTTTTCCTTGAACAAACGGTCTGCTTTCAGCTTTAACGAGGAGAATTCAGTTTGGACATGGGAAATGCGACGAGAGTCGATTTCGAGTTTTTTTCCAGCAGGGTTTACCAACGTCAATTTGATCGCGTTGTATTCTTCGATTTTTCCAATGTATCTGGACCGCGATACGATCGCGGATTTTTTTAGAAAAACCAAATCGTCTGCCGCTAAATCTTGACTTGCGCACGCGAGAAACATCAAGCCGAAATAGGCCAGTGGCAACACATTGCGACGAATCAGGTCAATTTTTAAAAGCATCTGAGATCCACACCGGTCCAATGAACATCCGCTTTATTGTACCGACGCGGGAATTCTCGCCATAGTAAATCGGCTTGGGTAAATAGAGTGATCAATAAGGTAGTTGAATCCGTTGAAGCAGGGCATTAAATCACTTGTTTCAAAATTTTCGAAGCTGATTCAATCGCTTGATCAACTTTCCAATTCGCAAATTCTTCACCCACGACATTGGAGAACCCTCGTATGATCGTCAATGGAATTTGGTGCTCACTCGCAACGTATGCAACGGAATAGCCTTCCATGTCCTCGCAAGAGGCGTGGGGATACTTGGTCAGAATCTCATCTTCTCGTAATTGTCCAGCGCAAGAGACCGATACCAATTGGATTTTGCGGTCAATTTCTTCCTGGTTCGTCGAAATGGTTTGCGTTTGCAAACGGATTTCTTCTGGAGCATTTGTGGAGAAGCCCAATTGGGGTGGAGTCAAGAACGACCCGTTCTTCATCGATCCAATTCCGTATTGAACAACTGAATGAACGATTGTTGCGGTTCCAACTTGTTCCGAGAACCGTGAGTAAACACCTGCGATGCCGATCAAAATGATTCGTTCAACAGGGCGTTTGGCCAGCTGTTGAGACGTACGCACAGCTGATTCGATCAAGCCGAATCCACAGCGCTCGATAACGCAGCGCGAAGAGATTTCGCTGTCACGGCTCAAGTGGGGGCGAAGTTTTGTTGCTTCGAGTTCGGTTGGGACCAGCAATAATGTTTTCGTCAAAATGTTTTCTATCCAGCGGCCGAAAATTTTTGAGCGTAATCCAGAATCCAATTCTGTACGGTTTCTTCAAAACGTTCGAGTACGACTTCGTCCAGCTCCTGGTAAAAGCTTCTTTGGATGACCTCTTTATTTCGAATCGTGCCACGAATGGTGATATCAAGCACATTGAATTCACCAAGTGGGCGGACCGTCAACTCAAGTCGACTGTAGAACCCACGGCGGCCTTTTCCGACATCATCACGGTGGCAAGCTGCCCCCCAACCTCGGTCACCATACACCGTTTCGTATTGAAAGCCGGGAAAATGATTGGGTAGCTGTTCCATTTTCTTTTCAATCACGTCTGAAAGATGCAACCGATATTTTGAATGCAAGCGTTTTAATTCTTCCTGCGACATTTTGGCTTCAGCGGCGGCCCTTTCGGATTTTCGCCCCTCAGCTTTGCCTTTTTCAATCGCGCCGCTTAACATGCGTTCAAAATCGTCCATTCAATTTTACCAATGCGTTAATTATTAAGATTCGTTCGAACTGGGCGGTTAGCAACAGTTCGATTCAAGTTCGTTATTGCCGCCTTCTTCGTGACGAGTAATTGACAGACAGGCGAACCATTTCCCTGAACTCGACGCGTGTTATTCTTGCGGTTTCACCCGTTTTCGGCAAGGCTTGATCATGATCGATGCGTGCCCGCCGGGATGTCGACAAAAACAACGAGGCGACAGTTGGGCTGTTTCCTGTCAAATCGAATATCGTTTTCAATTACTTGCCAATGCAGTAGAGAGCATCGGAAGCGCGGATCAAGATTTTGCCATGGACTAAAACAGGCGACGCCGCCGTTTTACTGCCCAAACGATTCTTTCCAACCACTTTTTTAGAGACGAGGTTAACCACATACGTGGTTCCATCATCCGAAGTTGCGTAAATGTTCTCGCCGCCAATGATCGGCGAAGAATAGAATTTGCCTCGACCCAACTTCTCAGATTTCCAAATCGTATTGCCCGATTTTTTGTCAATACATTCGATCACACCTTTGTCATTGCAGATGTAGACTTTATCTCCTTTGACGGTTGGCGTCGGTACATCGATCGAAATTTTGGATTTGGTCCAAAGCGTGTTTTCCTTGGTTGTGTCACCTTGGCCACCGACTTTGACTGCTGTCAAGGTTCCGCCGCGAGCGTATGGAGCATACAAGACACCGTCATCTAAAACTGCGGATGAGATCGATCGCCAATATTGTTTGTTATCCGGGTTCAATCCGCCGACCCGCCAAATCTCTTTTCCGCTGGCCGAGTCGTGGGCGGTGATTGCATCCGCACCCAAAACAATTATTTCTTCCTTGTCATTGCGGATGTTCACAATCGGCGTTGTGTAACTTTGTTCGTTCTCTTTGGGTACATCGAACGTTCGGTCTTGTTTCCATGCCAGTTCGCCACTGTTCTTTTTAAATGCCGCAACGTAGGAGGGTCCCTCTTGCATGCATGCAACAACAACATATTCCTTTGTCAAAACTGGCGAAGTCCCCAAGTCCCACCACAATGTGTCGTCGCCGAATTTGCTCTGCAGATTCGTGGTCCAAACAACCTTGCCGCCAAAATCAAGACAACCGAAATCACCGCTCTTGAAGTAGACCCATACGTGTTTTCCGTCAGTGACGGGTGACGGATTACTACTGGACGCCATGTTATGCTTTTTCGTTTCGGCCTTCCCAATTTTGGCTTCCCATAGTTTTTTGCCAGAGAAGTCATAGCAGTAAACAAAGTTTTCGCCTTGATTCGGAGTCGTGACAAAAATCTTTTCTCCCCAAACGGCAGGTGTTGAACTACCAAACGCGGGAAGGTCGGCTTTCCATTTGACGTTTTCTTGCTCACCCCAACTGGTTGGGTAATGGTCTCCGTTAGCGACGCCGTTTGAATTTGGACCTCGCCAATTTGGCCAGTTTTCATCAGCGAAACAGGTTGTCGATACAAACAATATCAATAGAACAGCAGAAACTGATTTCATTTTGGCTCCGGAAAATGGTAGGAGAGGGTGGGCGATATGCAGGCTGGGAAATTCAAAAGGCTGATTTGACGAAATCAGCCTTTTGAATTTCAAGCTGATTCTCGATTAATAGGAAAAGATATTTTCCGTTGAAACGAACACCAATTCAACCGCACAATTTTTGAATTAGACTGATGGTTTGTTCTGAACTGATGAGATAGCGAGAATCCGTGGCGTTAATTGAACTGAAAGATGTTAAGAAGGTCTACGATCTCGGCGAAGTGAAGGTCCATGCTTTACGCGGAGCGACGCTTTCAATTGAAAAAGGGGAATACATTGCACTGATCGGTCCCTCCGGGTCAGGAAAATCGACGTTGATGAACACGCTGGGTTGTTTGGACCGGCCTTCAAGCGGCAGTTTTTTACTGGATGGACAAGAAATCGTTACGATGTCACGTGATGCGCGTGCCAAAATTCGCAATCAGAAAATTGGGTTCGTTTTTCAGAACTTTAATTTGCTCAATCGGACGGCTGCCATGGAAAACGTTGAGCTGCCGCTTCTCTATACAAAAGGTGTCTCAGCCCGTCAGCGTCGAAAGAAAGCAATTGAATTGTTGCAGCTCGTTGGGCTGGGTGATCGGTTGGACCACCATTCTGGTCAGCTTTCTGGTGGTCAACAGCAGCGCGTCGCGATCGCGCGAGCTTTGGTCAATGATCCGGCCATCCTCATGGGCGACGAACCGACCGGAAACCTGGATTCCAAAACCAGTCGTGAAGTGATCACCATGTTTCGAAAGCTAAATGAAGAACGTAACATCACGATTATTCTTGTCACTCATGATCAGGCAATCGCGAAAAACGCGGATCGGATCATCGTTCTTCGAGATGGCCTGATCGTTAAAGATACAGCGAATTCGCAAGAGGCATTTGAAGCTCTGAATTCGTTTGAGCTGAGTGAAGAAGCGGAGGAAGAAGCAGATTTGGCAAAAGAATCAGACCAGTCGTCACAATCAGAAAATTCCGAAGTTGCGGAAGCATAATTGTGATCCTCCCCATGTGAATCACTGGATTATGCATTATTTTCCCGTCGATGATCCTAATCGACAGGAACGGAATTTTGAGAATTCATCGTCGTTAAAACTTGCAAAACGGTTGCATTTTTCGCATTCGGTAAAGTTTGACATTGAGATCCTTCAACACGTGGTCCTGATCGCTTTTTGGAGCTCACGGAGTCACTGCGGAAAATGGATATTAAGAGATGCTGCTGGGTTACGATTTGCCTTGTCCTGTTGGTTGCATTGGACGCGACATCACAAGACGGATATCCTCGCATTTTTCCAGAGCAGCGAACGCTCCAGATTCGTAGCCCAGATAGCCTTCCGAAATACGATATCTACACTGAGAGTTATTCACAATTCGCTCCCGAAACCGTTCTGAAATCGACGCGAAATCGAATCATAACGGGCGAATCAGAAACGGTTCAACCACGGTTACTTTCGCTCGATGAAGCGATTCAAATTGCTTTGGAAAAATCGGAAGTCGTTCGAGTTCTTGGTGGTTTAGCGGCGGCAAATAGTGGACGAACCATTTATGACGCTGCGATTTCCAATACCGCAATCGATGTCAGTCAAGCGGCATTCGATCCAGCCTTCTTTTTCAATAACACGTTTAGCAAAACGGAAACGCCGACGGCAGTTCAATTACCTGGCGGATTTGGAACGTCTCAAATCGTGGGGCGTCGGGCCGATGGCTACAATATGGGTGTTGGTTTGACCAAAGAATCCGTATACGGCACTACCGGTAGCCTGTCGATGAATACTGTGAAGAACATGTTTCGTCCGGGGTTTGTTGCACTCGATCCTGCCGTGAATTCGACACTAGAAGTTGGTTTGACACAGCCCCTATTGCGAGGCGCCGATCCAGAAGCCAACCTCGCATCTGTGGTTATCGCTCGAATCAACACCGAGCGATCTTATTTTCAATATAAGAATTCTGTGCAGAATCTTGTTCGCGGTGTGGTCGAAGCATACTGGAATTTGGTGTTCGCTCGAGTCGACGTTTGGGTGCGTGACCAACAATACAAACGGGCGAATTTTGACTTGCAACGGATCAAAGGGCGCGTCAACCGCGAATTGGATAACAAGGCCACCGAAGCCCAGTCGCAAGTTGCGTTTTTGAATTTTAAATCGAACCTGATCACTGCAAAAGCTACCCAGTTGCAACGGGAATCGGCCCTTCGAAACCTGCTTGGTCTGCCACCGGAAGATGGTCTTGAGATCGTACCGACTTCAACGCTTGGCACGGAACAGCTTCCCATTAAATGGCAAGAGTTACTGGTGATGGCTGAAACTTATCGTCCGGATATTGTCGAGCTAAAGCTGGTAATTGAAGCCGATAGTCAAACGTTAGTTCAGAATCTTAACCAAGCGTTGCCATCGATGGACGCCGTTGCGCAGTACCGCTGGAATGGCCTTGCCGGTGAAATGCCAAATACGACGAACCTCAGCACGCGGTTTGGACAGTTCACCGATTGGTCGTTGGGCGTAAATTTTTCAGTGCCTCTGGGTTTGCGTCAATCACGTGCCGGTGTCCGGCAGGCTCAGTTAATTATCGCACGCGATAAAGCGAATCTTCGCCAGGGATTGCACGCTGTCGTTCATGAGTTGGCTTCGAATGTACGAACGCTCGATCAAAATTACTACCTTTACGAAGTATTCAAGGAATCACGCGAAGCAGCGTTGTTCAATCTTGAGAGACAGATCAAGGACTTCGAGAATGGCCGATCGATTTATTTGAATGTTTTGCTTGCGATCACCGATTGGGGAAACGCCGTCAGCAATGAAGCCAGTACATTGACTCAGTACAATATTTCTCTGGCGGAGTTGGAGCGAATTACCGGCACCATCCTTGAATCACATGGCGTCCGTTTCGTTGAAGAAAGATTCGGAGCGGTCGGCCCGGTCGGGTCCTGGTCCGAGCCTATTTTCTATCCTTATTCGAATCCGAGCACACCGAACGATCCGCGATATCCAGACTCTGGACTAAAGGCCGAATCACAGTTTAATCTCGAGGAAATCGGTGAATCATCGCTGCGTCGGCGATAGTGGTTTCGCCGAATTGAACAAGTTTGATTTCTTGAAATTAGCTGTTTTGATTGTATTCAGGCAGTCGAATTGACGTGCCACCTGCAACATTCGTTGGGAGCTCGAAAAACGCACTTATTCGAATGTGGAAGGATTCCAAGTCCCATGCGACATCATTTGGTCGGCGCGGATGCCAGTTTTTCTATAGTTAAATACTGCTGTCGCGGTCGACGAAATTTGCAATTCACCGGAAGTGAATTCGCAGAATTCCTGTGAAACCCATGTCAAACTCTTGGTATCGCATCCACCAGGAACTGTTCAATTTGCGGAGTTGGCTCTAGACGAAGGTTTGCGGAAAATTGGAAGCTCTTCCGGCTGCGCATGCTTATCAAACGAGTAAACTAGTTGCTGCCCACGTTCCGGGGCAGTTTCAGTGGCCGCCGTTGTGTTCGTTATCCCACTGAAGAACTGTCTTATTTTTTTGCCGCTTCTTCAGTATCAGCATCTGGTTCTGGCAACGGTTCAGTGATTTCGTCTTTGACCTTCATCACGAAATGATCGCCTTTTCCTTTGGCAGTCAATTCATCGCAACGCTTTTGTGCTTGCTTTTTCTGATTAAAATCGAACAGAGCGACTCGCTTCATTGAAGGGCTAAAGATACCCCAAAATAACTTCATTCTGGCTTCGGCGACAACTTTTTTCTTCCGCTTACTCGCCTTTTTCTTTTTCTTTTTTGGCGGCGCTTCTGCCTCCATTGCTTCAGCCGCTTCTGCTTCACGGCGTTTATCGAGGCGACTTGCGGTTTTTCGTGCCATTTTGGTTGAGTCCGGTACAAATTCCGAGGAAGAATGATTACACATCTTCAATTTAACGTATTTCATCCCAGTTTTCTATGGCCTCTGATTTGACTACATCGGACAGAGGGGCTTCGGCATGCAGCAGAAGCGTAGAACGGGCAAACCCGGACGTGCCGACCATTTTCAATGATCACGGGCGTATTCAAAACGATCGATTGAGCTGCGGTCGGAAATTGGATTCATAGAGTCGTTGTCGGCACCCACGTCGCAAAGGTTTTCGGATCTGTAGTGATGCTCGACGAAGCCAGCGGTTGCGTTGAAGTGTTGCCCGAGGCTGTTGCGGATGAACGTCACTCAACAACGCCGTATTTGATGCGAGATCTCCCCATAGTAGACGGTGAACAGGGCTCAGTAAAACGTCAGCGAGCAGCGAAGACGAGGCATACCGAATCTTCTAAGAATGGGGCGGTGGACAGAGCATTGGCTGTATTTCGCAGAGCTAATGAAAGGACGAGTGAATTAGCGGGTGCTGGCGATTTTTGCTTTTGCGCACAAAAAAAGCCTTTCAGATTTGAAAGGCTTTCTTGAATTGAGAGATGATGCTGGGTGTAGACTAGAAGATTCCACCACCACCACCACCTTGGCCACCACCACCTTGGCCTCCACCACCGCCACCAATCGTTACGCCACCAGCGTCACCGACAAAGGTGAACGTTGAGACAGATGAGATTGCGGAAAAGAAGGGGGTCGGGGTGATACGAACGTATCGTCGATCCGCAGAAACCACTGCAGTGAATGATGCACTTGAGCCTGTTGGAAGTACGGTAATGACCGGACGGAATCCAGCCGCACGACGACGACTGTTTCGTGTTACCAAACCATTCTTCTTGCTGGCATTCTGCGACTTGGCGTATTCGCGTTCTGCTTCGGAGTTTTCATACTTCAAAACTTGTGATGCCAAAAGCGATCGGTTGATCGCAAATTGCTCGTCGGCAGCCACGGCTACTTGATGATCTGCAAGTTCCTCAGAGCGACGTCCAGAATCCAAACTGAAAAGTACCATCGCTTGACCATTGGGGTCCAATTCGATTTGCTTTCGCTGATAAGTCTGGTTCTTTGCCATCACTTGTCGAGCAATCTCAACGGTTACTTTGCCGGCAGCTACGTCACCGTAAACTTTGTTTACGATCAATCGATAGTCACCTTTGAATCCCTCGGGCAAAACGTAATACTCCGAAAAGCCATCAATAGATTCTTTCTGTTGACTTGAGAATTGATCACCAATAAACACTCCACCTGCACGAGTTCGTGGATTGCGAAGCGAGCAAATAGAGCCTGACGGTTCTTCGACCAGGATGTCGACGTCAGCAGAACCGGTCCAAGTCACTTTGACTACGCAATCGCGAACCATGGCATTGGTGAGATCACTCTTGTAGCGATTGAGGTCATCAATTTTCTTTTCCCGGGCAAGCTTGATCATTTGGGCTTTTGCGACTCGCAAAGCATCACTTCGGACTTTGCGTTGGTCCATGGGCCATTCTTGGCTTAAGATCCCGCAGGTTGCCCATTTAATCTCGTTGATATCATTCATCGCTTGAGCTGATTTCAACGCCAATTGATAGGGCTCAGGTCGGGTTGGGTTTGATTTGGCGACATCCTTGAAGATTTTCAAAGCACTTTTGTGAAGTCCCGCTCGAGTTAAATGGACAGCAGCAACCATTAATTCATCAGGACTGGCACCAAAATCTGCCGCGGACAACAACGCCCGTTCGACTTCTGATTTAGGAGAGCCATTGGCTTCCATCGCAATTGCCAAACCCTGATACATCCAAGGTCGACTTTGATTGTTTCGAAGTGCTGCAGTGAGTAACGCAACTAGTTCATCGAATCGCTCATACTTCGACATCCGTCCAGCCGTTGCCGCGACTTGGGCCGGGTCAGCATGGTTTGCCTTGAAGTAGTTGTTCCAAGCATCGTCAAATGACTCGTTTTCTTTAACTTCAACTCTGATGACAGGAGTCGTTTCGAACCGAGCCTGGATTTTCGATTTTGGTCCCTGCTTTTTTGCACCGATTTTGATCTCGTCCTGAATTGGGAACAAGCCGCCACCGCCGCCACCGCCACGACCACCGCCGCCGCCGCCAAAGCCGCCACCGCCTTGACCACCGCCTCCGAAGCCACCGCCGCCTTGACCGCCGCCTTGACCACCGCCGAAGCCACCACCACCGCTGATGATTGGTACAACGAGGTCACCTACGTTGTAAACTTTGGTGGTTAGGTACTTCTCTGGATCCGCATCAATCGCGTCTTGCGTCGTAACCAACAACTCTTCATCAATGATGACATAAGTCAGATTGAGTTCGCGGAAGGTTGCACGAAGAAACGCTCGAAGTGCACGTCCGTTGGCTTTGCCGGTGATAGGTTCATCTTCGGTATAACCGGCATCTTCGATTGCGACTTTGTCGAGTGCGATTGGAATACCAAATTCAGCACTGATTTCGTCCATGGCTTCGTTCAACGGGATTTCAAGCCAATCTTGATTCGTCGCCTTTTCGCCCAATGCCTTCTGGATGTTGGCTTCGGCGCTGTCCGTATTGAGCAAGTCAACCGCTTTGTATTTTTCGCGTTCGCGAGTGATCTTGTCCCAAAATTCTTTGTCTGGATAGACGATAGCGTCGCGATCATTGAACGGGATAGCAGATTCTTCAACCGAAAGAATTCCGGAGATGAATTTGCGATGACGAAGTTCACGCTTGCGGCGCTGTAAGTCAGCATTTGCCGCGAATTCGGAATAAAATTCCGAGATCTCTTGCAGGGCCGTTCCCCGCGCTTCCAATTCGATTTCCGGAGAAATGTCCGTGAACGCCAATTGGTATTTTTCTTCATCGATTAATGATTTGAATTGCGCCATCAACTGCACCATCTTTTGACGGCTACGAGCTGAGTCTTCTTCTTCGCGTGCCAACTCTCGTGCACGGGCTAAGCGGGCTTGTTGTTCTGCCTCTGCTTCCGCAAATGCTACAGATTGTGCTTGAGCCTGTTTGAGAGCCGAGTCAAGTTTTTCACCCAATTGGGCCTTGGATTCGTCGTCAAGGTCCGTTGAGTTTCCAATGGTTTCCATTGCTAATTTCAGTCGCTGAATTGCATCGGATGGTGAGGTTCGCATCAAATCTCGAACAGTCTCCAGCTCATTGCGGATTTCAGCACGAATTCGGCCAGCCACTAATGATTGAGCGATTTCTGCCGCGCGACCAGCACCGGTTCGGTCCTCCAAATCTTGATCGTCCTGAACCTTCGGTGCTGCCGACGCTTCAGCAAGAGTGACCTTCGTATTGGATGCTTTCTTTAAAACCAATGCTTCAGTGTTATCCGGATTGCTTCGCAACGCAGCCGATGCCAGCATGCTGGCATCGGATGAGGCTCCTCGCGCTTTTGCTTGCCGAGCTAGTTTGGTTAAGTCTGTCGACGAAGCCAAAATCATTCTCCCAGCTTCACGAAGTCCCGCTGAGCCAAGAGTTGGCATGCTTACTCCAGCGTCGGCACGTGATTGTTCAATTAGTTTAGGCAAAAATGCAAATTCTGAGTTGGATGCCTCGGATTGGACTGGCCATTTCAATTCAACTTTTTTCCCATCCACAATCACGTCACACGTGACATTGAATGCTCCAGGTTGAGAAAGTCGACCGATAAGAATGATGTCCCGATCCGACCGCATCGGTGGAACGCTCGCAGGAAAAGTTTCAACAATTTCTTTTGGAAAGGAAACGTTTTCTGGCCAAAAAACGGCTCCTCGAGCGGTTGCAACCATGTACTCAGCTGCTCGGTCGGCGATCCCCGCTTCGTCGCTATCAACAATGATGTTTCCGCCAGTTTGGTTGGCGATCGCCGCAAGCATGGCAATGTCCATGTTGGGTCCGATCGCATAGCTGGAGAAAGAAATTTTTTCTTTTGCCAAAGAGGTTACTGCTTCTGCAAATTCCTCCGAGTCAATTAGATTGGCCGCACTCATGCCATCGCCTACATAAATAACGTGACGCGGGGCTGATGATTCACGGCTTGCAAACGATCGAAGGGCTTCTTTTAAAGCCGCCAGCATGTCGGTTGAGCCGAGTGGGACGCGTTTTTCAAGCTTCTTCAAACCTGCTTTTAAGACCGCCGAGCTCGGTGCTGCAAAGGACGCAGACAAGTCAGTCGCACTGACATCGACCGCGACCAGTTTCACCCGATCGTTTTCATTCATCAGCGAAATCATTCGATTCAGCGATGCGAAAGCGTCTTTTCGAAACAAGCCCGCCTGACTGGCCGACGTGTCAAACATGATCAACAGTTCATTGGACTTCGCTGGTGCAGCTATATGCTTTGGCCGCAAGCTTAGGGCAAAGGTTGTTTCTGCACCCTGTTGATAGGTGGCAAGGCGGGCTGCCTCAGAGCCGGACACGGGGTCGAAACCCGTTAATGGGTCAGATGCATGCACATTTGAGACGGCGAATGCCATCGTGAGCGCAGCAAACAAACGGACGGTGACCGGAGTCATCCAGTTAGTTTGGGACATAGTCTAAAACTCCAAATTGTAAGCAGAAATTGCCCCTGTGTTCCACGCAGGTGCTTCTGCCTTGCCCATCTATAAGATATCGTCAATTTTCAACGATTGGTAGTGAATATTCTATTACGAAGCCACACATGTCGCCAATAAAAAAACAGGAAACATGGGACGATAGGGCAAATAAGGCAATCTAGGTTGCTTTAGTCGGTTTGCGATGGATTTGACGTTAGCCGCCCAAGAGTCTGCGGGCTACGAAAAAACGCCGCGATTCGCGGCGTTTAAGACCAATTTGTTCCAATTTTTTCACTTGCCAATGCGGGACTTGCCAAAAGCATGCGGCTATGTGGAAGTTTTGAAGGCTCGCAAAGTAATCAAAAAGTGTCGGAATTAATATCCAAGTGGGCACCGTTGATGTTCTTTGCTGGGTTTGGAGCGATCTGATCAGCAGCATTGATGAGTTGATTCCCCAAAAAGCGAAGAAAATTTGCAGAGCTC
>CAJQQR010000095.1 GCA_905480545.1 uncultured Pirellulaceae bacterium
CCTCCAGTACTGTGTCCACCTAGATAGATTTGGTCTGGATCCACGTAGGGTAAATTGGCAAGGTAATCAGATGCGGAGAGGATATCGTCGACTTCGCCTAAGAAGCCCTCGCGTTTGCCAGGGTTATTATTTCCGCCACGCTGAGACGGAAACATCATTACAACCCCCGCTTTTCGGAACCCGCTTGCAGATTGATCGTTTTGTCGGCTAGACGGTGACCAGACATCGCCGATGGAGTTGTTGTCACCGCCCGTTATCCAGACGATCGCCGGATGCTTTTTTTTATCGCCCGGATCGTTTGTGATATAGGCCGCCAATTGCCCCAAAGGTGACGCGTAGTGGATCAGGCTAAATTCGCTTCCGCGAGGCTTGTCCGGCGCTCCGACAAATTCGCCGGATTTGATCAGCCTCGTTTGGAAGCCGCTTCTTGCTTCGAGCAACGTCTGCCGCTGCGGCGCGTTCAAGCGTTTGGCTCGATTTTCAGGCTTCGGTGTTGCTGCGGTTTTTAAGGGGGAATCACAGCCGGAGTGGACGATCACAACGACAAGGCCTAACACAAGAACGAGCTTTTGCATTTTCACTCATAAGAATAATACGCACGAATAAACCATAAGTCGAATCCATGGTTCACCAAAATTATTTTACCCCTGCGTAAGGTGCTGGTCCAATGCCGTCGTTTGTTTCAGAAAGTCGATAACGATGGGGCAAACATCGCTACTCAGAGTCGCGGTGAAACGCGGATTGATGCGATGAAGCCGCCGCTTTTTTTACGCCTGGATCTGCAATTCTAATTTCCGATCTCGCATAGCGGCACAATCTGGCTGGTGGAATCCATCAGCTTCTTGATTGTCACTTTTTGGAAGGCTGCTTCTGTTGCTGCGTACGCCTTATCCAATTCTCGATGAAGTGGGCAGAGTTCAGTGTGGGATTTTAATCCGAGTGGGCAGGCGTTGATCCGTTCAATCGGCGCAACAGCATTGATCACATCAAGAATGGTAATTTCTTTTGGAGGTAACGCCAGTTGGTAACCACCGCCCGGTCCGGAACGGGACTCGACCAGTCCCGCCGTTACCAAGTCTTGCAAAACTCGATGCATGTATCGCCGCGGTGTTTTTGTACGCTTGGATAAGATATCTGCTGAGGCGGGGCGGTTCGCCTGTCCGCCCAGAAAGACAATGGCGCGAAGTGCGTATTCAGCTGTTTTGGAAAGCATGTTGGATCAATTGGAAATCTCGGCATATTCTGCACCTTGACGTGCATGAATTGATTCTATACGTTGATGTGTAGATACGCAACTTGCCTAAGCACGTCTCGTTCCTTTCGGCTAAAACCTCACTCACTGTTGAGAAGGTTGATGCTCACCGAAGCGACGATTTCAATCATAAAAGAGATTGCTCCGGTCGTGGCGGAAAATGCCGAAGCAGTGACGCGTTGTTTTTATGCGAAAATATTTGAGGGAAATCCCGAAGTCAAAGCGTTTTTTTATCGGTCACATCAGCATTCAGGCGGTCAGCAAAAAGCACTCGCGCACGCGATTTTTGCTTGCTTTACTCGTAATGGTAATATGGTTGCGCTCGGTCCTGCGGTTGAGCTAATAGCACAGAAGCATTGTTCGCTGGGCGTCGGAAGCGAATCTTATCCAATTGTGGGTAAGCATTTGCTCGTTGCGAATAAAGAGGTAATGGTTGACGGTGCGACTGACGAAATTTTTGAGTCGATTGCGGAGCTCTGTGATGTGTTTGGACGAAATTATGACATGGCTGGGACGGTTTCGTCTGGCTATTTGCGACAATCAACGGATCTTGAAAACGCGATTTGCTTTTTCTGTGGTCCCAAGCCATTTATGCAATCGGTCTACCGAAACCTAAAGCAACTGGGCGTTGATAAATCGAGTATTCGGTTTGAGTTCTTCGGCCCGCGTCAGAAAGTTGTTGATTCAGAGAATGAATGAGCCAATCAAGCAAGTAACAATGTATTACCTCAGGTTTTTGGGATGAAAATACTTCGGTTGAGTTTGTCTAATAGATTAGCGATTCTCTATTGCCTTTGGATGGCGTGTAATGGAGCTGTGCTGAATGCGCAGACGGCCAGTTTCGAGAATGCTCCTATCCATTATCAATCGGCGGAGGTGGATGATGCGATCTCGCGATTGAATAAGCGGCTAGGCAATGGGGACGCGGACCTGCAGTTTGATGACAAGCACGGTTATCTTTCGTCCGTATTGGAGAACCTCAAGGTGCCGGTCAGCTCACAAGGACTGGTCTTTTCAAAAACCAGTCTTCAGATTCAGCGAATTACACCAAGCCGTCCGCGTGCGATTTACTTCAATGATGATGTCTACATCGGTTGGGTGCAAAACGGGGACGTGATTGAAATTGCTGCAACCGACGCTAACCAGGGGCCGACGTTTTATACATTAAGGCAGCGTAAGTCAGAATCACCACGATTTATCCGGGACCAGGGCCAGTGCATCGTCTGTCATGCTTCATCACGAACGCAAAACGTGCCAGGTTATCTGGTGAGAAGTGTCTATCCAAATCGTTCCGGGCATCCGAATTACGGCAGTGGCACCTATACCACGAATATAACAAGTCCGTTCAATGAGCGATGGGGCGGATGGTATGTAACGGGCACTCATGGAAAGATGCGTCACATGGGGAATAAGACGTTCCGTGAAAACGAGCGTTCTTCGGATTTGAATGACGGGGCCAATCGAACGACCTTAGATGGCTTGGTTGAAACAAAGCCTTATTTGTCCGGGCACAGTGATTTGGTTGCACTTATGGTGCTGGAGCACCAAACGCAGATGCACAATGCAATTACATTTGCGAATTACGAAACACGCCAGGCTCTTCATCAGTCTTATTCCATGAACAAGTTGCTGGAGCGAGATCCAAAACATGTCAGCGACGTTGCCAAACGTCGAATCGATTCCGCCGTAGAACGAGTGCTCGAGCATTTACTAATGTGTGAGGAATTTCGATTGGCTGATTCCGTAGCGGGCAGCAGTTCGTTTGCTGAACAGTTTGGAAGCGTCGGCCCCCGTGATTCCAAGCAGCGGTCGTTGCGGGACTTGGACTTGAAGACAAGATTGTTTCGTTATCCGTGTAGCTTTTTGATTTACTCGGAATCATTTATCCGGTTGCCGAAACAGGTCAAAGAGCCCATTGTCGAACGGCTTAATCAGATTCTTAAGGGCGAAAACGAGTCGAAAGCATTCTCGCATTTGACACCCGAGTTGCGAGCTGAAATCCTTGAGATCTTGCAAGAAACACATGAAGACTTTCGCGTTTAGGCAACGTATAAGGCGGAGCGGGACGTTCGAAAGTCACTTGATTCGTGTTGCTGGCTCGATTCGGTGTGCGGTCTAACGTGATTCGCCGACGGCTCGAACGTTGACCGACAGAATGGCGTAGGATAGATTAGTTTTCTGCTGCCGGTGTCGGGATCTCGTCCAAACCGTTTTTCATCCCGGTTAGCTTCGCTCGAAAAGCAAATTAGATCTTCAAACGAACGCATTTTTGAAGCTCTAATCCACCTTTGTGTCCAACGGTTCGAACTCTTGATGTATCCTTGAATTCCTCCTTGCCTCTCAGTCGACGTGTTTCGATCTCGCCAGTCGAGTCGGCGGTTTTTGAATTTGCCAGAACAAGTGTTCCCCTTTCAAACGCCCCGTTTGTTTCATGGTTTGCATGTCACGCGTTTGCGTGCCATTCAAGTTTAGCCCGCGTTGCATTGGTTCTGTTCTTCGTTTTGCTGGGCGTTTTTGATCGATCCGATTCGGCTTTAATTGGGCAAGAGAGCCCGGCGACTCCGGTTGTTCTTGATATAGGCAACGATTTGGTTTTTCGAGAGCACAGGCCAGGTATGTGGAGTTATATTTGCCCAGAGATCAAAAACCCGACTTCAAACTTGTTGAAAGCAAAAGTCGTAGCGTTTTTTGAATCGGCGAAAAATCGGCAATTTGAAAAGGAACTCGAAATACCTGCGAGTTCGGCTCTTAGAACGACGATACCGATTTTTGTTCCACGTTCCTCTAAATCATCGTCAGATATCCAGGTTCAATTGTGGGATGTTGGCGGCGCTGAACCAAAGTTGATACTGAACAACGGCGTGCGATCTTATCAAACTTCGGTGTCGATTCGCGGCGTATCTTTGGCGGAGGGAAGTCGATATCACTCGTCAGCACTTCTCGATGTCATTGACACCGACGCAGCATCCAACTCAAAACGTCAGGCGTATTCCGATGCCGAGGAGTTGCTGTTTGCAACACGGATTTATACCAATCAGAACGCGAGGATTGGGAAGTCAACTGGCTTTTTTTTGCCGAGTACTTCTCGTGCCTTCGAGTCGGTAAGTCAAATTGTTATTCATAACGATCGATTGCGTAATGATGCTGCCGGAATGACCGCGGTTCGCCGATGGTTAGGTAACGGCGGTGATCTTTGGATCATGCTGGATTTGGTTAGTGCGGAAACGGTGGCTCAGTTATTGGGCGATGGGTTGCCGTTTCGTCAAGTTGATCGTACCAGTCTGACAACTGTTCAGCTTGTTGATGCGGATCCAGAATCGGTGGCTGCTCCACAGCCACCAAGGGAGTTTGAAAAGCCGATTGATTTTGTAAGAGTTGTTCTCGATGGGGCGACGCCTCACTTTAGTGTCGAGGGTTGGCCAGCAATTTTTTCAAGTCAATTTGGCAAGGGACGCATCATGTTCACGGCGGTAGGTGCGAATGCTTTAATGCGAAGGAGAACGTCTGAAGATCCTCCCGGCAATTCGAGACTGGGTATTTCTGACTATCTATTAGTTGATTCGATGGAGGCGATGGCTTATCAGATGTTGGTTGACGACGGAAACGTCGAGGAATTGACTATCGAAGAATTGCAAGCTGAATTGGTGAATCAAATAGGTTATAGAATCATCTCGCAGCGGAATGTGATGATCATTCTTGCTGTCTACTCTTTACTGTTGCTGCTCACCGGATGTTGGTTAGTTCAAAAGCAGCGTCTTGATTGGCTGTTGTTTATTGGGCCAATATTTGCCATCTTGGCTGCCTGCGTTTTTCTGTTGGTGGGGTATCAAAACAGTCGAGTTTCACCACCGACTTTTGCATCGTTTCAACAAATCGCCATGTTACCTGGTTCCAGTGAACTTCAGGTTCGTGGGCTAGGTGTTTTGTATTCTCAGACGCAGCAATCGTACCCGTTGGGTGGAACAAATGATGGCCAAATGCGGGGAATCGTTGAAAATAATGAGGATCAAAACGAGAAGATTTCGTGGGACAAGAACGGTGATTGGAAATTCGCCGGTGGCAAAATTGAGCCGGGAATCCGAGTGTTTTCTGTCACAAGTAATATTAGTGCTCCTCAGAAGATGTTTGCGTCAGTCACATTTGATGAGAATGGTCTCGTTGGAGTGATTGAGTCTAATTCGCTTCTAAAAAAACTTGGTGACATTGTCATAGCGTGCCCAAAAGGTCGTTATTTTTCCGCGACGGAATCTACCGTTGGATTGTCCTTCGGAAAAGAAAATGAGTTGCCGGATGGGCAATTCGTCGGCTCCAATTTGATCAGTGACCAACAGCGTTGGCATCAAAGTGTCTATACAGCTTTGTTTCCGATTGACCAATCGAGTAGATGGGTGAGCGACTATTCTTTGTTCGGATGGGCACCACCGTTGGAGTTGGATTTGACAATTCCTCCTGAGTATGAGCGGACCGGTGGCGCTTTGGTGCGAATTCCTCTGCGAATTACTGCGCCGGAAAAAGGCACGAAAATTTTTGTGCCAGCGGCATTCATTGACCTTCAATCCGTTCGATTTGAAAACCTGGGCGTATCGTCGATTTACAAAAGCAAAACACGAGAGTGGAATGGATCCATTCAAAAGAAGTCGGACGTTAAATTGCGATTTCAATTTCCCAGAGAAGTTTTGCCGATGGAAATCGAGTCGGCCAAGTTTAGTATCAAGAGGATTTTTTCGCCGTATCGTGACGTCACGATCAGATTTGGAAACCAGGGCGAAATATTGGCAAAGCTTTCCGAGCCGACGGGGAGATTTGAACGCACGATCACGGACTTAAAATTGTTGACATTAGACGAGAACGGGCAGATCGAAATTGCAATTGAATCTGAGGTCTATCAATCTTTTTTTGACGAACGGTCACGTGTTACGGACATCACTCAACGCAAGGAACTTCCTCGCGACAATTTGGACGACATTCGGTTGGAAGTAACCGGAACGTTCATTGGGAATTGATAACGTCCTCATTCGAGAGTTTTCCCGCAATTCCTTCAGATCAAATTAATCACTGGCAAAAATAACATGTCAAAACCAGTTGTCGAAACACGGAACCTCACCAAACAATATGGCAGTTTTGTTGCCCTCGATGATTTGTCGATATCTTTGCAGCAGGGCCAAATTCTTGGTTTCATAGGTCCCAATGGAGCTGGCAAAACGACGACGATTAAGATTCTCGTTGGCTTATCCAAGCCGTCGGCTGGTTCGGCGTTTATTGACGGTGTTGATTGCTTTCGTCACGCGAGAAAAATAAAACGACTGGTTGGTTATATGCCGGATACGTTTGGATCGTACGATAACATGCGGGTTCGTGAGTATCTGGATTTCTTTGGTGCGGCCTTTGAAATTCCCTGGTCGGAGCGAGGCAAACGAATTGATGAGGTGTTAGAAACAACGAACGCAACATACATGAAGGATCGCTATGTCGAGAGTCTTAGTCACGGCATGAAGCAGCGTGTTGGAATTGCCAGAACTTTGTTACACGATCCACAGGTTTTGATATTGGACGAGCCCGCGAATGGACTCGATCCTCAGGCTCGAATCGAAATGCGTGAGATCCTGCTAAACTTGGCGAGCATGGGCAAGACACTTATTGTCACAAGCCATATCTTACCTGAGCTATCGCGGATCTGTGATCAAGTTGCGATTATCACGCAGGGAAAACTCAGGGCGTATGGTTCGTTGGCGGACATCATGAAGAATGTGAGTCAGACGCGAACGGTGGAGATCCAGTTGCTTGGCGGCGAACAAACCATAAAAGCATTCGCTGCTTTAAAAGAAATGCTTCCCGCGGAAAGCTCGTTGAGCAAATCGGATGCAGAGTCAGTCGTGCGGTTTCAGTCCGACCATTCAGAAGCTGAAATGGCGGACCTGCTGAAGCAGCTCGTCCAGAGGGACGTCGGTGTTTCGCAATTCCGAGAATTGCAGACGGATCTTGAGGACGCGTTCCTGTCTGTGACGAAGGCATCAACTTCAGGTGGAGTGGCGTCCAAATGATCGCAATCATTCGACGGGAATTGGTCAACGTTTTTCGATCAAAAACATCTTTCGCCATGCAGGTAGGCCTAGGATTGATCTTCGCCTTGTTGGTCGTCTTGCGGTGGCCAACTGAAGGGCAAGTCGATTTGGCGAACACAACTGCCACAGAAGTGTTTCGCATTTTTGGGTACGGATTATTGATCGTATTGGTATTGATGGCCCCTGCATTTCCAGCGACGTCTGTCGTTCGTGAAAAGAACAAGGGGACGTTGGCGTTGCTGTTTAACTCGATGATTCCGCCTTGGCGGATTTATTTGGGCAAGCTGATCGGCGTGTGCGGATTTTTGTTTCTCCTGTTGATTCTCAGTCTGCCGGCTGCCGCGGCATGTATGTCGATGGGGGGGATTTCGTTTTACAGCGAGTTTTTGCCTCTCTACGGAGTCCTTGGATTACTTTCGGTCCACTATGCAGTGCTGGGATTGTGGATCAGTTGCCGAGCAACATCGGCGGATAGCTCATTGAAAACGACCTATTTTGTGATTCTTACAACGGCAGTGGTTAGTCTCGTTCCTTATCTTCTCCTTCAAGGTAGCGACTCCATCGTGACACAATTGGCATGGTGGCTTCGAAGCCTGTCGCCGATCCCTGCGGTAATGGAAATCTTGGGGGATGGTGACGTCGGCAACCAAGGCATTAACACAACTGAGGGCGCACTCGGGGCGGCAGGACGTTTTATGCTCGTTGCAGGAGTCACGACCCTGGCATTGATTTGCGATACGCTGGCGAGATTCAATCATCGGCTATTTGACAAGCCTCGCTCACAAGAATTGATGGCCGACGATATGGACGGGCGCTCGCAAATTGTGCGGCGCATGTTTTTTGTCGTCGATCCACAACGTCGAAAGTCTGGTATCCTTCCATTTTTTAACCCGGTGCTTATCAAGGAGTTTCGGACTCGCAAATTCGGACGCTCGCATTGGTTACTACGCATCATCTCCCTGTGCGCGATCACTTCGATGATCCTGGCCTTCATGGCGTCGCAAAGTTCAGAAAATTGGGGGCCGGAGATCATTGGCGGAATCATGGTTCTGCTGCAAGCGGGGTTGATCGTTCTGTTCACACCGAGTCTCGCCGCAGGTTTGATTTCTGGTGAAATCGAAAGCGGCGGCTGGCAGTTGTTGCAGATGACACCTATGTCTGCATGGCGAATTGTCTTGGGGAAGTTATTGAGCGTGATTTGGACGATGGCGATTGTCTTGAGTGCGACGCTTCCAGGCTATTTGGTCTTGGCCTGGATTGTTCCTGAAAAATCGTCGCAGATTTATCAGGTTCTGATCTGTTTGTTATGGGCGTCATTCTTTTCGGTGTTTGTAAGTGCGGCGATCAGCAGTCTCTTCAGGAAGACCGCACCGGCGACGGTCACGGCCTATGCGGTACTGTCTTCGATGTATGTGATTACATTATTTGTTTGGCTTTTTCGTGGCAAACCGTTCGGCCATAGAGTTGTCGAAAACGTGCTTTCAATTAACCCAATCGCTGCGGCGATGCAGGTCATTGAGACTCCAGGATTTGAAACGTTCGATTTGGTGAGGAGCAATTGGGTAATCATGGGGGTTGGTTGCATGGCTTCATTGGTCTTGCTGATCGTGCAAACCTATCGACTCACTCAACCCCGATGAATTCTATTGAGCATCTCAAAATACAATTGGTTATGAATAAATTCTCGAATGATTTTTTCGAAATGTCGATTGCACTTTTCCAACCCCGCAATTTGCGAATGTTTTACCGCGTCTTGATTGTTTTCGCACTTTCGGTGTGTCACTGTCACTTATCTCGCGATGTAATGGCACAGGATCCATTTGATTTGCCCAGAATCATGGACGCCACACCCGGGTTTGAAGCTTCTGAAGCGACGACGATTTTTTCGAAAAAGCTAATGCCGCTATGGTTGGAAGCGTTGTCGTCTGACACGGTTGAGCTTCAGCGACAGGCGGCGGAGACAATTGTTTTGGCAAAGCGACGAGGAATGGACGGACTGGATTCCGCAATCCCAGCTTTGTTGGATCGATTTCAAAAGCCAGATGTTGATCGCTCTGTCCGATCTGCAATTGCCAACGCATTGATTGCCGTGGATGCGAAACAGTCGGCGACCGCATTTGCATCGGTGCTCTCGACGGCCAGCGATATCCAATTGCAATCCATTTGCGAAACCGCAATAGCGGACTGGAAGTCGGATTGTATTGTGGACGTATGGCGGAAACGCTTGACGGACCCATCCGAGTCAGTCACAACGCGGGGATTGGCGATCCGTGGAGTGGCAAGACTCGGTGACGAATCCACGAAAGATGAGTTGTTTGATATCGTGATGAATGAAGTTGAGCCATTTTCGTTGAGATTTGAATCGTCAAAGGCGATTGGTCAACTTTCGAAAATTAAGGCATCGGAGATCCGAGATGTGCGGAATGATGTTTTCGATCAATCAATCGTAAAGGCATCTGCTACGCTGCGTGAATCTGATCGCGTGATGGATCGTTTGCTTGGCGTGAACTTGGTTTCTGGTTGCCCCGATGCACCCACTTGCGAATTATTGCTTCAATACGCGGGCGATCCTGAACCCGCGATCGCCACCATTGCGTGGCAAGGCTTGTTGGAAACTTCTGAGCCGAGAAGGCTGGATTCAAAGATTGAGTTCGGAATCGCAAATCGTGATTATCGCGTACGCCGGCAAGCGATTCAGTTGCTTGCGTTTTGGGGAAATGGTGAGGCAACTAAAAAATTAGGGCAATTGCTAAATGACAAGCACCCTGATGTTCGCAAACTGGCGCGGGTTACGCTGTTGGAATTCGCTAAGGAAGATGCGTTAGTCGACGATGTGATCGACGCTGCAGATGCAGCGTTGCGAATGGGTTGGCAAGGCATCCAGCAAGGGCTCTTGATATTGTGCTTGCTTGATCATAAGCCAGCGGCAAAAACGTGCCTTGAATTGGGACTTTTAGACCATGTAAGGGGTGAAGTCCATATCACGGCCGCCTGGTTATTGGAGCGATTGTCGGTCAACGAAACGTTCGCATCGATCAGCTCGTACTTAGAAGAACACGTGACGCAAATCAAATCGGGTAAGAGTGGTCGTTACGCTGAATCTCAATACGAAGCATTTTCTCACCTGATTCAACTGTTGGGCAGGAATCAATACAAAGACTTGGAAAACGTTGTTATTGCGAAGTTGATCGCGAAAGATATGGCAATTTTGGACTATCCAATTCGACCAGCTGCGATTTGGTCGATCGGGAAAATTTACGCGGGGAAAAAGCTACCCGAGAAGTATGTGAAGCCACTCATTGCTCGACTGGATGATGAGAATCCACAGAATCCGGAGAGCAAGTACGTTAAAACGATGTGCGCCTATACGTTGGGTGTTACCAAAACGGATGCAGGACTAGAGTCATTACGTGAATTTGCTCGCAAGTCCGGGCGGAATTCCCGACTGGGGTTCTACTGTCTTTGGGCGATCAAGCAACTTACCAACGAACCGATTCCCTCAGCAAACGAAACCAAAGTCTTTGAGAATCGTTGGTTCTTAAGACCGTTGAAGTAAGCGATCGTATATTTTGGAATGGGATGTTGTGCCGGTAGTCGGCAGCTATTTTCCCTTCTTCAATTACCGCTCACAGACAAGCCCTCACCACGGTTGAGATTCACATACGTGCCGATGTCTCGAATGCTGAATTGCTCTACCGTTTGATCCGGCCAAGTCACTTTTACAAAATCAATCTGTTTTGAATTGCCCAATCCGAAGTGAACTCTCGGATCTCGCGCCGAGAGATAGCTTCCATCGGTTTGAACGACGCGTTTCAGCGTTCTTCCGTTATTTAACAATTCCACGACGGCACCGTAAACGTAACGTCCGCCCAGCTGGGGATCCACGACCCGAAATCCGATCCAATTTTCAGTTTTGGCACAACGGTTACGATAGAGCTTGGCGTCATCGGCCATCGAAGTTGTCAGGCAGTCAAGCTTCCCATCGTTATCAAAGTCGAAAACCGAAAGTCCACGTGAAACAGAAAGTCTGCTGGTGAATGGATCATCTGAATTGTGGTTCGAAATGGTTCCCGTGCCATCATTGATCCCGATTTGATTACGTTCCGAATAATCAGAAATGAAATCTGAGTTTGGATTGGAATTTCGTCGTGTTACCCGGCCATTGGCGGTTAATAAATCCAGATCCCCATCGTTGTCTAGATCGCAAACGGCGAGTCCGAATCCCGTCATCGATTTGCTGATTTTCTGCAAGCCCTTTTTACCGGAGGATTCCGAGAAATAAATTTGGCGTGTATTGCCCAACAATGATTCGGTTCCCAGGTACGCAGCATTGGGTTCACCGTCCAAATGCGTGACTACAATGTCATCGACCTGGTTTCCATCGATGTCGCCTGCCATGACGCCCATGCCGGCTTGCGATTCGCCACCCAGACCTGTCGCGCAGCCATAAGGCCCGGCTTGCTCTACAAAAGATTTACCCTTTTGGCTGATCCACAAAAAATTTTTCCAGCCGTCATTGGCAACGTAGATGTCTGGCCAACCATCTTTATTAAAATCGCCGGTTATCACACCCAATCCGGGACCTTCTTGTTTAGCGATCCCGGACTCCAACGAAACATCGACAAACCTGATTTCGTTTGAATTCATTTCGGTTTCGTTTCGGTACAAGCGATCGGAAGTCCGACCAAAGACCGCCGGACTGCAAAAATCTGGTGGTCCGGTCGCATTTGCACATTTTGTTTCTGCGATATAGCTGACGTAGTTGGTAACGAAAAGATCAAGGTCACCGTCGCGGTCAAAGTCAAAAAATGAAGCGGACGAAGACCATGAGGGATTCTTTATTCCGCATTCCCTCGACACGTTTTTAAAACTTCCATTTTGCTGATTCACAAAAAATGAGTCGTCACCATAGTTGGAAAAATAGATGTCAGGCCAACCGTCATTGTTTACATCCCCAATCGCTACCCCCGAACCATAACCGCAATCTATAATCCCGGACTGATCCGTCACGTCGGTAAAACTCCCAGGTTTTGACTGCCTGAAAAGGCGATTGGAATATGCTGTTCGAGATCCTGTCTTTTCTCCCAGCACATCATTGAAATCACCACTATCAATGAGAACGATGTCCATAAGTCCGTCCCGATCAAAATCGAGTACGCCACATCCGGCGACCATGATGTCGGGAAAGTGATAATTTTTCGGATCGCCGATATGATGCTGGAAATTAAGATTTGCTTCTTTGGTAGCGTCTTCGAAAATCGGGGCGAGCGAATCTGGCATCGTTTGCTGGTTACGATCCAGCGTTAGCTTGCTTTGGGGGTCGGCCTGTTTCTGATTTTGACAGCCAGCAACCAGGCCGATCAATATCGAACACAGGAGACCAGATAACTGAAAGTTACCAAAACATCGATTCGAAGAGCGTCGTTTGGTTGTGCCCATCATTTCAAACGTCTCATTACTTTCAGAAGTGCTCTGCGTCATCCAAGCATTAACTCAATGAACTGTGGATGGAACGCTGCTAATCATGTCTTTTTTTGAGTTTAAAAAAACTGAATGACAGCAAGTTGACATTGATATTCGAATAACCACCGGTTTCGATCGAATCTCACCGACTCAAGGTTAGAGCGGCGGGATCACGATGTGGGTTGTTCGAACTCACTACTGGAATTGTCTTTCGGACCGTCGGATGTTGTTTGTTCGCCGTCATTTTTCTGATTTCGAAACTTGGCCTGACGCTCGATCGCAGCGTTGATAAATCCGGAAAATAGTGACTGCGCTTTAATCGGTTTGGATTTGAATTCAGGGTGGTACTGAACGGCCAAGAACCACGGATGGTCTTTCAATTCAACAATTTCAACCAACGACTCGTCTGGGCTCAGGCCCGTAAACATCATTCCGTTTGCAATAAATTGAGACCGATAAACATTGTTGAATTCGTATCTATGGCGATGGCGTTCAGAAACGGTTTCTGTTTGATAGCAATTTTTAGCGATTGATCCTTCGGCGAGATGTGCCGTTTGGGCGCCCAGTCGCATCGTTCCGCCAAGGTTTGTGATCTTTTTCTGTTCGTCCAAAAGGCAGATCACAGGATGCGGTGTATTCTTGTCAAATTCAGTCGAATGAGCATTTTCTAGTTTGACAACATTGCGACCAAACTCGATCGCAGCGCACTGCATGCCCAGACAAATTCCGAAGAACGGAATCTTTTTTTCGCGAGCGTAACGAATCGCTTCAATCTTTCCTTCTACGCCACGTTCACCAAATCCACCCGGAATTAAAATTCCGTCGTATGAGTGAAGGATGCGTTCCGGGCCATCTGCTTCCACATCTTCGCTAAGGATGCGGCCGATTCGAATTTGGGCATGATGGTGAATACCAGCATGGTCTATCGATTCGTAGATTGATTTGTAAGCATCACGATGCTCCGCGTACTTTCCAACTACGGCGATGCTGATTTCGTGCTTTGGGTTGCGCAGTCGATGGATCAAGTCATGCCATTGAGTTAAATCGGGTTCCTTCGTCTTTAATCCCAATCGTTTGCAAACCAACCTATCAAGCCCGTGTTCGACCAGACTGAGCGGTACCTCATAGATCGAAAAGTCCTTGTCTTTTTCTTCGATAACGGCTTCGTCTGGCACATTGCAAAACAATGCGATCTTTTCTTTATCTTCTCGACTGATCGATTTTTCGGTTCGGCAGATCAAAATGTCAGGCTGAATCCCGATCTCACGGAGTTGTCCAACCGAATGCTGAGTAGGTTTGGTTTTTAATTCGCCAGCTGCCTTCAAGTAGGGTACCAAAGTGAGGTGAACGTAAAGGCAATTTTCTTTTCCGGCATCCAGTGAGAATTGTCGAATTGCCTCCAGAAACGGCTGGCTTTCGATGTCTCCAACGGTTCCGCCAATTTCAGTGATGACAACATCGGTTTCGTCGTCTGCCAGTTTTGCAATGCAGGCCTTGATCTCATTTGTAACGTGGGGAATGACTTGAACGGTTTTGCCCAAGAATTCACCGCGACGTTCTTTTTCGATCACCGACAAGTAAATTTGACCGGTTGTGTAATTCGCATCCCGCGTCAATGGACTATTGGTGAATCGCTCATAATGCCCGAGATCCAAATCGGTCTCGCTCCCGTCATCCAGCACGTAAACCTCACCATGCTGGTATGGGCTCATGGTCCCTGGGTCGACATTGAGGTACGGATCGAGTTTTTGCATCTTGACGCGAAGCCCACGCTGCTCAAGCACCATCCCGATCGAAGCGCTGGTCAGTCCTTTTCCAAGTGAGCTGACAACGCCACCGGTAACAAAAATATGTTTCGTCATAGTTGATTTGCCGTCCGTGTTCTAAGTCCCTGTTGGGCAAGTTCTTACGGTTAAAGAGTTCGCGTCGGCCACGTGCTCGGAATTTGACAGGATGGTTGGTTCCCGCTCTTTTCACCCGGGCAAACGCGCGAAAAGCGTGATGAATTCCACACCGATTACCGCGGCCGCATCTTATCAGTATCCACATCGTTTGACAAACGCTTCATAATCTTTCTCGGTGTCAATTCCTTTTGTAGGTTCATCAACGATCGCAACTTTGATTCGAAAACCGTTCTGCAAGACTCGCAGCTGTTCAAGATTTTCAATGGTTTCAAGTGACGAGACTGGCAGGGTGGTTATTTGGTCAAGAAAACTACGGCGATAACAATAAAGCCCGATATGTTGAAAGAAGTGATTTTGGCGGTCGTCGAGATAGATCTCGAATCCCTCCCTTGGATGTGGGATCACGCTTCGGCTGAAGTACATCGCGTTCATTTCATCATCGAATACAACTTTAACGCAAGCAGGATCTTCAATTTTTTCGCGATTTCTAATCGGAGTCGCGAGCGTCGACATCACGGCGTCAGAATCCTCGTGTAAAGTACGAATTGCAAGATCGATCGCATTTGCCGAGATTTCCGGTTCATCACCTTGGACGTTTGCAATAATATCAACGTCAGGGAACTTGCGAGCGACCTCGGCGACTCGGTCAGTACCGCTTTGGGCATTTTCGTCGGTCATTTGGACTTTGCCATCAAACGCAACGACTGCGTCGAAAATCGTTTGATGGTCGGTGGCCACAATCACGTCCGCCGGAAGCTCAGCTCGGCAAGCCGCTTCATAAGTGTGCTGAATCAGTGGCTTTCCCGTTTTTGCCAACATCATTTTTTGTGGCAGACGAGTCGATTGCATTCTTGCTGGAATGACGATTATCGATTTTTGACTTTTAGTGGCGATTTTCATTTTTCTCAAAATATCTGCGTAAATCGATACGGTAATCCTTATTTGAATTGAACAGCTAATTCGATTGTCGAAAGTCGGTGATGTCCATGACGGATCCGAACAGCGAGATGACTCTTCCGTTTTCAAAGTGAGGTTTGCCTGTCGCGACGATTCTTTTGTAACCGCCTTCTGGATCCTTGTGTCGGATTTCTAAGTTGTACGGTTTTCCATCGGTTTGAGCTTGGTTGATACGAGATAGCAGTTCTGGAGCGTCGTCGGGATGGACCGTGCTAAGAAAGCCCTCGAGCGTCGGTTCACCGATTTCCTGGGAAAGCCCAATGATTCGAAATGTTTCGTCCGACCAAATGATTTTTTCAGTTTCCAGGTTGTATTCCCAGGTTCCAAGTTTGGCTAACTGTTGCGTCTCACGAAATCGTCGTTCGCTATCGAGCAGCCTTTTTTCCATCTTCTTTCGGCGGGCGATGCTGTGGGCATGCGTGATAATGGCTTTTTCACCGTCAAATCCAAGAATACCCGCAGAAAGAAGAACGGGAATCTGCTGTCCCGTTTTGGTTTGCAAAATTGTTTCCCATTCCTCGCAATGACCAACCGTTTCTAAAACGTGTACGAATTCGTCGCGATGTTTCGGGTCGGCCCAAATGTTCAGCTGGCCGATGCTTTTGCCAATGACTTCACTGCGCATGTAGCCAAGCGTTTTGAGGTAAGCTTTATTGACCTCGAAAATCAGTCCGTCACGCAAACGCGAAATCGCAACAATATCCGGGCTGACGTTGAATGACTCGGACCATTTTTTTAGATCTTTTTTGTCTTTGTCACGCTGGCGTTGCCGTTTCGCGCGATCCTTTTTGAGCTGAGATACTTTTTGGGAAAGCGACTTCGGTTCTAGATTGGGCCCACTGGTTTTCGAATCGACTCCGTCCAAAATCGATGCGGCGAGATCGAGGTCACCATTTTCTATCGCCGATTCGGTGTAATATTTTTTGGTAAGTGACAAACCGTTGATCGCTTTTTTGTTGTCCGCCCAAACATCGAGTGCTTCTTCGAAGGTCAAAATGGCGTTGGCAAAAAGTATGTAGTCATTGTTTTGTCGTGCCCGTTTGGCGAATTTTTTTGCACGTCTCGTGATCCCCATACTCTGCGTATGCGTTTGGAAATTTCGAACCATTGAACGTAATTCCATCGCAGAACTAATTCGTTGATCGATCCGCGTTGCCATCGCGTCAAACGCAATTGAAATCAACTCGCCCTTCTTGCTGGTTGCTTCGATGATGTTGTTGGCTGCGTTTTTCAATACCTCGTTCACTGATTCCCCGGTGTGCGGCGGTATCTTGGTAATGATTTCATAAAGAACCGCGCCCAGCAGGTACACATCAGATTGGGGGCTGAGTTTGTCGAATTCGCCTCTCGCTAATTCCGGTGACATGTACGACGGTGTTCCGCCCAGTCCCGGAAATTCTTTATTTTGCAACTGGCGATTCTGCGGTAAAACGACCGCTAGTCCCCAGTCCAGCAGAAGAACTTCACCAAATTCTCCCAGCATTACGTTTCCCGGCTTGATGTCACGATGGATGACGCCTCGGCTGTGGGCAAACGCAACGGCATTGCAGATTCGAAGAAAGACTTCAAGGTTTTCATCAAGCGATTTTTGGCGAATCGTCTTGCTCCACGGCTCGCCATTAATCTTCTTCATGGAATAGAAAAGATTGTCGTTCTGATCGACTGCTAAATCGTGGAGTGCGATGATGTTTGGATGTTGTAGTGCTCCGGTGAGTACCGCTTCAGAAAGAAACTTTTTTCGCTGTGCCTCTGAATTGGCCTCGCTTTTCAGCATCTTTATAGCAACCGATCGATTGAGTGCCGACTGATTTGCTTCAAAGATTACTCCCATTCCCCCCTCTCCGAGTTTTTCGCCCAGCATATATTCAAGAGAGTGATTGACGTCGTCTTCCTTGGATTCCCACGTTCCCAGTCTCCTTGTTGGGACGGAAAAGTCACTCGGGATTTGTGGTCCGCGTTCCGATGTTTCAAAAGTCAGCGTAGGGTCGAACTGATCGTGCGTGAGTTCTTCCCACAAATCGTTGACTTCGGACAACGAAAAATCAACTTCTGCCATTGGATTGAGGTGATGGTCACCGTCGTAGACCGTTTCGAATTCTTCCGCCAAAGTGAATGCCTGATGCCCTTATCGATCAAAAGTTGGTTATGAAATACGGAGTTGATCTCTCATTGTAGGCAAGTAATCGATTTCGACCAATCGAATCGAGAGAGTTTGTTCGATGGAGACGACCGGTTTCATGAATTGATAGCGATTCATAATGGATCAAAAGTCGTTGTCAAACTGCAAGTCACGGTGTAAGTCACGGTGTAAGTCACGGTGCAAGTCACGGTGCAAGGCGCGGTGGTCTGGTTTGCTTGTTGGCCGAGAAGGGCTCGCAGATTACGATGGGGGGAAAGACAAACCGCCTAAGTCAAGAAAATCTGAGCCAATGATGAAACAATCGAATTCAGTGGAAGAAACGATTAACAATCAACGACTTGTTCGTATCTTTCTCGCCACATGCTGCGGGATAGTGGTTTTGAGTTTCGGATACGCTGAGGCCTTTTCCCAATCGGAGCAAAATTCCGGAGAGAAAATATCGTTCAATCGGAAGGTTCGCCCGATTTTGGCTGCTAGCTGTTTCTCTTGTCATGGGCCGGATGAAGAATCTCGTGAAGCCGATTTGCGATTGGATTCGCGTGACGCGGCCATTGAGCACGGCGCGTTTGATCTAGATGATTTGGCGGATAGTGCGGTCCTGAATCGGATTTTTTCAACCGATCCGGACGAACAAATGCCGCCGCCGGGTTCCGGTGAAGGTCTTTCCGATGACCAGAAGCAGCTGTTAAAGGATTGGATTCTCGAGGGAGCTTCGTTTGAAAAGCATTGGGCGTTTGTCAAGCCCATTCGACCTGAGGTTCCCGAAGCGAAGAGGCTGATATCAAAAATCGATTTGAAATCCGTGATTGACAAAAACGAATGGACGCAGAGTCCGATTGATGCATTTGTTTTAAGGAAAATGTTGGAATCGAAAAAAACTCCAAATCATTCAGCCGATAAGTACTCGCTGATCCGTCGAGTGTATCTTGATTTGATTGGCTTGCCGCCGACCTCTGATCAGGCTGACGCGTTCGTGAAGGATCAATCTGCCGATGCGTATGAGAAAGTTGTCGATCAACTGCTTCAATCTGATGCGTATGGTGAACGTTGGGCAAGAGTTTGGCTTGATCTGGCTCGATACGCAGACACAAATGGTTATGAAAAAGATCGTCCCCGAACGATTTGGCCTTACCGTGATTGGGTCATCAAGGCGATTAATAAAGACATGCCATTTGACCAGTTTTCGATAGAGCAATTGGCCGGAGATATGCTTCCCAATGCGACTGAAGATCAGAAAATTGCAACTGGATTTCATCGCAACACCATGTTGAACGAAGAAGGTGGTATCGATCCGCTCGAATATCGGTTTTACGCGATGGTTGACCGGGTCGCGACAACGGGGACGATTTGGATGGGGATGTCCATTGGTTGTGCCCAGTGCCACACGCATAAGTACGATCCCATTTTGCACACCGATTATTACAGCATGATGGCGATGCTTAACAATGCGGATGAACCTGACTTTCCAATTCTCACGGACGCTCAATCCTCGCAGCAAAAATCGATTGAAGAAAAAATCAAACAATTTGAAAATCAACTGGTCCGTCAATTTCATGATGCTGACGCGACGGATGAGAAGCAGCGAAAAGAAGCACTTAGTAAAGAGTTTGAAACTTGGCTGGAATCAGGTCGGAAAACGGCTGTTAAGTGGGAGGTTGCAACGCCGACCAAGTACAAAACAAATTCACCAAGCTTGCAATTGCAACCGGACGGATCACTTTTTGCGAGTGGCGATTTCACCAAACGCGATACTTATGATTTATCGTATGATCTCTCGATCTTTAAAAAACCGATCACAGCGATCCGCTTGGAGGTTCTGCCCGATGATCGTTTACCCGCCGGTGGACCGGGGAATGCCTATTACGAGGGACGCAAGGGCGATTTTTTCTTGAGTGAATTGGTTTTGAATGCAGGTGGGGAAAGAATCCCTGTTTCGGAAATTAAATCCAGCTTCGGG
>CAJQQR010000096.1 GCA_905480545.1 uncultured Pirellulaceae bacterium
CCGTTGGGTATGCTCGGCGGTGACGATAGCATCGAATAGTTCAATGATTCCGAGGTGCTCTAACTGTTGAGTCACAATCGGCAAAGTCCCACCACTGGCGACCGCCAGCGGCATCTGACCATGATATTTTCGGGCGATGTCGACGCAAAATTCGAGTGGTCGGAGATGCATTAAATTCGCAATGAACTCGTTTTCTTTTTCGTCCATCGCCTTTTCCACGTCAACTTCGACGTTTTGCTCAGCAGCAAGCGTCATAATCACCTTATCACTTGGCATGCCAGCCATTGCGTAAAATTTTTGTTCCGGAAACTCGATCGAATACCTCAGTAATGTGTCCCGCCAGGCAATGTAATGGATGGGCATTGAGTCGGTTAGGGTTCCGTCACAATCGAAAATCAGAGCGGAGTACTTTTGCAGTTCCATGTCGCTTTTGGCTCGAAGTCTTAAATTAAAATGTGGTATTTTCGTGAAAAACCGCTATGAATACCATGTATTTCCAGTGTTTTGGGAATTAAATTCGGTTTTCGCGTCTAAAAAGGTACGTTAAACAAACGACACAAAAGGGTAGACTTGTTCTTCCTTTGCAGCCAGAATATAAGTAAATTCCATAATAACGTCTCGTCTTTTTCTCATCTCTATCGGAGGGTCAAATGGCCGTCAGTAAAACAAGGAGTGGTTTCACCCTCATTGAGCTCTTGGTCGTCATTGCGATTATCGGCATCCTCGTCGGTTTAACGCTACCAGCAGTTCAGGCAGCTCGTCGAGCCGCACGTCGCACGCAATGTGCGAATAATCTAAAGCAAATTGGTGCAGCCGTCACTAATTACGAGTCTTCACGTAAGAAACTTCCGGCGTCGTTGTATTGGAAAGACATCAACGTTCCAGTTGCAAATCTTGCACAATACAACTGGGTCATCGCGATCATGCGAGAAATGGACCAGGAACTTTTGGCTGACGAGATTAACGAAGACGGATTGCTGGCTCATTCGGAGACCCGGATCACATCACTCGTTTGCCCTGCAGAAGATCAAGAGCGTAACTCTCCTCAATTAAGCTATGCGGCGAATCTTGGCGTTCGTGATTGGCTTTACGATTTTTCTGACTTGTATACAGGTGCCTACCTGCAAGGCGGAAATCACGAGAACAATACCGGTACCGGTGGTTTGATTGTTGAACGACAGTCCGTATTACCGTCAGATGCCCCGACGGGTTACCCGTCGATCGGAATTGGAGTTAAAACCGCGAAAGTTTCGGTTGCCGACTTCACTGACGGTGCCGGCAACACGATCTTGGCCGTCGACAACCCAGATGCAACCGTCTGGAATCCCTACTACGGACCGCTGAATCGATCTGGTGGAACATCTCAAATTGACCAACCGGTCCTTTACGAGTTTGACCTTGGAGTCGTTTGGTATGACGTAGATGATGGCTACTACAGCGATAGCCAACAAGGTCTAGGTGAATACATGGATTTCACGCATCCGAATTACGATACGCGTCCATTTGAATTCGCTAACACCGATGACGAAACGGCATTCGATTCTGCCTATTATTACGCACGACCTGCCAGTTACCACGGAAAAGGATTCAACCTCGTCCGCTTTGATGGTTCCACCGACTTCATGAGCACAGAAGGTTTGTCGTACGACATCTATTGTAAAATGATGTCTGGAAACAGCCGAAAACTCTGGAAGTATCGTGGATCAGGTGCCCCTAACTACAACTCAGCTGGTTTTGGCAAGATCACCGAAGAGCAGTAATCCACCTAATTCTCTACAAACGTAATCAATGAGGTCGCAATTCCGCGGCCTTTTTTTATGCGCGCATTGCAAGCTGCGGTGTGACAAATTTCTTGCATCGATCTCGTTTGCTTACGAGAACGCACCCACGAAGCAGGAACCAGACCTCGCCTTGAAACGGAGTGCCTAAATGAGAAGCCGAGATGGTTTTACCCTGATCGAGCTTTTCGTGGTAACGGTGCCATCAAAGATCAGCATTAGGACCGGCAAACTTTTTCCCGGCATCACGTGTTGCCGTCACGGATGGATGCTCGGAGCGCGGCCCGATGGGCACGCGGTTTAACAAATTAGGGTTGCCGCAAACTTGTTAAACCGCGTGGTCAACGCCCCGCGTTTGGTGCCGCGAGTCGTACCGCGAGTCTTACCGAGTTTGCCTCGCGTTTAACCCGGAGAGAGAGTTTGACACCGCAGACGCGTCGCTTGAGCGATACCACCGGCTAGAACGTCGGCACTGGATTCACGTGGTGCCGTCACGTACAGATGCTCGGAGCGCGGCCCGATGGGCACGCGGTTTAACAAATCAGGGTTTGCCGCAAACTTGTTAAACCGCGTGGGCAATGCCCCGCGAGTCTTGCATCCGGTTTAATAAATTAGCACCGTCGCCGAATCGCCTCTTGCTTAATTCTCGTTAAGTCGATCGATAATTTTCTCTACATCGTAAACACAACCGCCCCATGTCCCGCCGCTGGCCGATTGTAATGCGGCCCACAGCCTAGTGTCCGCCGGCAATTGCGTATCTGGCTGAATACCCTCGTTCATTTCCCGTTTGACCAAGACCTCAGCAGCCGCTTTCGAATCGAAAGACGTTTCACCATTGCCGACCAGATCAACCGTTCCAATCAATTGATTTCGATCGATTTCAATTCGAATTCGGTCACCATCGATGACTTTTCCAATCGGGCCACCTGCAAGTGCTTCGGGACCTACATGACCAATACAGGCTCCCGTACTCACGCCGGAGAATCTCGCATCCGTGACAATCGCCACTTCCTTTCCCCAAGGGATAAACTTTAACGCGGACGTCAGTTGATATGTCTCTTCCATCCCACTACCAATGGGACCACGACCTGCAAGCACGATCACATCGCCAGCAACAACTTCTTTTTTACCCTGCCCTTTGATCGCCGCAATCGCATCCTTCTCGGTCGAAAAGACTTTGGCCGGCCCTGTTTTGCGATAAACACCGTCGGAATCAATCACCGATGGATCAATTGAGGTGGCTTTGATAACCGAACCCTCCGGGCAGAGGTTGCCAACGGGGAAGCATACAGTGCTAGTGAAACCACGTTTGATTGCTTCGTCCGGAGGAATGATGACGTCATCGGGATCAATTTGATCGCGTTCAAAAAGCAATTCACGCAGACGTTTACGCCGCTGGGAAACATGCCATGCATCAAGAATCTCGCCCACCGTATTACCAACGACACTCATCGCCGACTCATCAATCAAATTGCGTTCCCGCAAGTGCCACATGATCTCGGGAACTCCACCCGCAAGGAAGACCTGCAGCGTGAAAAAGTTTTTGGGTCCGTTGGGAAGCACATCGACGAACCGCGGGATTTGTTTATTGATTGATTGCCAATCCTCAACGACCGGCCGTTGTAATCCAGCCGCAAATGCAATTGCCGGGACGTGCAACAACAAATTGGTCGACCCACCACAAGCGGCATGAACGGCCATCGCATTTTTGATCGATGCATCGGTAAAAGCTGGATGATCGAAACGCGAATTCTGATTCTGGCGTTTCGCCAAATCCATCAACGCATTGGCGCTATCGCGTGCCATGTCCAACCATATCGGCTGGCCGCTCGGCATTAACGCCGAATGCGGAATGGAAAGCCCCATCGCTTCAGCAACGACTTGACTGGTTGCGGCGGTACCTAAAAACTGGCATCCACCACCAGCCGATCCACAAGCCCGGCAGCCGGCGACAGAGGCCTCTTCCAAGCTAATTTCGCCGTGTACATAACGGGCTCCGATGGTCTGGACTTTACCGGTGTCTTCTCCGTTGCCTGGGGGCAATGTAACACCGCCAGGCACGATGATGCTAGGAATGTCTTTGCATCCAGCAAGTGCCATCATGGTTGCGGGCAACCCTTTATCGCACGTGGCAATTCCAAGAACGCCTTGCCGATGCGGAAGCGAACGAATCATGCGACGCATTGTAATCGCTGCATCATTTCGATAGGGCAAGCTGTCGAACATTCCGGTCGTTCCTTGCGATCGCCCATCACACGGATCGCTGCAATAAGCAGCGAATGGC
>CAJQQR010000097.1 GCA_905480545.1 uncultured Pirellulaceae bacterium
CGCTCAAACAAGGTTTGATTTGGGGGGGGGCAGGGGCCGCAGTGATAACGCTGGTTATTCTCTTGCTGGTATTCAAGCCATGGAATTTATTCGGTGGTCCGGAGGGAACGTTCAACCGTCTGCGAACCGCGATGCTCAATGAAAATTACGTCGTTCTCTACGATTTGATGACCGAAGATGCGAAAAAGAAATGGGATGACAATATGGACAATATGATCAACAGTCCATTGGCGGCCCTGTCAGGCAATACTGAATTGAACGAGCTGAAGAACTTGTCCGGGCGTCAAAGATTCAAGAAAATGATTGAAATTGGAAAAAAGAAAGGGGCTGGAGGCCCGAGTATGTCGGATGCCCAAGAGTATGAAATGCGGAATTCAAGTGTTAGCAACGTTGAATATTCCGACGACGGGAAGACCGCGACTCTTACGATCAAGGTTAAAAAAGAAAATGGTGATACAAAGTCGGATAAGATCAAATTCGTGAAGGACAGTGGCGGATGGAAGATACCCGGAGGCCCGATGGGCCCCAGATTTTTCTAGACAAATGTTTCTAAAGCAAACCAATGCGGCATCGGACAAAATCACTTTGGCAATTTGTTAAAGATTGACTCGGCGATAAAAGTCATTCAGCACCCAATGGAAAACGGCCAAGTGGATACTTTCTACCATTCCCATGTCGTCCAATTCGACATGGAGTCCATCTTGCTGCATCGCCTTTAGTTGACCACCGGTGTAGCCAGTTAAGCCAAACGTTTTTACGTTATTTTCGTTTGCCCATTTGACCGCATTCAGAATATTAGGACTGTTTCCTGATCCGCTAATTGCGATCAGTAAATCGTCCGGCGACGCATAATTCATCAGCTGCTGCACGAAGATCTGGTCGTAAGAAAGGTCATTTCCCAGTGCCATAATCCAGCCTAAATTATCGGTCAGGCTCAGCACCTTCAGTCGTTTGAAATCTGGATCGTGAAATTTATCATTGGGGATGGATCCCTTTCCAAGATCTTCTGCAAAATGGCTGGCTGTGGTTCCTGAGCCACCATTTCCAATAATGTAAACCGTATTGCCGCCTTCCCAAGCCGCAAAAATCGCATCGGACCAACGATTGATTGAATCTTTATCCAGTCGGTTCAATTCAGAGTTGAGGCGACTAAGGTAGTCGTTGCAGTTTAACGTTGTGCCAAGCATCGTCTTCAGATTCTTCATGGGGAATGAGTGATTTAAAAACAAAAAGCACGGAAAATTACCGTGCCTCAGTAGCCTTGTATTTGCATTCAGAGTGTGAAGTTATCTGGGTTTTTTATTTGGCCTCAATCTGAACCAGCGGTTCTTCCTTCGCCATTTTGCGAATGTCCTCGGTGATCTTCATTGAGCAATACTTTGGGCCGCACATACTGCAAAAATGAGCCGATTTGAACGTGTCCTGAGGCAGCGTTTCGTCGTGATAACGTTGAGCTGTTTCCGGATCGAGTGAAAGTCGGAACTGCTCATTCCAATCGAATTCAAATCGAGCCTTCGAAAGAGCGTCGTCACGGTCTTGTGACCCAGGTCGACCGCGAGCCACATCCGCAGCATGTGCCGATATCTTGTAGGCAATCACGCCTTGCTTTACGTCTTCCTTGTTTGGAAGACCAAGGTGTTCTTTCGGTGTGACATAGCACAGCATCGCCGCGCCGGCCTGTCCTGCGATGGCCGCACCGATGCAGCTGGTGATGTGATCGTACCCCGGAGCAATGTCCGTGACCAACGGCCCCAGGACATAAAACGGAGCGCCGTCGCAAACTTCGATTTGCTTTTGCACATTCATTTCGATTTGATGCATTGGGATGTGTCCAGGTCCTTCAACCATGACCTGAGTTCCCATCTCGCGACCCTTGTGAACTAACTCACCCAAGGTCTCCAGCTCTGCAAATTGAGCTGCATCGCTTGCGTCGGCAATGCTTCCTGGACGTAGGCCGTCACCAAGACTCCAAGTGACGTCATATTCACGCATGATTTCACAAAGTTCGCCGAAGCATTCGTAAAGCGGGTTCTGCTTGCGATGGTGCATCATCCATTTTGCAATCAACGAACCGCCGCGGCTAACGATTCCGGTTACTCGCTCGGTTGTAAGGTGTAAGTGCTCTAACAAGACACCACAGTGGACCGTCATATAATCGACGCCCTGTTTCGCTTGATGCTCGACCATATCGATGAAATGCTGAGCGGTCATGTCCTCAATGTTACCACCCAGTTCTTCCAGCATTTGATAAATGGGGACGGTTCCAATTGGAACGGGAGAAGCTTCAATGATCCTTTTCCGGATGGCGTCGATGTCTTTTCCGGTCGACAAATCCATTACGGTATCGGCTCCGTAGTGAACCGAATAATGGAGCTTCTCTAGTTCACCCTCACTATCGCTTGTGACCGCCGAGTTTCCGATGTTGGCGTTGATTTTACATTTCGCCGCGATGCCGATGCACATGGGCTCAAGGCGACCCGCCAAGTGCACTTTGTTTGCAGGAATGACCATTTTGCCTGCCGCGACTTCTGAGCGAATTAGCTCAGCTTCCAGCGATTCTCGCTTGGCCACGTATTCCATTTCAGGTGTGATCTCGCCAGCTAGGGCAGCAAGATATTGATTGGGTCGATTCAATCCGATCACTTTTTTCTCCGTATCTCGTTCGAGCGAAACGAACGATTGTTATGTTGAGCACCGATCAAGCGGCGAAGTTTAGTCGTATTATTCGATCGATTTGCTGCAGATTGATGGCCCAAAACAGAATGAGCCAACGTCGACATTCCAAGCGGAACGGCAAAACCAATTCGAATGATCTGAAATGTGTCCTTCTGCATTTGCATGACTGCAAAAAATCAACAAAAGACAACGTCATGGTATCGCTGAAATTGTTTTTTTTCAATTCGCCACAAAAAAGCCCAGTCACCGCGTTTTACCGTTGCTTTTTGTTTAAAGTTGCTCCGCGGCAACCAAGCGGTTTGCTGAAGTTCGAAAACGGCCGTTACTCCCACCATTTTTGGGCTTCCAGCCGTTTAATCTCAGCGTCAACATGCTTTCCCTCGTAGAACGAAAGCCATCCGCGAATCGTTTGGGTCTCGCCTGGATCGCAATCGGGGAATTTGGGATCGCTATGTAAACATGGGCAAGGACCGTTTGCCCACGGACGATGGTTTGGTTTCCAACAGGTGATGATCCATTTCGATTTTGTCGCATCGTGGCAAAGAACGTACGGGCCGATGAATCGTTTATTTTCATTTGATTGAGCTTCGTAGCCCTTGGCCGATTTGAGCATTACGCAATTTTGGACACGAAGATCAGAAAGTTTCTGGTCGGTTCCATTCTTCAGTGTCATGCTCATTGCAACATGACCTTTTTTTGAAACGACTTTGGATGTGAACTCAATTTTGTTGGGCAGCACGCGTTTTAGATAAAGTTCGCCGGCTTTTCGTCTATCCCATTCCAGCTTCGGAAGGACGTCGCCTCGCTTGTCAAAGACGGTTGGGATATGTGTGTGCGCCAGGTAAGTCAAACCCAAATTCGACCAGATCGCTTCCGGAACATCGACGACCACAAAACTGGACTGGTCCCAAGGCAGAAATGCGGAAAATTTAGTTTCTCGCTGCGGGCGAAGTGCTCCATCCAAAAATCCGATTCTCGGATGTCGACCTCCGGGATAAGGCATAACAAGTAGTTTGTCCGTTGGGAAATTTGGTTTGGGTGATGCCGAAATTTTGAATTTTACTTTTAGCGATTCAATTTCATTTTGGGTCCAGCCGGTAGCAATCGTGATTTCGTCGTTAGAGAAACCATGATAGGACACCATGCTTTTTAGCCAATATTCTGCGTTGGCATCCGACGTCGGTTTGCGAAAGTTGTTGCTGTCGGCGTCAATTGTTTCGGTCTGCTGATCCTGACCGATGAGGGCACGTGATGTTGGAGCGACGATTAAGATCATTGGCGACAATACAGCCGCGAATAAAAGTGTGAAGTTGATTTTGAACATGTTGATCAATCAATGATGTTGCTGATGTCGAAAAAGTGGAGGTCGTTGTCGCACTTGTTTTTCGGGTATTTTACATTGCCGATTCGTGGTTGCTTGCAGTCGCAAATGTACTGCGGTGAATCGCCCACCCATTCGTTTGGTTCCGATAGTATAAACATTGCTGGGATCAAACAGGTGGCATCCTACGGCGAAAACAAATAAAGTTGACTTCAACTCGCCATTGTTGAAATTTCTGTCCTAATTTGAATATTCATATTGTCTGACACGAATACCACACAAGATCTCCTTGAGGGTTTTTCCTTCCAAAGTGACCCTGCCGAAAGCGATCGGGCAGGTCTCTCGCCGTTGCTCGTCATCGGCATTACGTTTTTTACGATGTTGGCATTTGCAGGGAATTCGATTTTAGGTCGGTCCGCACTGAAGCCGACTGGAATGACGGACCACGCAGCCGTTCCCAATGAAACAGAAACCGCAGCCACCGATGGTGTTGAGGCAGAACCCATTACGGCATTGATCGATCCGGGCACCTATACGCTGATTCGCATTGCTTTTGGGGCCGTCGTGCTGCTTTTAATTCAAGCGTTCCGAAAGCCAACCATTGCTGCAGTGCCGATTTCACGAAAAATTTCCGCAGCGTTTGCGTTAACCGTTTATGCAGTTGGGTTCTCGTTTGCCTACGTTGGGCTGGATGCAGCGAGCGGAACGTTGATTTTGTTTGCGTTTGTTCAACTCACGATGCTTTCGGTTGGCATGCTAAAAGGTGACTTTCCATCGGCGACCGAGTGGACTGGATTAGTCGTCGCAATGTTTGGCCTGGTCTACCTCGTCCTTCCAAAAGTCGAAACCCCATTAATACGTGAAGCCATTTTGATGGCATTTGCTGGAATTGCTTGGGGGTTTTATTCGGTGTTAGGAAAGGGATCGACCGATTCCATCACTGATACCTCACGGAACTTTTCCTACTCAGTTCCACTGGTGCTTCTGATTGCGTTCTTGTTTCACACTTTGTTTTCAGAAAGCGGGCTGAATTGTTCGTGGCAAGGCTTTGGGCTGGCGGCAGCATCGGGCGCGATCGCCAGTGGGCTTGGTTACGTATTGTGGTATACCGTTCTTCCGTTTCTGAAATCCTCGCAGGCGGCGGCGGTACAATTGAGCGTTCCGATCATTGCGGCAGTGGGCGGGGCACTTTTTTCGAACGATCCATTAACGCAACGGACGATACTTTCCGGAGCGATCATCCTCAGCGGCATCGCATTGACCGTCAAGTGGAAAAAGAACGCTTAAAGTTGATTGGACTTTCGACTGTCCCGATCACAGTCCAAGAGATTCCGGATATAGTATTGAATTGATCGTAGCGAAGCTGCTGGCGAAATTGGATCCCTTTTAGGAACAACGAAATGATTATTTGGGGAACGACGAACCTCAAATCGACTGTGGGCACCGGTATTTTCAACTGTCCTCAATGCCAGTCGGAAGCTCCCTATACGTTGAAAAAAGCGACTCAGTTTTTCACGCTTTACTTCATCCCGTTGATCCCGCTCGGTTCGCAGGGGCAATTCGTTGAATGTAATCAATGCAAGGGAACCTTCACCGAAGAAATTCTCAACTATGACCCAGAAGAGGAAGAGCGTGCTACTCAGGCGGCGGTGTTCCGCATTCTGGTTGCGTTTATGGTGAAATTTCACAAGACAGGTGAACATCATGTCGCCGCATGCCAGCGAGCCTATTCCAGGTTGTTGGATACCGAGGTGCCAACTGAGATCGTTGAACGTGAATTAGAATTGGCGATGAAGCCCGATTCGATTCCTGAAAACTATATCGCTTCGGAAGGGAACACATTTGCGACCGAGGCCAAGCTGCAGATTCTTGCATCAGCCCGAAATATCATTCTTGCCGAGGACGTTGATAACGAACATGTTCAAAACTTGGTTGGCGAATTCGCTATGATGCTCAATCTTCCCGAAGACGATTTCGAGCAGATTTATGAAGTCGTCACTGAAATCGCGAACGCACAAATGTGATGAACTAAGCAGATGTTTTCGGAATTAAAACTGTCTTCTATTCATCCTCTTATTTAACGAGTGTGAATTCACGAACTTGCGACTCGTCAAACTTCAAGAACTGAAGTTGCATTGAGTCCTCTTTCAGGAAAACAAGGCGATCGTTTAAGACTCGCATCGTATCAAAATCGTTGGTGAATTTGGCAACTTTCGTCACGTTGAATTTGTCACTCATTTGGTACACGGATAGGCCGTTCGATGTCTTTAAAGCGAGGAAGATGTTTTTGTAATCGTTTGTGGTGTTAAGAGGCGCTGCGAGCCGTATGAATTCCTCACCGCGGTCGGGTTTGATCGAAATCGCTTGCGTGCCGTTGGATTTGCTGAGTTTGTCTTCCGATTGGCTAAAGCGAGCAATTTTTAGCTCACGATTCGACGCCCATTCCAATTGAAGAAACTGCGTTTTGCCTTTTGTTCGATTTTGCATTGCACCCGCAGTTGTTAAATAGCTCGCTGTGTCTTTCAGGAACACTGGCGTAAACAGTGCCTCTGATATCAGAGCTCCGTTTTCATAATTGATCACGGCAAAGCAGCCTGCGGATGGATCGGTCGGGAACGAGTTAACGTCAATTGATTCACTGTTTTTCAGGTCATCGATTGAGCTCACCCTCTGTCCGTCAAATACCCAGCTGTCATCCATCGTGCTTAAGGAGAAATTGATCGCGGAATTCGTTGCGTAAGTAACGAGTCGGTCACGCGAGGTCTTTGGCAGGGCATTGATTTCTTTTTCCGTGTAAATCGCGATCTTGGATCCGAATACAAAAATGTAGTTGAATGTTCCCGAGTCCATTGCAAACTCGATCAGTGAATTGTTTGAAAAATCAATCATGACGCGGCCATCTGAGGTCGCATGGATTGAGTTGATTTTATAGCCAAACAATGCAGGTGAAATGGCTGCCAATTCACTCATCTTGAATTGCCTTTCAGCTATTACTTTATTGTCCAGATCGCGAATGGTGACAAATAGTTCTGGGGAGATGAGGGATTGAATCTTTGCAGATACGAGTCGGGATTTTCCGTCGATTAAGGTAAATGATGCAACGTCACTTTCGAACGTAAAATTTCTCTTCTTGGTAGTCCAGATTTCAAGTGTGTCGTCATTTCGGCCATCTACCAAAAAGTGGGTGAAATCGTTTGAAACATTTAGGATGGTCGAGGGGGCTTCATCTTGAATCAAGGTGGCCAAATGAATCAGCATTAAAAGAGGGGAAATCATCAGCGATCTTTTCAGTAAGTTCGGTGAGGCGGTGTGGATCAGACGGCTGTCGCAGAAATCACCAGCACTAAGCCACAATTGGTCTAGTCGTAAACAATCGGAAATGTCGCGTATACCGCATCTTTCGGAGCAATGGGTTAAGAAGTGATCAAAGTGAATCAATGAACTGTCGGTTACTTGGTCCGTAGAGGGCAAGTTTTTGGGATGTTGACGGTTGTCAAAAGCGAGCCAAGTTCGGTTTCAGCTTGATTTCGTTCCTTGTCGATTCGCTTAGTTTCGGCGAAAATAGTGTAAGTTTCAATGAATGAATCTTCCCACCTAATACTCCACTGTGTCAAAAAACGTGCGTGATTACTTTGCTGTCTCATTGAGTCTGTTGTTTTGCCTCGGTTTCGCGGCGAGTGAAACCCGTGCTGACGATCCAACCAAGGAACAGTTGAAATTTTTTGAAGAGAAAATTCGTCCGATCTTAAACGATCATTGTTTCGAATGTCACTCGTCGGAAAAACAGGAAAGCGATCTGCGTCTGGATTCCCGTGAGTTCGTCTTGAAAGGCGGAGCAAGTGGACCGGCTGCGAAGGCAGAGGACGCCGACGATAGCTTGATCATCGAGGTCATGGAGTACGGCGGCGATATCGAGATGCCACCCGATCAACGTCTGGATGATGGCGTTATTGACGATTTCAGGCAATGGATTGATGACGGCATGGCGTGGCCAAAATCGAAAGATGACGTGTCGGAAAAACCGATGACGATCGAAGAACGTGTCGCAGATCATAAGATGACGCACTGGTCTTATCGTAAAGTGACTCGGCCCGAAACGCTGAAACTTGAGCAGGACAATTGGTCACGTAATGCCATTGATCAACTGTTGCTGAAATTGATGCGTTTGAAATTGGTGACACCATCGCCTGAAGCAGATCGATTCACGTTAACGAAACGGCTTTACATCGATTTACTGGGAGTGCCGCCGACTTACCCAGAGGTTAAACGCGTTCAAGATGATGCATCTGCGGATTGGTATGAGCGATTAGTTGATCGGTTGTTAGCATCGCCCCGTTATGGCGAACGATGGGGTCGTCATTGGATGGATGTGGCTCGATATGCCGATACGAGAGGGTACGCTTTTGCAAAAGACCGCAACTACCCACATGCTTACACCTACCGAGACTACGTGATCGATGCGTTCAACAGCGACAAGCCATACGACGTGTTCGTGAATGAGCAATTGGCAGCAGATCAACTAGAATCGCGAGAAGATCTTGAACGACTAGCCGGGCTGGGTTTTTTGACCGTGGGTCGAAAATTTGTAAACAAGCATGACGATATTGACGATCAAATTGACGTCGTTTCACGCGGTTTGATGGGGCTGACGGTTTCGTGTGCTCGATGCCACGATCACAAATATGATGCGATTCCAACGGCGGACTATTATTCACTTTACGGTGTGTTTGCCAGTAGCCGCGAAGGTGATTTACCCTACATTGGTGAAAAAGAAACGGTTGATCAATTTGTGTTGCAGAAGAAAAAAGTTGATGCTCTGCAGAATGACTACGATCAATTTTTACGAACAAAGCAATCTGAAATTGGCGATCAACTCCGATTGAATGTTGACGCGTATCTGGCTCAGCTCCTGCACGGATTGAAGCCGCTCGATTTCAGTTCTGTTGACTTTGTCACCATTGATTCGTCGTCGGTTAAACGACGCGTGATTCGACGCTGGCGGGATTATATTAAACGAATCGGCAACGACTCTCATCCGTTGTGGATGCCCTGGTTTAAGCTCTCGGCTCTGGGTGATAATGATCGATTCGCAAAACTTGCTGGGCAAATGATCTCGGATTGGCAAAAACCCGAAGTCAAAATCAACGCCCTTTTGCTAGATGAACTGAAAGCAAATCCCCCACAAAAGCGAATCGAGATTGCTCGGGTTTACGGTAAAGTGTTGGCGGACGTTTATCTTGCTTGGAAGGAAAAGGGTTCGAACGACAGCGGTCTGTCGAAGCTTTCGCAGCCGCAACAACAAGTTGGCATCGCTCTCTTTACCGACAATACCCCGACCAATGTCAAAATCGACCAAGTTGCGTCGCTGCTTAATGATGCGGAACGTAAAATTTATCTTGGAAAAAAAGAGGCTGTTGGCAATTTGCGTTCCCGGTTGCCGTCTGAGCCAGACCGTGCGATGGTGGTCGCAGACTTGCCCAAACCGGTGGAACCGTTTGTCTTTTTGCGGGGGCAAGCAGGTCGCCGTGGAAAGCAGGTGCCTCGGCAATTTGTCGCCGTGTTGTCACCTGAGGCGCGAGAGCCATTTAAAAAGGGGAGTGGGCGGTTGGAGTTGGCCGAAAAAATCACCAGCAAATCAAATCCTCTTACCCCGCGAGTCATTGCGAATCGAATTTGGATGCATCATTTTGGGAAGCCGTTGGTTTCGACACCCAGTGATTTCGGACAGCGATGTGAACAACCAGTCCAACATGAGCTGTTGGATTATTTGGCGGCAACGTTGATCGAGGATGATTGGTCGATCAAGGCACTGCACCGTACGATTCTTTTATCGGCCGCGTATCGCCAGCAAAGCATTCAGCGTGATGAAGCTTACGCAATCGATCCGGACAATTATTTGATTTGGCGGATGAATCGAAAACGCTTCGAGTTTGAGCCGCTTCGTGATTCGATGCTGTACGTTTCTAGCGAACTGGATTTAGCTGTTGGTGGGAAGTCGGTTGATATCACGAAAGCACCATTCAGTAAACGGCGAGCGGTTTACGGATACATTGACCGGCAGGATTTACCCAATCTGTTTCGCGCATTTGATTTTGCCAGCCCCGACAGCAGTACAGCCAAACGGACAAAAACTACCGTTCCGCAGCAATTGCTTTTTATGATGAATTCGCCGTTTGTGGCCGAGCGTTCGAAGTCAATCAGTAATAAGGTGAATGTTGACTTGGATCCGAGGGAGCAGGTGACTCAGCTGTATCGAATTGTGTTTTCGCGTGATCCCAAAGCAACCGAGATCTCGGTCGGCGAACGATTTCTCCGTCGCGAGTCAGGCAATCCATCGCGCCTTCAAAACCTTGCGCAACTTTTGCTACTGACCAACGAGTTTTGTTTCGCGGATTGAGAATTCGATGCTGGAAGTTGCAAACGGTTAAGATTTCAGGATCGGTATCAATGCTTTCTCGTACGCATCGGCGTAACGCATCATTCCCAGATCGTTGGGATGAGATCCATCGGTTGCGCCTTCGCCATCAACTCCGAGCAGTTCTTTGCCGGTCAGATAGTGAACGTTTTTTGCGCCCGATTGTATGAGAGTTGTATAAGCGGCTTTCAATTCTCTGCGACTTGCAGCGTGATGTTCCGTGCGGTTTTTGAAAAACTCTGAGTTGGTAAAAGTGCGATCTTCGACCAGTAAAATCGGTGTGGTGGGATGCGTTTTGCGAAATTGCTTGACCAGCGGAATGGTTCGTTCTTTGACGAGGGTTGCGTTCATGTTGGGCAAGCAATCCACGACAAATACGGAGATGTCTTTTTCGCAAATGAGATCCACAACTTCAGATTCCATTTTTCCATTTCCAGAAAAACCAAGGTTGATCACAGGCGTATTGAGTCTTCGACCAAGAATCGAAGAAATGCTCATTCCCGGGCGTGAAGCACAGGCTCCGTGCATGATCGATGTCCCATAGAAAAGAATCGGTTTTTCCTTGCGTGGAGAATGCCCTTTGAAATCCGAGGATTGGTCGACGCCGATTTCAAGTGTTTTGACGCCGTTGTAGAGCGGCAGATAGAGCGAGAAATTACGAGACTTATTCTCGGGAAGCAGGTTGATATTCGCTGCAAGGCTCGCATTAACTTTTTGTGAGGCCGGCCGTGAAACGTTCACCCAACGTGATTCACCTAGTTCGTTTTCCGCATAGAGATCGACGCCGCTGACGCCGGTTGCCGGCATATGAGCCATCGCCAAGTTCGGTTTGGTCAATTCGTATCGCACTCGGATGTTCTTCGAATTCGAGGCAAACCTCGCCACCATCCCAGCTGAATGCCGGCTCAATCCCCACACCGCTGCGCGGACCGTTTTTTCAGCTTTTGCCGGCAGTCGGTCAAAATATGATTTGGTTTCGCTCCATGCTCGACCCTCGATTCCCCAATCTTGCACGTTATACCAAGCGATGTTGTCTTTGATTTTGGAATTGTTTACTTGAAAGGCCGCTAACAGCGGTTCGCTCCATGTGCCAATCGCGGCTCCTGCAAGGCTGGCGGTCAGGAAATTTCGTCGATCCATTTCGTTTCTCGTATTCGGAATGAGGTAGTCATATTGGCTGCAACCACGGTTATTTTCGTTTCAAAGATTCGCAAAATCAAATCGAATCCAGCGATTTATTTTTTTATCGCAATTCTGTGGTTTCCCAGCGTTGTCTCATTCATGCCTGATCCTCTCTGAGATACCCGGCAGTTGGTCAGGCTCCGGTATGCGGTAAAGCCTAATCTTCCCAGTAAAAGATCGCATCGAATACAGACTTGTCGTCAAACGCGGACTTGATTGTTGAGTCGAAGGGGAGCGGGGCCTTCATCTCGTCCCCAGATGCCAACTCGTAGCCTTCTTCCACAAGGATCGATTCGATAATGGTCTTCTCTTCGCTCCATGTTTCATCTGGAAGCGAATCAATCGAGTTTGCATCCAAAAATCCATGCGATGAGCCGCGATTGAAAACAGTCCGTGTTTCCGCACCCAGAACGGCTACTGGAGCCAGACGACTGAGATAAACGGCGATTCCGTCGGTCCATTTTCGTCCATCACGCTGGTATGTCGAAGCGTCTTTAGGCCGTTTGCAAAACAAGTGAACATAAGAGGCGTACCCGCTACCATAATGATCAAATTCCCCGTCGACTTCGATACCGTAGGATGCGTTTAGCGATTGCATAATCATACGCAAGTGGACTTCGACATCGTCCGGTGTACCACCCATAAACGGCCATTCACTGCCGACCTGGTTTCCGTTAATTATTTCTTGAAGTTCTTGACTGGAGAGTTTCATTGGGCACCGTGCGACAAAATCCGCGGAATTTCATAGACTATATTAACGTTCGTTCAATGCAATTACCGGATCCATTTGATTCGACTGACAAGCAAACTGCAATTTTGAATCCATGACTCGTTTTTGCCCGAAAAAATCCGGAGCAAAAATCTACAAAGGCAAACCAAAAAATGAAACTCGCAATTCTTTTCATCTGGTGTTTTTTGGGGAATGAAAACGACTCATTTCCCGGTTTTTTGGGGGCGGGCAGTTCGGAAGTTAATCCCGCGTCAATTCCGACATCTTGGAGTGAATCTGAAAACATCGCCTGGAAAGTCGACCTGCGCGGTTACGGCCAATCTACGCCGGTTGTGTTTGATGGAAAAGTCTTTGTCACCTCGACCGAAGGCGATATGAAGGAAAAATTCGTGACTGCATGCTTTGATCTGAAGTCAGGTACGAAAGTTTGGGAGCATGAAATCACCAACAGCCAGCAAGCCAAGAACAATGTCTATATCAGTCGGGCTGCACCAACGCCAGTCGTTGATTCAAAAGGCTTGTATTGTTTTTTTGAAAGTGGAGATTTAATCGCTTTCGATCTTGAAGGAAAAGTGCTGTGGGAGCGATCCTTTGCTAAAGAAAAAGGTCTTTTTCAAAATCGATTTGGTTTGGCAGGATCGCCAGTCCAAACAAAGGACCGAATTTTTATTCTGGCCGATGATAACGGTCCATCGTTTTTTGCTGCCTTGAATAAGTCAGATGGGAAAACGGTTTGGTCAGTGGAGCGAAAAAGCCGAACGTCATGGACGTCTCCGATGATGTTTGACGTCAATGGCAAGCCTGTTATCGTGGTCAGTTCAAACGGCGCTGTCGATGGCTATGATCCATCAAATGGAAAACAATTGTTTGCATTTGATGATGTGGGGGGGAATACATCGTCAACACCCATTCCAAATAATGTAATCAAGAATGGTTTTCTCGTCGGTGCAGCTCCAGGGCGAACAAATGAATACGAAGCTCAAGCGGGAAAATCCAATGCAGCCTTTCAAATCGAAGAAAAAAATGGAGTCTTCGATCTAAAGCGACTTTGGATTGCTGAAAAAGCGACGCCCTCCTTTGGCTCGCCGATCCTGTACAAAGGACATGCCTATTGGGTAAATCGCTCGGGTGTTGTTTCCTGTTTTGACGCCAAGTCTGGAAAAGAAGTCTACAAGGAACGTCTTGGTGATTCGGTGTGGGCCACTCCGGTTGGATTGGGAGACAACGTTTATTTCTTCGGGAAGTCGGGGACGACTTACGTAATTAAGGCTGGTGGCAAATTCGAGGTCGTCTCGGAAAATCGACTATGGAAAAAATCCGGAGGGGGATCGAATTTTGGCGGGACAACCCTTTACGGTACGGCGATCGTGAACGATTCCTTAATTGTTCGATCGGGCTCAACGTTGTACTGTGTCCGAAAATAACGCCGGTTTAAATATAGAATTTAGCCCCACCCCAATCGCCGGTGAGCCGCGTTCAACTCCGCTCACTGGCGTATGAGTGATTCAATCAACCTGCTGCTTTGCTTGCGTTGTTGGAAATCAAAGTTGGGAATTGAAAATGACGATGCAAGGAATGAGGACCTTTGCCAATGTTAAATCATAAAGTTTGGTGAAGGTCCTCAATGGTTGCTGATCGCTCTACGGATCCAACTTCTTTTTTCGCGAGTGGATCCTTTTTCAGGTCCGTTTGCCTCCGAACCAACGGCTGCACAGCAAGGCCACATCCCGCTCTAATAAGTCGATCCCATGCAACTTATGTGAAGAATGTCCGTGACCGATTTCGTATTGACTCAACCATCCATCCCCATTGGTATTGCCGAAGAGTTTGTCGAGCGAACGTTCGGCCTATCTGTGAAACTCTCGCCATTGCAGAGCGAACGGGATCAGAATTTTCTTGCGGTGGACCAACGCGGCGGTGGACAATTCGTTCTTAAAATTGCGAACGCTCAAACGGATACGACGCTGCTCGATTTGGAAAACCAAATCATGCTCCGATTGAGTGGTGAATTGGAGGCGGGTTTGATTCCGGTTCCAAGTCAAACCGTTTTGGCCCCGAATTCAAATGCAGATCCGTTTATTGCGGAGTTGATACATGAGAAGCAGACGTTTGGGGTTCGTCTTGTCAATTTTTTGCCGGGCGAATTGTTCTCGAATACGACTCCCCGATCTGACGCGTTGCTCCAGGATCTTGGACGTCGTATTGGCCAAATCACCAACGCTCTTGAAGGATTTGATCACCCGGCAGCATATCGAAAATTTCATTGGGATCTGGATTTGGCGGCGGAGACGATTTCAAGCAAGGATTCGGCCGTCGGCGAGTTCCCTGAGCTTGATGTGTTTCTGAGGCGGTATCGGGAGACCGTTTTGAAGCACGTTCCCAAGCTACGCAAGAGTGTTATTCACAACGACGCCAATGACAATAACATTCTTGTTGCCGTTGATTGGCCACAGCGGATTTCTGGGATCATCGATTTCGGCGATGTCGTCTATTCGTCAACGATTAACGAGCTGGCGATCGGTGTCGCATATGTCATGCTTGAACAACCCGACCCGCTCTGGTCTGCGTCGCAGGTCATCAGCGGATTTGATAAAGAATTCGAACTGACCGATTTGGAATTATCGATTGTTTTTGAATTGGCATGCATGCGACTTTGTACAAGTGTCGCGATGGCGGCGCATCAGCGATCACTTCAGCCCGAAAATGAGTATCTTTCGATCACCGATTTGCCGGCGCGAAACTTGTTGAATAAATTGACCGATGTTCAGCCGGAGTATGCCGAAGCGTTTTTCAGATCAGCATGCAATCGTAATCCGACATGGTTTGGGAGTCGATCGCCGAAGTCCGCAGTCGACTGGATTGTCGAAACCAAGCAGAAGGCGTTTCCTATTCTTGGTGAGTCCCTCACAATCGAAAATGTTTGTGTACTTGATGTCAGTGTATCGAGTCCGGATTGTTTGACTGGTGATCTTGATGCGTTTCGTGTTTCGGAAGAATTGGAACAGCGCGCCACGGGGAGGAAAGTCATTGGAGTTGGGCGGTACTGCGAACCGAGAATCTGTTACCAAGGCGATCAGTTTCAAAATTCGGTCGGATGTTCGGAGGATCGCTCAATCCACCTTGGAGTGGATTTGTTCGCACCGGCAGGGACGGGGTTATACTCCCCATTTGATGGTGTGATTCACAGCTTTGCGGATAATGCGTTGGCGTATGATTATGGACCAACGATTATTCTTGAGCATCAAATCAGTGGCGTTACGTTCTATACTCTTTACGGGCATTTATCTCGCGCCTCGTTAGATGCATGCGAAATCGGAAAACGAATTGCGGTCGGAGAAAAGTTTGCGACATTCGGTGATCCGACGGTCAACGGTGGCTGGCCGCCGCACGTTCACTTTCAAATCATGACGCATATGTTTGGCATGCAAGGCGATTTTCCGGGTGTTGCAATTCCGCGTGACCAAGAGTTTTGGAAAGGTATTTGTCCCGATCCGAATTTGCTGCTTGGGATTCCCCGCGAAGCGTTTCCACTGGATGATTGGTCAAACTCGAAGATTGAAGATGTTCGCGCTCGGCATTTGAATCCGTCATTGAGTGTATCTTATTCAAAACCAGTGCATGTTGTCCGTGGTGAAGGGCAGTTTTTTTATGACGCGAATGGACAAAGGTATTTAGACTGCGTTAATAATGTTTGTCATGTCGGGCATTGCCACCCAAAAGTTATTGCCGC
>CAJQQR010000098.1 GCA_905480545.1 uncultured Pirellulaceae bacterium
TTCAGATCACGAAGCTCATAGTTCTTCCAGCCATTCTTTTCGGTTTCCCATACAAACCTTTTCCTATCGGAAAGAAACTTAATCACCGGGGAGTTTTCTTGAAACGCTTCCTGTTTTTCTGTCACGACAATTCGGGAGTCACCCGTCGCTGGATTAACAGCGAATACATCAAGAATGTCTTGGTGCCGATTGGTTCGATTTACGAGCAATTCGGTCCCATCAGGTGTCCACCGAATGTCATAGAGGTACTGTGTCTTCTCGCCCTCGATGATTGCTTCCACCGTCTTTTTTGTTGCCAATTCGTAAATCAGAATCTTGACTTTTGGGTTTGGATCACCAGCCTTTGGGTAACGTACGGTTTGCAGCTTGGTGTAGCTCTTCGCATTGTCAATGGTCAAATGGTAATCTCGCATGTGTTGCTCGTCGACGCGATAAAATGCTAAGAACTTATCGTCCGGCGACCACCACATTGCCGTCGATTGGGAAAGCTCTTCACCATAGACCCAGCAGCCCGTTCCAAAACGAACCTTGACGTTTCCGTCGGTCGTTACCGAAACCGCCTCTTGCCCCTTGTCCCTGGGGACAATTTTGACATTAAAGTCCTGATAAACCGCATCCCATTTGCCGTCGTTTGACGGCTCGATTGGACGCTGTTCTGCACGCGGGACTCGCGTACCACGTCGTCGTGGTTTTACCGGCTCACGTTTGATAACCTTGAACTCAGCAGCGTCAACGAATTCACCCGACTCAAGATCGACAACCTTTCTTACGTTGGAACCGACAAACGACAGCTTTGAATGATCAGCGGCCCATTGGACCTTTTGAACACGACCGCCAGTCGCAACCTGTCCTCTTGAGCGAAGCACTTTATTGAACAGACCGTATCCCGGAAGCTTCGAAAAAGTGGGATCGCTGGTCGGCGTTTGCGAAACACTGTTTTGGGAGGCTAAGGCAATCACGCTTAGCGTCAACATTAACGCGCCCGCCGATTTGCACTTTCCAACGTTTTTAAACATATCGATCTCTTGAAACTTCATTTGTACTATCTGAAAATTTTCACACCCAAATCATACTTTGGGTAACACAGCCCGTACGACGTCTACGACAGATTCGGCAGCCGCTTGGCCAAAATTGACGGCATTCAACCACAAACTAGCTCAAGGGAATTCGCAATCCGTCGTAGGCCAATTCGATTCCGTCTGGAATCTGCTGGTTGACGGTTCGGTAGTCTAATTTGCAAGAGCAGTGGGTAAAGTAAGTTTGCTTAGCGCCAATCCGTTTTGCCACATCGACGGCATCTTGTAATCCGAAATGGGTTGGATGGGCTTCATATCGCAATGCATCGAGAATGAGTACATCCAAACCGCCCAGCAGTTCAAAAGTTTCTTCTGGGATAAGACTGGTGTCCGTGCAGTAAGCAATGTTGCCGACTCGAAAACCGAGCACGCTAAATCTTGGTCCATGTTCAAGGCGAAGCGGGATCACCTCGACGCCGAGGACTTCAAATGGCTCCCCTGGGGAGATTGAATGAAAATCAATCGCAGGAACCGCACCGCGGTGAGTTTGCTCAACGTCATCAAACGCGTATGCAAACGTCGTTCGCAAGTGTTTTTCGACGACGGGCTCACAAAAAACCGGCACTCCGTGGCCCAAATAAAACTGGAACAATCGCAGGTCATCCATTCCCATCACGTGGTCTGAATGCTCATGTGTATACGCAACTGCGTGAACAATTCCGATTTTTTCTCTTAAAAGTTGGTGACGCATATCGGGCGTCGTATCAACAAGCAGATTCCCATTGGGCAACCCGAAAATAACGGAACAGCGAGTCCGATTGTTGCGGGGATCTGCACTGCGACAAACATCGCAACCGCAACCCAGCGCCGGAACTCCAACACTGGTACCCGTTCCAAGCACAATCAATTCCCCTTTAAAATCAGAAGTAAAGGGTTCTTTCCTCACCTTAAGTTTATGTTCTGGCAATTTTATGCAAATTCCGAAGATTAATGGTTTGATACAAAGCGCATTTGATTCTTAGTTGGCACACCCCAAACCTACTTTCTACTCAATCCGAAAAGAAAACGCGAACCGGTACGAATATTGCTTCTGAGGGACTGGACGAAACTCAACCTGCCAATTTTGAGCGAAGCAGCTGTCTGCTTGCCCGAGAAATGGCGATGTCAGAACGGTTGTTTCACCGTTGACCCCTTGTTTCGCTGTTTATAAGCTAGTGCGAGAGCAAGGTTTAGGTTGATGATAGTATCGATCACGGCCAGGAAATTCTCTACCTTCAAAATCATTGAATTGACCGGCTAGGATTGCAGATTCGTCCGACAATTTTGCATTCCCCTGTCGTATTGCGCGCGAGTCTATGGAAAAACTAGAAAAGATATGGGAGCTGGTTTCCGGCTTTTTTGCGGGAATTCTTGGCGGATTCGAGCGATTGGTGACATCGATTTTCGGATCGTCCAATGCTCGATACGTGAAAAAGCTCGAAGAAAAAGTGGCGGCGATCAACGAGCTGGAGTCAAAATACAAGGACTTGAGCGACGAGGAACTTACAGAACAAACCACTTTGTTTCGTGAGCGCCTGCGCAACGGCGAAACTTTGGACGACATACTGGTCGAAGCGTTCGCCGTCTGCCGTGAAGGTGGCATACGTTATCTGGGAATGCGGCACTATGACGTGCAAATGATCGGTGGAATGGTGCTACACAGTGGCGCCATTGCCGAAATGGTGACAGGTGAGGGTAAAACTCTTGTCGCAACATTGCCGACCTACTTGAATGCGATCGATGGTAAAGGCGTTCACGTCGTGACGGTCAACGATTACCTTGCCCGGCGTGATATGGAGTGGATGGCACCACTTTACATGGGTTTGGGTTTGACTGTCGGTGCGATCCAAAGCGACATGGATGTCGATGCGCGTCAGAAGGCTTATGCGTGCGATATCACTTACGGAACCAACAATGAATTTGGTTTCGATTACCTGCGCGACAACATGCGTTCGGCCGCGCGAGGCGATGACAAATTCCCAAAGCACTCACAGCAATCGCAGGGGCGATTAAACTACGCGGTTGTCGACGAGGTCGACAACATTCTGATCGACGAAGCGCGGACGCCGTTGATCATTTCGGGTCCTGCGAACAGCAAAAAACATCGATACAAAGACGCCGACAAGATCGCGAGACAACTAAAGAAGGAATCGCACTTCAAGGTCAATGAAAAGGACCATAACGTTTCGCTAACTGATGAAGGTGTTCGAGAAGCAGAGCGACTAGCGGGTGTCGACACGTTCTACACCGCCGGCAATATGGACTGGCCGCACTTGATTGATAACTCGCTCAAGGCTCACTATCTTTACAAAAAAGATGTGAATTACGTCGTGGAAGGTGGAAAAGTCGTGATCGTCGACGAATTCACCGGACGAAAAATGGACGGCCGTCAATGGAGCGACGGTTTGCATCAAGCGGTTGAAGCAAAAGAAAACGTCGAAATCAAAGAAGAAACACAGACGCTTGCGACCATTACGCTTCAGAACTACTTCAAGCTATACAACAAAATTTCGGGCATGACGGGTACCGCCATGACCGAGGCTACCGAGTTCTGGAAAATCTACAAATTGGATGTCATTGCGATCCCGACGAATCGAGGATTACAGCGAAAAGAATTTCCCGACGTAATCTACGCCAATGAAGACGCCAAATACGTCGCCATGGCGGATGAAGTTGAGCGAATGAACAAGTGGGATACCGTTCAACTTCGTAAAGAAGAAATCCTCGGGCAAATCACCAAGGAAGATGACGACACGATTTCGATCCTTCCATTTAATTACGAACGTCAAGCATTGAGTAAAGAAAAACGTTCAATTCCAAAATCGGAAGTGCAGGAAATCGCTTATCACGGTCGGCCAATTTTGATCGGAACGACGTCGATTGAGAAGAGCGAAAAGATGTCGAACTTGCTGACCCGTCGTGGCATCAAGCACGATCTCCTGAACGCGAAACAACATAAGCGTGAAGCAGAAATTGTGGCTCAAGCTGGACGACGAGGAGCCGTGACGATCGCGACCAACATGGCCGGTCGTGGTACCGATATTGTTCTGGGTGGTAACCCCGAAACGATGGCTTGGGCGAAACTACAGCACAAATACGAATCCCGCTTAGATGTTCCCAACGAAGAGTGGGCAGAACTGACCCAAGAGATCGACTCCGAATATTCCATGAGTGAAGAGGGCACGAAGATCAAGACGATCGGTGGCCTTCATGTGATCGGAACCGAACGCCACGAAGCCCGACGAATTGACTTGCAGTTGCGCGGTCGTTGCGGTCGTCAAGGCGATCCGGGCAGTAGCCGATTCTACTTAAGCCTCGGCGACGACCTCATGCGAATCATGGCTGGACCATGGGTCAAACGAATGCTTGAGATGATGGGCTTCAAAGATGATGAAGCAATTGAGAACAGGATGATCTCACGTCGCATTGAATCAGCGCAGAAAAAGATCGAGGAGCGGAACTTTGAAATCCGCAAAAACCTTCTCGAATACGATGAGGTAATGGATGAGCAACGAAAACGAGTTTACAGCTACCGCCAGAGTATTCTGGATGGAACAAACTGTCGTGAGCTGATCTTGGACATGATCCGAGAACGGATCGATTCCAACCTCGAGAGTTACTTTGACAGATTTTTTAGCGCTCAATATTTTGCAGGCTGGGCAAGCCGCGAACTTCGAACCCCACCGCTGGACTTCAAATTGTTCCGTGGCTCTCCGGCTGACTCGGCAGTTGAAGAAGCAAAAGACGCGGCGAAGCGAACAGCCGAAGCCGATATTTTCGCAAAGATCGAAGAAGCACTTCCTCAAGGATCGGGTGAGGAGGAGGATATTCAGCAGGATTGGAGCTGGGATGCAGTTGCCAAATTTTCGAATACCCGATTCGAAACGAATTTTCGCGATCGTGATTTAATCAAAGTCGGTTACGACAACGTCGCGGAGCACCTGATCGAAAAGGCTCATGCATTCATCGATGGTGTGAATCTGGATGAAGCGAGGGAAATGCTTCAGGACGACTTTGGTCCAAAGCGTGCAATTGGCTGGTTAAAAGCGAACTTTGACATCGACGTAGAGTCCAGTGAAATTCGGCATAAAGAAGTCGCCGAAGTCAAAGAAATTTTCATCAATAAAGCGATCGAAAAATACAACCAACGCGAGGCTGAATACCCCGTGATGGCCGGCATTATGAGATTCGCGACGAGTGCATCTCGAATCGACCGTGAAAGCCTCATAACGTGGGCTGCCGAGCGATTCAAGTCCGACGTATCGGTCGATGATATCAAGAACAAACAACGCGATGATTTACGCGAGGTTTTGATCAACGTAAGCAAACAAAACCAGCAGGTCGCCGCTGGTATCCACAAAGAGTTGGAACAAAAGTTAAATTCACTCGAATCATCTGGCGAGATCCCAATCGTTAATGGCAACGGTGCGGTTTCATCGCTTTCCCAATGGCTGAAGTCAACGGTCGATTACGAGCTGCTCATTGAGGAACTGGAAGATCTCGAGCGTGAGGATTTAGATCATCGACTCAGCGGTGTCGTTGACTATCATTTCCATCCAGAAATGCGAAAGATGGAACGAGGTGTTCTATTGAGCATTGTGGACGATGCATGGAAAGATCATTTATTACAAATGGACTATTTGAGAAGTGCAGTCGGCCAACGTGGGCTTGCCGCCGTCGATCCAAAGGTCGAATACAAACGCGAAGGCATGCGGATGTTTGAAGACCTTTGGACCGCAATTGGTGAACGCACAACGGATTTGATTTTCCGCATGGAACAATTGGATGAAGGTTTCGTCAATGAGACCTGGAGCGGTGCTTCAGCAAGTCAGGCAGAAGCCGAATCGATGGCAACGATGGAGTCTCAAACAGCAGAAGCCAGCACTAACAGTAGCCAATCATCCGACGCCAAGATGGAACCGATCCGCAACCGTGAGGAAAAAATCGGTCGAAACGACCCCTGTCCATGCGGTAGCGGAAAAAAATACAAACAATGTTGTTTGAAAAACCGAGTGGGCTAGAGATTTGAGTCGTGGAAACAGGGTAAAGAGCGAAGAGTTTTTTCACGAAGCGTGAAAGATGCTAGTTTGGGAAAGGAATCCCCATGCGTTACATTCTAAATTTTATATACCTCCTCGCGCTCGCGGTCTATCTCCCTGTGATCGCATATCAGCGAATCCTAAGCGGTAAAAAACGCCCCGGAATTTGGACGAAATTTCTGGGTGGTGTTGCCGCCAGAGATGGAAGCGAAAAATGCGTTTGGTTCCACGCCGTCAGTCTTGGTGAAGTCAACGCAATCAAATTGCTTGTCGAGAAATTCCATCGTGAACATCGAGATCTCAAAGTGGTCATCTCCACAACCACACAGACAGGCTACGATGCAGCTCAAAAGTCGTTTCCACATTGTTCTCTGATCTACTTCCCCTTCGACTTCACCTGGGCAGTTGCCAATGCGATTCAGCGGATTCGCCCCTCGCTGGTTGTCATCGCAGAGTTAGAAATTTGGCCGAATTTTTTGCGAGAATGCGAAACGCAGAACGTAAAGACATGCATCGTCAATGGACGGCTTTCCGAAAAAAGCTTGTTGCAGTACAAGCGTTTGAATTGGCTACTTCGCCCGACATTAAAACGACTTGATCGGGTTTGCGTTCAGAACAAATCTTATGCAAAACGTTTTGCAGAGCTTGGAGTTCATGCTGACCAGATATCAGTGAGTGGGAACCTTAAATTCGATACGCTTCTTTTCGACCAACGGCATGAAAACATCTTGTCGTTTCGCAACTTGGTCAACGTCACAAAAACGGACACTGTTTTTTGTGCAGGGAGCACTCAAGCGCCAGAAGAAGAAATTGCAATCGCAAGCTATTTGGAACTTTCCAAACAGCATCCACGTTTGCGAATGCTGATCTGCCCCAGACACCCAGAACGATTCTCCGAAGTCGCTAGTCTGCTGACAAAACATTCAATTCCGTATTCACTTCGGTCTGAATTGTCGGAAAACGGCAATGATGAAGCGACTGCAATCCAACGAGTTGTTTTGCTCGATGCGATGGGTGAGTTGAAATACTGGTGGGGCGTAGCCGACATTGCCTTTGTCGGCGGTAGCTTCGGCAATCGGGGCGGTCAAAACATGCTTGAGCCTGCTGCACTTGGAGCAGCCGTTTGCTTTGGTCCCAACACCCGAAATTTTGCGAATGAAGTCGAGTTAATGCTTTCTGCAGATGCTGCCCATCAATTAACAGAATCGAATGAACTTACAAAATTCATTGACATGTGCTGCCGCGACCCCGAGTCACGAAACCAGCTTGGACAAAATGCAGTCCGACTACTTTCATCACATCGAAACGATGGCAGCACAGCAACGCAAAAGACCTTGCGTTTACTTGAATCGTTGTTGCCCGCTTCGAATGCCAATTCAATTCGCCCAGAAAAAGCAGCTTAAGGATCCGATACGCGAGAGTTCCAAGCATGGCGATTTCTGGCCGTGCTTCTGTTCACTTGTGGCAGCAGAGTTGCTGACGATGCGAAATCCATGTTCCGCGTTGAATTGAAAAGCCTGCATCACCAACGAAAAAGACCCAGCAGAAAAGGCTGGGCTTTGTCGTGATGATGATTTTGAAACGGGACCTTGATTTACTTATCCTATTCGTCGGCTTGCTTCTTTTTCAGTTCAGCCAAATACTCTTGCAGTTCGATCTTATCCGCACCTTTGGTGTTTTCAATTGCTTTGGTTTGACTGGCAATCGCTTTATCGATCTCGCCTTTTTCGGCCTGCATGTGAGCAAGTGTATCCCAAATGTAGCCAGCGTCCGGAGAGACTTTAACCGCTTTTTCAGCACATGCGTAAGCACCGTCGAGCACTGCCGCATCGATCTTCTTTTGTTTTGACATTTGAAAAATGTTCCAGGCGATGTTATTGAGTTGCTCACCGTCATCGGTTGTCTTGGCATAGTCAGCAACTGCCGCACCAGCTTTTTCGTTTTCGCCCATGACGAGGACTTGAAGCCGCATTATCTTGGCTTGCAGTTTTGCTTTTTCACTTTTGGTCTGCTTGATAAACGACTCCAAAATTTCATTTGCACCGTCCATGTCACGCGATTGGAATTTTGCGCCAACTTTCTGCATCACGATTTCAAACTCTTGAACCGCTTTGAAATCGGCAGCGAAACCTGCACGGTCCCATTTGTCAGTTAGTACTTTTTCGATGGGCTCGTCAATTTCCATTGGGTGACCAATCCATTCGATCATTCCTTTTTTACCGACGATAAAAGCGGTTGGGATTCCGTTTTGCGCTGCCGCTTCCATGTAGTCTTTTGAGACGGAGCGATCAGGGTCGGTTGTCAGGCAATAATTGCTGGTCAAATCACCAAA
>CAJQQR010000099.1 GCA_905480545.1 uncultured Pirellulaceae bacterium
GATTCGATGCAACGCTGGTCCGGCTTGTATTCATCGGAATGAATTCCGTGACACCAACCTCCGTCAGCTTTTCAATCAAAAACTTCTGCCGATCACTCTTGGGCAATGGAGCGGCGATCAGCAAGTCGAAATCGAGTTCGCGATTGACCTCGTGCTTGTCAAGAACGTCGACGGTGACGATCTTCTTGGTCATTCCTGCAAGCGTGGCGGAAAACTCGTTTCCAGAATTGTTAAACAGCGTGACATTGTCTCCCGTTTTGGCTCGCATTACGTGGATCAAATGATGGCTCTCAGAGTCGGATAAGTCGAGCGAGATTCCGACTTCAATTTCTTTGTCAGAGTAAAATCGATTCGACATTTCGAATGGTCTTTCGGGATCAGTCTTGGAAATGACGTTAAATACCAACGATTTAACTGGGCGAAATCCAGTAAAAATACCAGACAAATAAGGTTTTTGCCACGATAATTCATCCCACACACGAATGTCTAAAACGCATTCTAAATGCGCAGCCGATCTGTGAATGATCCGCAAAATCAACTAAGTTAAGGGATTCATGACTTATGGGTCAAACAAGTCCAAGATCTAATATGAATTCAAATTCGAATAAGCAAACCGTAAGTACGGAATCGGAAACAATCGAGGTGGATCTCCGCGAGCCGTTGCTTGCGGCTGCGTTGGCGTGGCTTTGTCCCGGTGCGGGACACTTGTATCAGCGTCGGTACCGTAAGGGCGCCCTGTTCATGATTTGCATTCTCGGAACTTTCTTTTTCGGATTGATTTTGGGGAATGGGCACGTCGTCTATGCTTCTTGGCGTCCGAACGACTATCGTTGGCAGGCGATCCCGCAGCTAGGAATGGGATTGCCCGCGTTCCCAGCGGTAATCCAAAACTTGAAAGTTCGTGACGGCGGCGACCCATACATGGTCACAGCATGGCGATTTCCACGAGGCCATCGAAAGGCGTTCCAAATCATGTCTTCGGAGGAACGCGAACGCTATGCCGAAGATATGAAGAAGAATGAATTCATGGCCAAGCCATTGATGGATGGCTTTATGGCACCGCCGGACGGTGAGCTTTCGACCAACGACGCGGATGTCTTGGCGATGTGGACTGCCGAAACGCAGCACGGCTTCGAATTAGGGACTTTATACACCGTGGTTGCTGGATTGCTAAACATTCTCGCGATTTACGACGCGTTTGCCGGTCCGGTTTTGCCATCAGAAGACGAAAAGAAAAACAAAGAGGATGAATCAGATGAGTCTTCCTCAGGCAATTCTTGAAATGCTGTCGATTGACAACGTAGGAAAACAGCCGCATGGCTTCAGAAGAATTTAGTTCGTAAACCGGTTTGGACGACCTCAACATGTTTGACGTTAGTATTTTTAGTTCGATCGGCAATCTTTTCATGCCGTACCTTTTTGCGTCATTTTGGACGGGGCGTTGGTGGTATGCGTTGCCCTTGATCGTCAGCATCAGTCTGGTCTACGGTGCGACCCGGCACGAGCATCTTGTGCCGATACTGGTCAATGCTTACAAATCTGCCGTCTGGGTCCTGACGTTTATGGCGATCATCTTTATGGTGATTTGGGTTGTCGGAATTAGTCTTTGAACTTGAAATGGCGGTGTTGTTAACTGCACATCTTGATTGCCTACAATAGAAATTGGTTGATGGCTTTTGGAGGGTGGTGTGGCTGAGGGCTCGCTTGACCCCCGGATTCTAATTGCCTACGTCTCGAATTGAAGAATAGCAAATAGTGTTGTTTCGACGATTCCTGCGAACTTTAAATTTTGGTTCTCGAAAATATTCCAAATGAAAATTGTTGTCCTTGGCGCCGGAACGGTAGGAACCGAAATTTCAGATTTGCTTTGTCGAAACGGGCATAGCGTTACCGTTGTCGACGCCGATCCCGCTCGAACTCGGAAGATCGATGAAACATTGGACGTGCGGGGCATTACCGGGTCTGCCTCTCAATCTTCGGTGCTCTTTCAAGCGAACGTAAATTCATGTGACCTTTGCCTTGCGGTGACCGGTGTCGACGAAGTCAATATGATTGGGGCGAGCATCGCAAAACGCATGGGTGCGCATCGGTGTGTGGCTCGAGTCTATTCGCCGGTCTATCACGATCTTTCTACATTCGATTATCAGCGACATTTTCAAATTGATCGATTCCTAAGCCTTGAGCAGTTGACCGCGCTGGAGTTGGCTCGAGAGATTCGAAGTCGGAATTCTGCGATTATTGAGCACTTTGCAACCGGAGACATTGAAGTTCAGGAAATTGAGGTCACCGAAGAGTTGATTTGCGGTAAACCCTTAAAGGACTTGGGGCTTCCCAGTTCGATACGAATTGGTTCAATTTCGCGGGATGGGCAAACATGGGTTGCGACGGCAAGCGATAAGATCCAGTTGGGCGACGTCCTTGACGTCGTTGGGAAACCTGAGGATCTTGATCGGACTAAACCGATGTTCAGAGCCAAAAAGAATCAAAAGCAATTTGTAGTGATCGGTGGAGGTGGCGAGACCGGCTACCATTTGGCCAACATGCTCGAATCGAATGCGTTTTCTGTTGTTTTAATCGAAAAAGATTCGGCGCGATGTGACTGGCTTTCAAACTCGTTACCTGGTGCGACGATTTTGCATTGTGATGCAACGGCTCGACAGATTATGGAAGAGGAGCGTATTGCGGATGCTGATTTTTTCGTTGCATGCACAGGCGACGATGAGAGTAATATCATGGCTGGTGTCGAGGCAAAAGAAATTGGCGCCAAAAAGATTCTCTCGATCGTCGGACGTCCTGATTACGGAAACGTTGTGGGGAAGATCGGAATCGACTTTGCCGTTTCCGAACGGCAGGTAATGGCCAAGCAAATTCTCGGCTTGCTCAATGGCAAAAATGTGATTTCGAAGTATTTATTGGCCGATGGACGGATCGGAATATACGAAATTGAAGTCGAGGATGAATCGCAGGCCGTTCTAATGAACCTGAATGATTTGCCGTTGCCCTCGCCATGCTTAATCGCAGCCTTAATGCGTGATCGATACTCGCGAGTTCCGGAAGCGGGTGACAAGTTGATGCCCGGTGACATCGTTATTGCATTTATCGACGAGTCCTATGTTGATGAAGCGTTGCCTTTATTCCAGCGTTCTAACGTCAGCACTGTAAAAATGAAGTCAAAAAAATCGGCTTCTGAAGATTGAACCTGCACCGGTATCCAGAACGAGAATCGTTCGGAAAATGCGTTTCAATGAAGGGGATTTCCCTTATCAGAGAGTCGTATCAATCCTTGTGAGTCATTGGGCATCGGAGTTCTGGTGTTCAAGCATGTTCTTATCGGATTGATCCGCGATTATAATTTTTGGTGCTTTCGCGTTCTTTCCTTCTGAGGCTTTATCATGAAACAGAATTCACGAACTACCCGTCGAAAGTTTGTTGCGGCAACGACAGCTCTTGCTGCGACAGCTGCCGTTCCATCATTCAGCCCGGCCAACGTTCATACAAGCAGTCGCACGGACAAAGAAATCGTTGTGGGCGAAGGGGACTTCCAATACAAAGTCGAGCATGCGTGGCCTGAGCTTCCCGGAAAGTATTCATGGCAAACGACTCACAATGTTGCTGTCGATTCGGCAAACAATCTCTATGTGATTCATGAAGGAATTCAAAAATTAAAAGATCATCCATCGATATTCGTGTTTGATCCCAAGGGGAAATTTATTCGGGCGTTCGGCAGCCATTTCCAAGGTGGCGGACACGGAATCGAAGTTCGGAAAGAAGGTACCGAAGAATTTCTTTATGTTTGCGGGTATCAACAGGTCAAGTCGTTCGAAAAGATGACATTGAAAGGCGAAACCGTCTGGAAACAAATGGCGCCAATGGCGTCTGGTGTGTATGCGAAAGAAGAGGATACGAAACCAGAAAAGAAATGGGGGCGGAACCGTTTCATGCCAACCAACTTCGCCTTTTTAGACGATGGTGAATTCCTGTTGGTGGACGGTTACGGAAGTTTCTACGTTCATCATTACGACAAAAACGGAAAATGGAAACGACATTTTGGAGGCCCAGGTAAAGGCGAAGGAAAATTTTCTACACCGCACGGTATTTGGGTCGATCACCGCAATAAAAACGAGCCCCAGATCGTCATTTGCGATCGGGCCAATCATAAAATTCAGTTCTGTGATATGGAAGGGAATTACAAATCGACGATGACTGGATTTGGTTTGCCCGCTAACGCCGACACCTACGAGAATCTTTTAATGATTCCGGAGTTGCATGCACGTGTGACGTTGTTGGATGAAAATAACCAAGTCGTGGCAAGGCTGGGGGATGATGTCAATCGGATCACTTCCGACGCAAAAAAAAGCATTCGCAGCGATTCAAAGAAGTGGTTGGACGGAAAATTCGTACATCCTCACGATGCATGCTTTGACAAAGAGGGCAATATCCTTGTTGCGGAATGGGTTCGAACCGGCCGCGTAAGCAAGTTAACTCGAGTTTAGTGTCTAACCCGATTTGGACAGAATGCATTCATGAATAAAAAAGCTATTCTTCAGTACCTCTCATCGATCGCGGATTCGGGCATCACTGATTTGCCGAACGCCACAGATGCAATGCAATCTAAAATCGCCCAATCATTCGAAGCGACACAGAGGTTGATTGACTCAAAAGAGGGTGATGAGCCTTTGGTAGAGACGGTTTCTGAATCTGAGATGCCGCTACCCGATTCTCAAAAAATAATGAGTGCAATGCCGCCGACGCAGAACGTTGGTTCCAAGTTTTCGATCGGTGAGAAAATGGCTGGGTTGGAAGTATTGCAGCGTGAAGTTAAGGGGTGCAATCAATGTCGAGAATTAGTGGACAATCGAATTCAAACGGTTTTTGGTGTCGGTGACCCGGATGCGAAACTGTGCTTTATGGGTGAAGCGCCGGGCGCTGATGAGGATCGACAAGGCGAACCGTTTATCGGTGCGGCGGGACAATTGCTGAATCGAATTATTGTCGCTTGTAAAATGAAACGTGAAGAGGTCTATATTTTGAATACCATCAAATGCCGACCTCCAAACAATCGTAATCCAACCGAAACGGAGTGTGGCAATTGTCGTCCGTTTTTGAATCGGCAACTGGAACTTCTGCAACCGGAGTACATTTGCTGTCTAGGTGGAATTGCCGCCAAGCATCTGTTGAGTACGGAATTAAGCGTTGGACGATTGCGAGGGAGGCTGCACGACTATGAAGGGATTCCGGTCGTCGTGACCTATCATCCGGCCTATCTATTGCGAAATCCAGATGCGAAAAAAGACGTTTGGGCCGACATGAAATTCTTGATGAGCGAAATGGGCCACGACATCAGTTAAGAACCGCATGAAAACATTACACCGCTGGTGAGAGGTGCATGGTGCAGATGCGGGTAACAAATGCTTTGGGCTGACAATTTGCCAATTAATCCTTGGCGCCCTCTACCGATTTGCGTTAGAAATTGAGACTACAAATCGAAATTGAAGGTTCGACAGAAGAAACGCCAGGCTCTTTGACCAATGGTTTTGGAACCCGCGTTGATTTTGGCAAAACCAGTCATTCCAATTTGGATGCGGGGATCGTCTGATTCGAACGGGGCCCGAATCGGGAACGTGGCACTTTGAGGAACGTCTTCGCCTTGGTCGTTTTTCTGAGTGACTAATGGCCCGCCGTATTGGGCCGAGACATTTGCCGGTGCTTTCTTTAATTCGATCGGCGAAATTTCCATCAGCTGTGATTCAATCCGAACCCCTGGAACCGCTTTCAATTGCAATTCGACTCGTTGGCCTTGCGCGATAAACTCCATAACTTCTTGATCAACCAGAAGCACAGCGCGGTGTTTGTCCTTTTGATACGAACGAACAATTTGGCAGATTTCTGTTTTGATCGGCAAGAAGGCACCTACATTTGATTTATCAATCGGGTAACCGAACCAATTGCCCAGCCGTTCCTCGCTTTTTTGTTTTTGGAGGTACTTTGGTGGAACGATTACGCCATCTGTCGAAGCCGAAATCAGCAACTTTTTCTTCTTTTGCTCCAGTTGTAACAACTGTTTGTCCAAAGATCGTATCAGCTCTTGGAGGGGGCCAATCTGGTAACCCAAATCAGAGTTTTGGCGTTCTCCTAACCTTGCAACATTCAGCCGAGCATCTGTTTGTCCCCGCTGAGTTTCTAGTTTGGCGATTTGCAAATCAAGATCTAGGTTCTTCAATTCGATAATCGGATCGCCGGCCTTTACGGTGTCACCGGGTTTGACATGCACAATCGAAATCATTCCAGGCTCGGCAACGTCCACCGGGACAGCATCATCCGATTCGATGTAAAACGCACATGAGATTTGATAGGGGAGAGGAATGAAAAAGATTCCAGCAATGATCGCGATCAAAACCATTGCCGTAACGAATGCTCTTGCTTTTTTCACTTTATCCAACCTACCCGGAACATAAAAAAACTTGGTCAACTGCACGATCGGCTGACCGACCAAACCCCACAATGCCATTAGGGCCACGAACTGCCCAAATATCTTCAAACCGTAAGGCTCGAGCAAATTATAGAGAAACCAAAAGATCGCCAGCGCAATCACCCAACGATACGCAGCCGCTGCAATCGTATAAAGTGCAAATAGCCATTGATTTCGTTGAGGTAAAAACGGGTCTGGGGTTTCTGGCAAACCGAGACACCATTTACCCATTTTTCGCCGCAGAATGCTCTGAGCCTTTTGCCGTAGGTTTGGAATCTCCAGCAAGTCCGAAAGGATGTAGTAGCCGTCGTAACGAAGTAGCGGATTGGCATTAAATAAAATCGTACTTACCGAGCTGACGAACATGATATTCAAACAAATGTAATTCAGCATTCCTGGCTCTGAAAACCACCAGATAAACGTACAAATCGACGCGAGTACGACCTCGATGTACATTCCAGCGGCACCTATAGCGGCTCGCTTCCACTTGCTGGGCAGCATCCAAGAATCGCTGACATTACAGTAAAGACAGGGCGTAAAGACCAAAAACATCACGCCCATTTCATGGCATTCCCCACCAAACCGCTTGCACGACATCCCATGACCGAATTCATGAAGGACTTTGGTGCAACCCAAAACAAGGAACAGCCAAATCCAATTTTCGCCGGCAAAGAACTGCTGAAAGCTTGGTAACTTGGAGGAGAATACATCGAACTGAACGAGCACCAGCGTTCCGGCTGAAAGACAAACCAGCAAGCAGACGATCAATGCCGGAATGGTAAAAAACCATCCCATCCATTGATCGAGCCAGTTCAGAATTCGGTCTGGATCAAAGCCTTTAAATCGAATGGCGAGCACATTGCTCAACGCCGCCATCCGTCGTTTCTTTTTGTTCTCATGACCACGCAAGTTGAGCTGGACACCCTGACCGGGCGCATTGGAAACCAGAAGCGAATTGCTAAATAACATTCCAATGAATTGCTGCAATTCGGCAAGCGTAATTTTTTGAGGTGCAAAATCCCGTTCAAACGACCGTTTGATTTCGTCGGCACTTTTTGTTCCGTCGAGCATGTGGAAAAGCTCGAACTCTTCGTCTTCAAACCGATAATATTTCAGGCTGAGAGGGTCTTTGACGACATTGTATTCGCGGCCTTGATACCGGTGCCGAGTGTAAATCAAATCCGCACGTTTCTTCAAACCGATGGCTCGGCTTGAACTTGACACCATGCTGCTATTCTGCGGCTCGCTCATGCAGTCAACTCGTGGCAAAAACTGTTACGGCGGCACAATCCGCCAGCACTAATTTTTTTTTCGCTTGTAGAGCTTGGTGAGTTCGCTGGCGTCTTAATGCCTTGAACCAAAGTGGGTTTGATGTCTGTTGGGCTCCACGCTTGGGATGCCAAGTGTCGAAAGGACAGAATCCAATGCCTCGGCAAAGGCGATACCACCGCCAAGGCGGTTTCGGCGATCAAGCGACCGTGTTGCGTGAGGTTGCCTTGCACCGATTTAGAACTTCCAAAGTAAAAGCAGAGAATAAAAAATGTCGTTCGCTTTTGCACCGTCTGGCGTACTGTCGTAACGATCGTTCACATTTAGTTTTAAGCTAAGATTAGTTTCTTCGTCCAGTAAGTACTCCCACGAAAGATCGGTAATCAAACGATAATCGGTAAAGTCTTCCCAGCTGGGAAAATAATCGACCGTGAGTTCCAACTTTTGTTTCCTTGAGAGCTGCCGGCGATAATCCAGTCCAAATAATGCTTCCGGTATCCATTCGTTATTCACGCCACCGATTTCTTTGGTTGCACCCGCACCGACGCGCCCTTTCAACATTTGGATGTCACTGTCGAAAAACTTGTAACCAAAACCGCTGTTCAACGTGACTTGCAAATCAAAGGGTCTAAAGTCGTCGTAAAGGTAAGTGTTTTTCAGGAACCATGACCATGGCGAACCGTCACCAAACTTTCTTTCCCAATCTAAATTCAGTCGAGCGTTGTTTGCGACTAATACGTCATTGCTTTTGTTGTTGATGTATTTCAATCCGATTTTTGCGTCTGTAGAATCGGTGCTACGTTTCATGTCAAAACCACTGGTTATGTTGAACGATTGAGAGTTCCCGGAGCCTCCATTGATGCCCAGCTCCGCACTGCTCTCCCAAGAAGACCATTGGAACCAATCATTCATCGGTTCGTTTACCGCCTCCGGAAAATTTGCGGGCGGGTTAAGTATGCCTGGATCGATGGGTCCGGCTTGTCCATCCGGTCCACCAGAGAATTGTCGTGTCATTTGCTCCGGTTGAATTGTCTCGGTTGACGGTAAGGGGCCAACGTTTGGATCGTTGAATTGGTCTTGCCCAAAGGTAGAGCAAGTGGTCATCAAGAGGATTCCGACGACGGCGAATGCACTGGATTTTAGTGGCGACATAGGATTGGTGAAGAGAATGGTGTGAGTAGTGTTGGGCATAGAAAAGCCCGGGTAGAAAAGGGGTTTTAACGCTTAGCTCTTGTAGCAAATTTGAACTTCTCTACGCAAGCCGATTCCAGCTTTTGCGTAAAGCTAGCACTAAGAAGCAGGTGTTCTACGAATGAGATTGCTGAAAACGTGGTGCCGAATTAAAATTCCGGCACTAACAAGAGAACGGAATTGGAACGCGGTGCGCTGATTTAGCCACCTTCGTACTAACAACTTTTCTTATACTTCTAAACTTAGCAAACGGCGTGAAACATGGATGTTTCAATTGTTGTTCCCATCTACAACGAAATCGAAAATGTTGTCCTGCTGTATCAGGAAATTTCGGGGGTAATTGACAAGGATAACCGATCCTTTGAAATCATCTTTGTGGATGATGGTTCTCGCGACGGTACGGCTGAGAAAATCAAGCTTCTCGCTGTAGAAGACACTCGTGTTCGACCGGTCTTTTTGCGACGAAATTTTGGACAGACGGCTGCGATGAAAGCTGGCATCGATTTTGCGAACGGCGATGTGATCGTAACGATGGACGGCGATTTGCAAAACGATCCATCCGATATACCCATGATGCTCGACAAATTGGATGAGGGATATGACCTGGTCCACGGTTGGCGTCGACATCGCAAAGACAAATTTCTGACCCGAAAGCTTCCTTCTAAGATCGCAAATTGGTTGATCAGTAAAACCACTGGTTTCCCGATTCATGATCTCGGTTGCACGCTCAAGGTGGTACGTGCCGACATCGCAAAAGAGATCGAGCTTTACGGTGAAATGCACCGATTCATACCAATTCTTGCCGATCGTCTGGGGGCCAAGTGTGTAGAAGTTGAAACCAATCATCGTGCGAGAAGATTTGGCGAAACGAAATATGGGCTAGGACGCACCACACGTGTGATACTGGATCTAATAACCGTAAAGTACATCCTCAGTTATTTTGCGAGTCCAATGAAAATCTTTGGCCGACTTGGTCTAATGGCTGCCGTCGTTAGTTTCATCGCAATTGGATGTGTCGTAGGAATGAAGGCCTTCATGGCGACTGACATGACGGGAAATCCGCTATTGATGTTGAGTGTGATTTCGATGCTGGCATCGATTCAGTTTTTCGGACTGGGACTCTTGGGTGAGGTCAATGCCCGCATTTATTTCAACGATTCGACAAGAGACGTTTATACGGTGCGGGAAACAATGAACTTCGATTCGATGCGGCGAACCGACCTGCATTCTGCAAACAGTGATGCCTTTCCGGCATTAGACTCCCGAAATGAAAGCATGACTTCGGAAGACGAAGATCAAAAAGCCGCATAGTTTCGCCAGAAAAACCAGCAAATGCCAAACCACTTCAGCTTTCACAGGTTGTAGAGTCAGGTGGTCTGGATAGGGTCGCGATTGAAACAAGTCGTATGTTGTGCTTCAAAATTGGCGGTTTGCTTTTACATGATTTCAGGTTGCTGTTAGCATAGTGAAGGATGCAGCGAAAATGCGGTTTTCCCCGGCCCGCTTTTGCATTCCATTCCCTTTCAAATTACTTTCACGCTACCCAACATGAAAATACTGGTTGTTTTTGCGATTGCCCTACTCGGTTTGGGGATTGGGATTGTTGTTTTTGTTTTGGCGAACGGCCCAGTTGCGCCCGATGAAGGTAAACGCAGGGAACAAAATGAAGATGGACTTCGCCGGTTTTCAGTCAAAAATTCATCTGGGGAAAAGAAGGCTGATTTTTTCGTTCGCTCAACGAATCGATCTGGAATCTCGGAAGTCGCCGAGACAAAGTTATCGTTAAGACAACAAGTTTCATTTGAAGGTCTTCGGTATTATCCCAACGGGAATTTGTTGTTCTGGTGGGATGAAATGCCAAGTACCGTGAATGATGAAAGTTTTGAAACGGGGCCCGAAAGCAATATCCACCCTGATGACTATGCTGGAGCCGATTCATGCGCTGAGTGCCATCAAACGAATTTTGATCAATGGTCAGAACACCCACATCGTTGGATGAATGCGGAAGCGAAATCTGAAACGGTGAAGGGCGATTTTTCAGATACCGCTGAGATCAATTATCTTGGCGGTCGCGCGCGTTTTAGTCAGTCAAATGAGGGATATCAGATGACGTTAACTCGCGATGATGTGACGTATGTCTATCAAATTGACCAAACTTTGGGCTCTCGTTTTTTTCAATACTATATCGGCACATTAACGGAAGGCCCATTTCCAGAAGACCATCCGTATCGGACGGACATTCATGTTCTTCCTTTTGGTTATTGGTTGAAAGAAAAGCAATGGATTCCTGTTGTGCATGTTGGACCGGAATTGCCTGATGGGTATCGGACCGATCCATTCGCAATGCCGATGACACCCGAGACGGGGAAATCATTTTTACCGTACACTAAATATTGCAACATGTGTCACTCGACGTTTCCGTTGGCAGACAACATGTTTCGTAAGTCATTTACACTTTCAAAGCACTCGCCAGGAATATTTCATTTGGATATGGCGGGTTATCTTGCCGAGCATCATGAAGAACTCTTGCCGGCTGGTGTGGAACGTGAGACCGCGACGACCGAACAAATCCTGTCGATTCCGCCGAAAATGACGAAGTTCAATGCGGGAGATCACGGTTCAACATTTGGAATTAGCTGTGAGGCCTGCCACTTTGGTTGTGCACAACATGTCGCAGATCCAAAGTCGTTGCCGAGTTTTGCGGCAAAGAGTGAATTTCTTCGCCAGCAAAATGGGAAGAAAGAAATCGAAACGGGACGAACGCACGAGAATTTAAACTGGGCATGCGGTCGTTGCCACACCGGAAACCGTCCCGAATATGCAGGCGGAATGTCAACTTGGAATTCCACAGAATACACGGATGCGATGAAAGGATCGTGCTATTCCCAATTGAAATGCATCGACTGCCATTCACCTCATCAAGCGACCGGAATGAAGTGGACAAAGACGCCAATGCAGGATGATGCAACATGCACGAAATGCCACGAACAGTTTCTGGATCAGGCTGAAATTGCGAAACACACTCACCATCCGGTGGGAACGGAAGGTTCGCGGTGCATGAATTGCCACATGCCAAAAATCAATGAAGGGCTTCAAGACGTCGTGCGAACACACACTATTTTTTCACCAACGATGCCATCGATGATCGAAAGTAATCATCCGAACGCTTGTAACCTTTGCCATACCGATCAGAACATTGATTGGACAACAAAGCACTTGAAGGAATGGTACGGTGCCAATTACAGCCAAAATCGAATCGCCGCCAGTCACCGATCGAATAAGGACGCAGTCGGATTAGGTTGGCTAAAAAGTGACAACGAAGCCGTTCGGCTCACTGCCATCGATGCGATTCGGCGAAACAAAGACCATTGGGCAATGGACTTTTTGATTGATCGTTTGGACGACTCCCATTTGCTGAACCGGCAGTTTGCTCAGCAGGCGGTCCAGGAACTGGCTGAGGTCGATCTGGATGATTTTGGTTATCAATTTTTTATGACACCAGCCGAACGCCGCGAACCCATTGAGAAGATTCGTGCCAAACTGATAAAGGCAAACGACAAGAAAGTTTTGATGAAATCTTCAACCGATCTAAAATAGGGTTTTAGGGTAACGATTCCATAACATGGTTCAATCGAAAGAGTCCGAAGTGAATCATTACTTCGACCGTTCAAGTCGACACGAACGCCTCTGATCGATATCGTCAATTGGATTTTTCAAGTGCGTTCCTTTCGGGAATTCTATACGGATTGCTGACGTCGCTTTTCATTCGCAAATGGCATGAGCAATTTTTCAGGGAACTGGGCGTTGAAACCAGCGTAAAGATCGGTTTGAGTAAATCTCAAACGACTTGATTCAGCAATGAAAACAGCTTTCGGCCTTTCATCTTAATAAGCTGTGCTATTATCCGGTAGAAAAGATCCGCTGCACGTCGTTTGGTTTACGGCGTGACAGCGGTAAGTGGATGGTTTACGCCATTGATTTGATTTTTCTCTGCAGCGAGTTGGTTAGTTGAACGGCATGACTACTCTATCTCGCCAAGTCGTTTTTTGTATTCTTGTTTCGCGAAATCAAATGCCTTTTTTGCTGCCTCGCGTTCATGAGGTCGGATGTTCCTAACCTTTGAATTCCAACAGACATCAATCGCATCGATACACCACTGAATCGACTTTGCGTTAGCGCGTATCGGTTTCGAATCAACCTCGACGAAAATTGGATTGGTATGGCAAGTCGGGAAAATTCGCAACGCAATCCAGCTTGATTTTTTAACTTTGTAATCAAATGCAATTTGGGTCAGATCACCAGTAGCATCGATTTCTTTCTTCTCAACTGCTACACCGTTGACAATCAACTCGACTGGGACTTTTCGACTGCCGTTGATACGTGCCCGTTCAACATGCCAGTAGGGTTTTTGCGAAAGCGGTCGATTGCGAATTGAATGATCCGCTTTTTCATTGAGCATCGCTGCAACGTCGGCTGTTACTTTCAGTTTGTCGCCTGATTTGACAGCCATGTAACTCGCTCGACCCTTGTCTCCTTTTTGGCCAACTTCAAATCCATTGACTTGAAAATCGATGATGTGGCTCAATCCATCACCGACGTAACTGCGACCATCGCGAAGTCCTTCGACCCAGCTTTTGTAATTCAGGTCGGTGCCCTTTGGAAGCTTAACGTAAACGCGTCCCAATCCGACTCGATCACCGTAGATGCATGGGAAATCGGTCTCACCGCTGATCCGGCAGTCGTAACCGGCGTTTAACGTGTGATACCAAATACTCAGTTCCCAGATGATTGGCGTATCAACGGACGAAATGAAGTCGCAAACACCATGACAGACATCGACAACGTATTCGTTGGCGCCGATTCCATCAAATTTTGGCATTGAATAGCTGGGTAGCGTTTCCTCAGGAACTTCCAATCCCCATCCGCTATGTGAAAATCCGACAATGCCACCCTGTTCTTTGCCCCATTTCAATACAGGTAAATCCCAGCTTGGCCATTGCTCAATCCGCGACGTTTTTTGACCGTCGAATTTTGTTTTCAAGAATTCAAACTTTGTTGGAGCGGGGTAAATGTAATCATCTTCCTTCAAGTTCAACAAGCAAAGGTGACCCGTATGTGACGAAGGAAAACCGGAGACTTCAACGTCGTATCTCATCAAATAATTTTCAAGTGAAAGTCGATGTGTTTCGCCATTGAAAAATTCTTTTTGATGATACCAGCAGGGGCCCCATGACAAGACGCAACCAACATTCAGGTCCTCTCCAAGAATGTGTCGCATCATGTCGTCGGGAGTCACGCCTTCAGTTGGCGATTCGTAGTGTGAGCATCCAGCGGCGTGAACATGATGGTCACCCGAATACCAGTTGTGATCGATGACTTTGATCCAACGTTTCAAGCGAAATGACTCAGAATGTTTGGCCGTTGCGGGGACAATCATTTCGCGACGCAGGATTTGATATTCTGGACCGCGTGTGTACATCACCTCGTAAACCCCGGCAGGCAAGACAACGACTTCTCCACTTTTACGATAAATCTGATCATGAAAAAAGAAATCGGGAGCCAGGCGTTTTGAACGAGCAGGATAAACTCGCCCACGCTTATCCCGAATCACAAATTGGCCTGTTGTTGGAAGTCCATTATCATCAACCACGTCAAAAGTGACTTTGACCCCAGGTAGGCAATTGAACAGAACTGCAACGCCATTTCTAAAACCGATGTCTTGCGTTCCCTGACCCACATTGAAAGCGAGATTGGCTTCGCGTTTTCCCGCGTCACGCGAATAGATTTGAATGATGCGATATTCCACGTTCAAGCCGGATAACGATTTTGCCAGTGGCTGGCCATCAAACATTGCAACGTCGCACCAGCGATTGATGACTTGTGAATCGGTCACTGACTTGGCTGGCTCTGGGCTACCGGTAGACCGTTGGTAGACTGGCGCCGCGTTGGGGCTGACAACCTTGAGGGGTGCGGTGATTCCGGCTTCATTGTGAACCTTGACCAAAAACACCGCCCAGCCTTGTTGGGTCAGCTCTTTTTTTGATTTTCCGATTGCCACTTTGACGCGGCTTTCCGCATTGATGTTGATGTGTGCAAGAACGTATTGGTCAAGGACTCTTTGAAGCTCGATCGGCGATTTGTCATCGGCTGCTGAAAGGAACTTCTTTATTGCCACGCTGTCTTTGCCACTGATTGGTTGGCCCAAGAACCCCAGTGCTTCGGTGACTCGTTTGACTTGTGATTTAAAAGGCTGGGCATCCACGCCGGTAACAAGAAAGTCGTTCTGTGCTTGGGCGGTGCTAGCATAGCACCCGATCGCAAGCATCCATAAGCACTGTCGAATCCAGTTCAAGTAGACGAGTCGTTTCGATGCGATGATTGGTGTCATAAGTGGCCTATGTTGGGAAAAGTCAGCTAAATGGTATCGGACGCCGATCCTATTATTATGTCACTGAACCGAAAGGGTTTTGGTGCGTACCACCCTTCGCAGCAGTAGATTAGAACCGATTCGTGGCAGCGGTCAGGTTTTGAACGAATTCAAGTAGTCGGTTTGTTTCCGATTTGGTAGATTCTGCCATCTATTGAGTCACAAAGCAAAGGATTGTGCCCTGAAAAAGGAACTGTTGATCATTGGGATGGCGATCATGATCTCGCCCGGTTGTAGCGTGTTTCGAAACACGGCTACCGATCAGCATGTGACATTTTCCCGTGAATTAACTTTGCAAGGCTTGGAAGCAAATCATTTACAGAATGATGCTGAGGCCGAAAAGTTTTTTACTCAGGCAGTGCATTCGGATACGGAAAACATTGAAGCTCGCATGCACTTGGCGGAGTTGTATCGCCAACGTAATTCGCTAGACGCGGCGACACAGCAGTTGGAGCGATGCAATAAAATTGCGCCGGGCGATTGCATGGTAATGACGGAGTTGGGAAATTGTTACGCGGATATGAATGACAATTCTCGAGCTTTGGAGCTGGCGGATTTGGCTTTGCGACAAAATCGTGAATCGATCGAGGCATGGAAGCTTAAGGCCAAAGCCCAATGGCGTCTGGGACGCCGCGAGAAAGCACTTGCAGACTATCAAAGAGGGCTGCAGCTGGATTCGAACGATTGTGAGATTCGTCGGAATATGGCAATTCTGTATATGGAGCTTGATAAACCTCTTCGAGCTCTGACAACGCTCGATATGATCGCAAACGAATACGACGATCAGGACATTCCAGAACAACTAATTGTGGATCAGGCATTAGCGCTTCGGAAAATGGATCGATTGGCCGAAGCGATCGACCGGATGCGAATTGGCTTTGAGAGGGACAAATTCTCTGAATCGTATGCAACGCAGTATGCCGCAGCGTTAATGGAGGCTGGAGAATTGCGACAAGCGATCGCGGCCATTCGAATTGCCAATCAACGCTATCCGCAGAGTGTTGGTCTCAAGCAACTTTGGGCGAAAGTTCAAAATGGTAACGCGATCAGACTTGCACAGTATGAAAGCGAAACAGACGTTCGTTAGGGCAACTCGTGCCAATCGATGCTACAATTCGGTAAACGCTGAATTGAATAGGGAACAAAAGCATCGATGTCAAACCTCGCAATCTTAGTCAGTATTTATTTGCTTTGTTTTCCCGTTGTTTCGAATGCACAAGACAAGCCTAAAAATGCTTCAATCCGATTTGACAAGGTATCCGGTCACATCGTTATTTCGTCCGACGCGTTCAGGAATGTCAAAAACGCATCGAATTTGACTTTGATTGAAAAAAGTCGGTCGCTGGAAGTGCGATTGGTCGGTACTAAGGACGGACCGAGTGTGCTGGGAAAAAAGATACTCGACAAAACCGCGAATACAATTGAATTTAAGCCTCGGTTTTCGTTTCATCCCGGCTCAGAGTTATCGGTTCAGTTCGATGCAAAAGTGGGTGGGCGAATTGAATTGGAACGGATCTCTATACCAAAGAGAAGCTTGCCTTCTACATCGGTAGTCCAGGTGTATCCAACCCGCTCGGTACTACCCGAAAATCTGTTGAAGCTATACGTGCATTTCTCCGCTCCAATGCAGCGTGGCCAAGTTTATGATCATGTAAAAATCGTTGAAATCAAGAGCGGCAGGACGATTGAGCTTCCGTTTCTTGAATTGGAACAAGAGTTATGGAGCCGCGACGGAAAACGACTGACGTTGCTTTTCGATCCAGGACGAATCAAAAGGGGATTGAAGCCACGAGAGGAAATGGGACCGATTTTCAAAGTTGGAAACGACTACAAATTTATTATTTCCAAAGATTGGGCCGACGCAAATGGAACTTCGCTGAGAGAGAGTTTTGAAAAGAAGATGACGATCGGTCCGAACGACGCGTCTACGCCGGCACTCAAGGATTGGAAGATTGTAGTGCCGAAAAGCGAAACACTCGATCCATTAATCATTAATTTTGACCAGACATTGGATTCGTCAATAGCGAAACGCTCGATTCAGGTTTTCAAGAGCGACCAGCGCCTTGAATTTAAGAAAGTTGCATTGATCCAGAATGAACTTGGTCTCAGGCTTTTGCCGGACGCGTTTTGGAAGAATGGGAAATATGAAATTCGAATCGCATCCGATTTAGAAGATTTGTGTGGTAACAGGATCGGACGCTTGTTTGATGTTGACCTGAAGAACCCACAAGGAACAGATGTCGCTCCGGCACGCAAGATTGAGTTTGTCATCAAATAGATGGATTATGGATCAATCGGTTTGGCGACCGATGGCGAAACGTAACGGCTTTCTCCACAAGCGTAAGTCGCACAAGATCCATTGTATTCCCAGCATTCTTTACAATGCGGGGTGCGACAACGGAAACAGGTCACCAATTCGGTCTGGATTTCCTCACCGCAAACCTGGCATTTGATTTCATCAACGATTTGACCCTTTGCATCGTCAACGAAGTCGATTCCCACTGTTCGTGTTAGCATCGACTGATCAAAAAGCTCGAGCGAATACCTGACAAAGTCATCGAGAACTTGATTGGTTCGAATAAAAGATGGCTTTTTGATGACCAGTGAGCCACGGTTAATCATCAAGTAAATGTCATCAGATGCCAGGAACCTGCAAAGCCGCGTGATTTGCCAACGAACGCCCTCGGAAAGAAATCCCCGCGCGAGGATCTCGTCGTTGGATCGAACGATAAAGAGTTGGTCGAATTCCGTAAAACCAGTCGTGATTTCCTGCATACCACTAAGGGGCCACAGCTTTGTGACGCGCCACCGAGGTACAATCTCTAGCCGCAAGTCGGTATGCGGCCAGGAGATCGAAATCTGCGTGAATTCTCCGCCCCCGGCAACATTCGTTTTGATTGAGCTTAAGAAACAGGGGGCTTCTCCATAACGAAATCGTGCTGATGGCCGACCAAACCAACCGGATGGGTTGCACTGCCCGCCGTATTTCTTAGCAATCGCGATGTAAGAACGATTCCAATTATCAGATCGCAGTTGCGTTCGGGTAGCGGCGCTGATCACAAACACGACAACGGCGGCCAAACACAAAAATGTCAATAAACACTCCACTTAGTTCCTCAATCGCATACAGAGTTTTTTTTCACGGCACCGATTCAAAAAAAGCCCTTTGTTCAAGTTGATTTTTAGTCAATAAACATGATGTCATCATCATTTCGGGAAGGATTTGACGGTAGATCATCCGATCGATTTGTTGGGGATTTGGTTGAGGGTGGAATTGGAGATGCGGGAAATTCAATCGGAGATTCGTCAGTTGAATGTTCCTTGGCTGAATCCAGTTGAACCGGCCGTTGTTGCATTGGCAATGGTTGTGCTGGCAGAGCTGGAGACCGTTCTTCGCCTCCGATGTAAAGCACATCGCGATCTTGTTGTTTGACGATAGCGGATCGAGATTTCTTTTCCGTGCGACGAACGTACTGAACAACATTGGATTGTCTTGCAATCGAATGGTCTCGAAGCGGGCGAGGATCAAGCGGAAGTTTGAACGCACATTTGTTTCGATACCAATCACGAGCCGTGTATTGGCTTGACCCATTAAGATCAACGTGAGCGAGTCGAATGACGTCCCATAATCGCTCGCAAATAATTTCGATCGAAAGATTCTCTTCCCAAACCAATCCAATGTCTTCCAAGTCGACAAATCCGCTATTGGACAAATTGGGATGAAAAATTGGGGTAAGCCATTTCAAATCCGGTTCGCGGGCTGGATACAAGTAGGCCATTTGGATTTGGATTTGATGGAGCTCGACAACTTCTGGTTCCGAATCCGATCCGTTCGGGCGTCCGATTCCTTTACCGGAAAAGGTAACAATGAACTTGTCCGGCGGATCGCCCGAAAACTCAAAATCAAAAATCGAGCTTTGTTTTTTTAGCCCGCGAAGTGTCTCAACCTCTTGCCATAACCGTTTTTCTCGATTTTCATCGCTCATCTATTTACTACTCGGGATTGATTACCAATGAGTTATTCGCGTTTGTCGGTGGAATCTTTGCTTTCTTCGTCTCGGATTTCAAATGGCTCCGCCGCAGGTTCCGATTCGGCCTCGGATTCGTTGGTTGTTGGTTCAGTGTTCGTTGAAGAGGACCTTGAAATGGTCTCACGCTCTCTATCGAAAATCTCGCCTTGTTCCTCATCTCGGAACCGGCCAAACAAAAAGCCCGCAATGCCTGCACCGATCCCGGTGACAAAAACTGCGACGACGAAAATGGTGATCACCAAACCATCCTGGAAGAAAGAAATACCACCTTCGCCCGATTCTTTTAAACTTTTGAGTTTTGCGTTAGTTGTTTTTAATGTCTTGCTCTTTATCTCCAATTCTGCTTCAGCCTTTTTGAGCTCAGAAGTAGACTTTTTGGACTTCGCCAACGCTTTGCTCAATGCGGTTTTCATAACGTCACGATTTACATTTGCATCCTCAGCACGTTTTGCTAGTTCTAAATTATTTCCAAGTGCGATGGCCAGTTCTGCTTTTCCATCGCCGGCAGCCTTTAGTGCAAGTTGCATCACCTCCACTTTTTCAGCGTAGTTTTTGCTGTCGACCAGATCTTCGACTTTTTTGGTGATATCGGCTAATTGACTGGCATCGGGGCCACTGAATAGTAGTTTCCAGGAGATGAGCATGAGAAAGAAGAATTGCATCGTTAGCAATGCCATAATTCCCAGATTCAGGTTTGAGTTTCGCGAATCGCTGATGTTGACAATCGGAGCGGACTGCGGGCCAATCGAGCCCGCAATTCCCGAGTTTCTAAATTCAGGTGACATACCCAATTTGCCTTTCAATTGATGAGCGAAATACTCGATTTCGGATTGACGGAATCGAGAGCCAATTAAGTAAAAGCCACCCGTTCGACGAATCCGATCTTTAGCAGCAGGCTCCCAATGAAACCAGCCGCGATCACCACGACACGGATCAATCACCAACGCCAAATCGAGTGGGCGATTGAAAAAGTTGTCGCAAATAAACATGTCCATGCCAGATAAAAACACACCCCAATCCGGATGCGTATGGTACCAGCCGACCATTTGTAATTCTTTTGGGAATTCGTCCCGTTGACGAGAAATTTGCTGCCAAGTCTCGTGCGTGAACTTAAAGCTTCCCTTGGTCGCCTCGTAGTGCTCAGCGCGAAGACTATCGGTGACCAGCACAAATGCGTTGCCCTCGTCGTCTTCAAATTGTCCGCCCAGCATCACACCGCCAAGTTCGACCGACGTATCGGTCAAGGCATGCGACTCCATATCTCGCATCACATCGATGTCGACAAAAATGGGAAGGTCAGCGTCCTCGGGGGAATGGACGGGTACTACTGCATAATGACGATTTTGATCAGGCCGTAATTGGACATCGGGTCCCGCCTCCTCAACATCACCAAATTGCATGTCCATGTCCACAATACGTTTTTACCCTTTATAAGTTTTTAAAAAACAGCGATTTAGCTGTTCTTCTATTTTAGTCGATCGTGCGTCGATTAGGGGCGATATCGTTTTTCGTAGAGCGAATCGCGATCACCATCCAGTTCCAGAAACACCTCTTTGTCGTCCGTCTGAAAGCAAACAACATCGTACGCCGGAATCCCCACTTCATCGATACGCTTCGAAAGCAGTCCGGAGTCTGAATTGATTAAATGCGTCAAATTGGGTTTGCGATCCGTTCCACAGATTTCACATTTGATTCGATTGGCATTCACGGAATAGGTTGGAAGGTATACCGGTTCAGAAGAATTGCACTGAACGCAATCGATTGTTTGCACGAGGTCTCTATCGAGGTTTAGCGAAACGTTTTTGGATTGTAATTTTTCTTCCGCAAAACCGAAAAGCTTTTCCAACGGGTCAGACGCGGATAAACCGGTTTTCAATGCCTCGCCATAAGTGTGGTGGCTGAGGCAGTCTGGATTGTGCTGGTAATTGGTTTTGTAGAAATTGTTTGCGATTCCGTTGAAAACCATGGCCCCGCCGTCTTCGACTTTCATGCCGTGTATCAGTTTTAGGGCCTCCTGAGTTTGGAGTCCTGCGATGATGGACGCAATGGTAGGAGCGGTCGGGACTTTGCCCTCAAGAATGTCTTCTCTTTTTAAAAGTGGGCAGCTGTATCTTAAGCTCATTAAACGATAATCATTTTCAGTCATGGCACATTCGTAGCAGGCACCGTCTGGTGGAACGAATACTTTAGCTACGCCGTTGATCTCTTGAATCCCACCATCAACCCAGGGTGTGCCGACTTTCCACGACATGCGGTTGACCCATAATCTGGCTTCGCGATTGTCCAAACAACCAATGATTACATCCATATCGCGGATCAGGCCAAGGCCGACATCGGTCATAACGTTTCCATGCGTCGGATAGAAAGTTGTATCGCGATTCATGTCATAAAGGGCTTTCGCCGCAGCGTGAACTTTAGGTTGGCCGTTATCCGCTTCTCGAAAAAGCACCGAACGGGTCAGGTTGGAGTCTTCGACGCAATCCAAGTCGATTCCAAAGACGTGCCCTACGCCCATTAAAGCAAGGTTTTTCGCCACTTCATTACCGAGTGCGCCGATTCCAACAACAAGCACTTTGGCCGAATGCAGTTTCTCCTGATCCCACCAAGCGATCAATCGCATTCGGGAATACCGGTCATCGTCGTCAATAATGAGAGCGTCGTCGGAAGGCATACTAAATTAGGTACTCCAGATGGGATGATTGTGCAGTTGCAAAATGACGGAAAGGTGATGACCTCGGGATTTCGCTGGCTTCCATTTTACCGGCCAACCCCTCGCGGTTTAATCCATGCATCGATCACCAGCTTTCCAACGGGGTATGGTTCTCAATTTGTATCGGGAACGTAAACAAATCCGCAATCATGGACGTCATCCTGTTGCCATTGAAAAAACGCAAACTCGCGTTGGTTGGGATCGACGACCATTGCGATCTGCCAGTCACAGCCGAAAAAATTCCGATGAATAAAAAGGTCATAGGCCGACAGGAATACGCCCAGCCCGGGATGAGTGTGGTGCCACCCGATGATTCGCTTGTCGCTAAATCGCGACGCGACCTCATTGTTAGCTTGTGACCAAGTATCGTGAGTAAAAGTCAGTGAAGCAGAATGCGATTTGACGTCGACCGCCGGTAAAAAGTGCTCTACTTCGACATAGCGAAAATCTTTTCCGGAATCCTTGTCAACATAAAGATTGCCAATCAAGAATCCACCGATCTCTCGTTGCAAATCTTCGTCAGAAAAATCCAGAATTGCATCAAGGACACAGTCGCGAATGAAAATGGTTACTGCCTTTTTTTCGATGCGTCCAATCCGCTGACATTTACCGTTGATTGACTGTTTTATCGGAGCAGGTTTTGCGATCGGCTCGATCATTTCTTAACTCCTTTATTGTTTCACCAACAATTGCTTATTTGAGCATGCCAATGGTCTCGGATGAGTATCCGCGAAAAGCCATTCGTGCTTGTTGACAAAATATTGGACCAATCATTCGATAAACATGATGTCGTTGTCGTTGTCCAATTCTCCGTTGGGTCGCTTTGGTGGATCTGTTGGGTCGAGAAAGTGAACCTCGGATTCATTAATGCGATTGTGATCAGGATTGGCAGGTGAATGTGAACTCTGTATTGGCGAAATAGGCGGTATCGAAGATGGCCCGCCTAAATTTGAAGGGGGGCCGGGCCGCGTTGGTTGCCGCTGCAATTCGGCTCTTCGACTCTCTAGTCGCCGGGAATCTGCTCCCTCTGTCTTCGCGTCTTCCCGTACGACGTTCACAATGTTTCGAAGTGGGCGATCGTCCACAGGAAGGGTGTATAGCGTTTGGTTCTTGGTCCAGACCGCTGCCTCACGATTGTAGGGACTTTCGATATCAAAATTTCTGTATCGAATCATGTCCCACAGCATCTTGCATAATTCATCGATCATCAAGCTTGGAACCCAATGCGTTCCGTATCCACCCAAACAAACCACACCACTGGCTGATATGTTGGGGTGAAAAATCGGTGTCTGCCATGCTAACTCCGGGATCATGCGTGGATAAGCAGAAGTTAGCGTGATTGTAACTTCGTGATAATCCCGCAACATGACGTCGGTGGAGTCCGGGACTCGAAACAGCCCTTTTCCGTGAAAGGAGATTCGATATTGCTCAGGCGGGCTTCCGCTGCCCTGGAAATCAAGAATTGAGCTTTCTTTTGAAAGTTCCTGCAAAGCTCGAAAGTCGGAGTTCAGTCGGCGCTCACGTGGCGATCGCCGTCGTTCAAATGCCATGAATTATTCCAATTATCACTTCGTTGAGTCGGCCCTGAATGATCAAGGCTCAAAAAATGCTTTATTCCAGTAGGTTAACGTTAAATCGCGAATCGCCGCTTCCGGCATTCACCTCATTCGTTTTGATAAAACCTTTAACGACAAAAACGTGTAATATCAACCAATCGTAAGAAGAGCGTCGCTGGCGGGTCTCAACGCGTGACAGGTCTCAACGTGTGACAGGTCTCAACGTGTGACAGGTGCCGGAGCGAAACGTGACTGGCAACAGATGCCCTCATGCAGGCTTACCCTGCAACAATTTCTGGGTAGACAATGAGATGGTCACCTTCTGAAACTCCAGAATCACCCAGGGTCTGATCTTCTCGCAGTCGTCTACCACCTTCCTTGTGATCAAGGCTGTAGCTCATTGGTTGGCCGTCTGGACCCATTACGGGAAGATTCATTTTGGTAATGATGTTCGGTAAGATTCGCTTGACAGTAACTGAATCTGCAATCACGGCCTCGACTGATTTAGCACCCGTTTGATCAAGAAAAGTAACCCGGGTACCCTGTCTCTCATTCACCTGCGACATTCTGCAACTCCATGCAATAAAACAAGTTGTATTTTATTTTGACATTTTGCCCATAAAAATGTTCATTTCAAAACGCCATATACAAATAGAGACTTTCCGCCCGAAAGTTTCAAACGAATCCCCAATTGCAGTCATATTTTGAGATTTTACCAATGATTCGTCGACACCTCTGAAATATTACCACGTTTCTGATCATTTTTTAACTTGTCCCGGATCTTGGGGATCAATTTCGGACATCGATTGCGATTTGGCGATGTTTCTTCTGCATGAAAATTCCTACCGTTAAAAAAACGCACTTTTTTTGACGCCGGAGGCAAATAGCGAGGGTTTGCTTCGATCTCTTTTACGAGCCTCTTGGACGCAACTCGTTTTGGCCACCTAATTTGGCGTGCCGAGGACGTGTTGCTCAATGACCACATGTTTATTTTTTTCGACTTTCGTCGTTCGTCCTATCGGTTAGTCAGATTCTATCGCGCAGGTTGATTTCCTTTTCAGAAGAATCAACCGCTTTGTGATCAAGTTGCGCCAACCCATCGTTAAATCGAACCTAATTTTTGGTGTCGCAAGACAAGTTAATTGACCCTTAACTCGCCAACAAGTTAGTTGAATCCCCATGGGCTTTCTCAATCAATTTTTTGCGGATGTGTTTAATCAAGACACCGCAACGCCGAAAAAAAACAGTTCCTTCGAAAAGATCAGCAACGAGGAACTCAAAGTTCATCTTAACATCGCCAAGTATGATGACTTTGAGTTGACCGATGCCATTCGTCCATCGTACGACATTCGGATTAAGCCCCAACAGGCCTACCGATATGATTGTTATGTCGATGAAGAGAACGGATCGAATGTGCCCGTCATCATGGCGTCTGCCACTCGCCATGAGCTTTTCGACCTATTCATCGAATTAATTCGCCCGTTGGGTGATACTGTCGATGTCGTTTTGGAAACCAGTCACAACAACAGCGACGGGCATAATGACCTGTACCGGGAGTCAATCGACATGCCCGTGCTGAAAAGCATTCTCTATGAATATGAAGATTTGCTTGTGAATGATGGCTGCACCGGAATCGCTGTATTGAATCCCAATATTCCGCAGGAAGTCCAATTCGACGAACATAAGTTGTTGATGATTTACGGGAGTCCACTTGAGGCTTACGAGCACACACTGGAGACGAACAATGTCATCTTCAATCCAAAGGTCAAGTTCCTAACCGAAGCGGAACATGTTCATTCAACGACCGAAGATTACCAACGCCAGTTTGAAGAATTGAAAACGGCTCTTGGTATGGACGGTGATGAATATGGAAAAGAACGTCGCGACGAGCGTGATGTTGATGGCTTTGCCGGAGGAGTCGGTGAATTCGATGATGAGTTTGAGTTGCCAGAATCTGGATGTTATGAATTCGAAGATCCTTTTGACGCAGAGGATGACGGCTATTCAGCATGTTGAATTGCTGTTCGGATCTGGTGATATTCACATTTCGGGCAGAGGTTTTTTGAGGTGGCCGAAAAGTGAGCTTTCACTCATCAAACCAAATGAGCCGTGCCGCCTGCTTTAAAAAAATGGAAACGCAACCAACCGAACGTCAGCGTTGAGCACCAGCTTAGAAGCGGTTTTAAAACCGATGTGTTTAGCTGCGGTCTCTTTTCCGTAAGACGCATGTTTTGAGGAAGGGAGATCTGTTTACGTCACCAATAGCCCGAGTTTCAACCGAGCAGGTTGTCAGGGGAAATAGACCGGAACCCAGTTAAAAACACACCGATGACCGGTGGGGCTTCATTTTAGATTTGTTCTCCAGTCCGAATGCCAGTCCGAATGCCAGTCCGCAAGGCGGGCGTGCAAGATCTGATTCCCGCTCCTGTGTGGAGGGTATTCTTCGGGCGCTTTGAACGGGTGCACGATGGCGAGACTTGCCAACGTGTTTTCCATCGTCAACAACCTGGTGGCGTCGATTAAAACCTTGTTGTCCATTTGATCTGGAGGTTGGTCAAAACGAGTCTCTTGGCGGAAATTCAAATTGTTTTTTTGCGATTCCGCGGCCGAAAGCGATCCCTTTAAAGGCCGCGTCTACGAACGTGGCGACGAAGGATTACCCCTCACGGGCCTGGTCGCCAACGCCCCTAAATCAGGATTGAAGAGAGATCACGCGATGCTGGAAACAAGAGGAAATGAAACGAACTATCGCTTGGCTTCACGATTCACGGCAGTTGGTTTTTAGGGGCAGTTGCAAGGGAAAAGAGCTGTTCTCAACACACGCGATGTTACAGGAACCGAACCGAGACCCACGCAAGATCGATTGGTCGTTGGCAGTCGGGTCCCTCCTTGTTGGGAATGTCCGTCTTGGTCTCGTAAACGAGGTATGCCGTTCAATGTTGGTCGAGTAATATGGTGACTTGTTTTTGAATGCAGTAATCTGTCATTTGACGCTGGGCACAGTGCGTTTTACTACGGCTCGGGAGCGACCTTTCCTTGATGTCGGATGATGATAGAGGGCACTGCATTAAGAATGAAATTCTCCAATACAGTTTTTAAATATGACCACTGAAATCAACGAAAAGTCGGGTATTGCGGCGGTTTGCCGCCGAATTGCAAAGTCCAACTTCTTTGAATATTTCATATTAGGTGTGATCTTGGTCGCCGCGGCGCTCGTTGGAATCGAGACCTACTATATTGAACCCGCGGGGGTGGCTCCCCATGTTTCGCAGGTGGGTGATGCACAGTTTTGGCTTGACATCATGAACCAAGTTGTGCTTTGGGTTTTCGTGTTGGAGGCCTCCATCAAGATTGGCCAATATGGAACGAGGCCATGGTTGTATTTCAAGGACCCCTGGAACGTTTTTGATTTTTCGATCGTCGTCATTTGCTTTCTCCCATTAAACGCATCGTTTGCCACGGTCCTTCGTTTGGCAAGGATCATGCGAGCGTTGCGACTATTAACCGCTGTTCCGCAATTGCAACTGATCGTTAGTGCCTTGCTTCGAAGTATCCCGTCGATGGGGTATGTTGGCGTCCTGTTGCTTTTGAACCATTACGTGTTTGCTGTGATTGGCGTCTTTCTTTTTCAAGAAAACGACCCTGTCCATTACTGCGATTTACCGAGATCAATGCTAACGCTATTTCGCGTTCTTACGTTGGAAGATTGGACCGATGTCATGTACATCAACATGTACGGAAGTGACTCATACCCGGACTACGAAGGGCTTTCCACGATTGATACCGGTATCACGCGAGTTTCCACTGCGAGTCCGTTGGTTGCAGCTGCCTATTTTATTACATTCGTCGTCTTCGCAACAATGATCATGTTGAATTTGTTTATCGGTGTTATCATCAATAGCATGGATGAAGCACGTGCGGAGCGAGACGATGAGGATCGTCTCACAAAGCGTGGGGCGGGAAAAAAACATGGCCCGGAAGAAGATATCGACGTCATCAATGGTCAGTTAGATGACTTGAAAGAGAGTTTGTCTCAGCTGAAAATTCGCATCAAATCTGGCTCTACCTAGCAAAATGGGCGGTTGAAAGTCTGTTTTGCCCGACTGCTTTCCAATAGCCGCAACTAATTGTAAAAGTTGCAATTTGGGTCTTGGTCGATTGTCTACATGGCCATGCACAATCTAATGAACAGATTCATCGGTTGACCTTTACACGCGATTCGAACAACCGAACGGAACTACGAAATACGCACCGCTTTCAGTTTAGAAAAACCTAACGGAATAAACAAAAAATGGGGAAAGCCACAGAGATACATCAAATTCACAGCAAGATCCCCGGCAAGCATTTTTTCCGTGCGTTAAAAGGCACGGAAGAAATGGGTTGCAATTTTCTTTACGAGGTTACGTTTTACAGCGAGGAGCCGGACCTCGATCCAAAAAAAGTTTTGGGGGAAGAGTTTTGCGTTGAGGTGACTCGTGAATCGAGCAGTCGTTTTTTTCATGGCATCATTTGTGATTTTTTAAACGTTGGCACGTTCGGGGGCTATCAGGTTTATCGAATCGAAATGCGTCCAGAGTCTTGGTTGTTGACGCAGCAATTTGACTGTCGAATTTTTCAAAACAAGACCATCGTTGCCATTATTGAAGAAGTTCTGAAAAACAAAACTAACCTCGTCAATGTTAAGAAGAAGCTTACGGGCAATTATCAGGCACACGAGTATTGCACGCAGTATCGGGAATCCAGTTTTGACTTTGCGTGCCGTTTGATGGAACAGGAAGGCATTACTTTTTACTTCGAGCATGAAAAATCCAAGCATACATTGGTATTGGCCGATGCAAACTCACAGGTCCCCCCCATCAAGGGAACTTCTACGGTCAACTACCGTCCGCCCGGCCAAGCGATGCTTGGCGAAGAGCATATTTCTCGATGGCAACAAACACATCGATTACGATCCGGACAGGTCGCCCTATCCGATTATGATTTCGAAAATTCGAAAGGTGATTTGCTGGTAAAGTCGATTGACAAAGGCGAGCACAAACACAATGCCTTCGAACGTTATGACTATCCAGGGAAATATTCAGCGAGAAATGCTGGCGAAGCTTATTCGAAAGTCATTCTAAATGAGTTGCGGACTCAGCATCAGTTAACGACGGTTGTCGGAAATGCGATTGGGTTGAGCGCGGGTTATTCGTTCACCTTGGCCGATCATCCAGTTAAGAAGCTTAATACGGGTTACCTGATCTCGCATGCCAAGATTAATGTCGAATCCGGTGAATTGGAGCAATTTGGTCAGGCGCAAAACGTATTTGAAGTTGAACTGACGGTTGTCGATCAAAAGGTCAAATTTAATGCTCCGCGAAGAACGGAAAAACCGTTCGTTCATGGCCCACAGACCGGTTTCGTTGTGGGGAAAAAGGATGGCGATATCAATACCGACAAATATGGTCGCGTAAAGGTTCAGTTGCATTGGGACCGTCTTGGAAAAAAAGATGACCAAAGCTCTTGTTGGATTCGCGTATCGCAAGGGTGGGCGGGACCCGGATGGGGGATGATACATACGCCACGAGTCGGTAACGAAGTCGTCGTTAACTTTTTAGAAGGCGATCCCGATCGGCCCATTGTGACCGGATCTTTGTACAACGATGCGAACGCAGCACCCTACGAATTGCCGAAACACAAAACCCGCAGTGGAATCGTGACTCGTTCAGATCAAGGCAAAAACACGCAGTTCAATGAACTTCGGTTTGAAGACAAAAAAGATTCCGAACAAGTTTTCTTTCAGGCCGAGAAAGATTTCGAACGCCTTGTCAAGAACAATGACAAGTTGACCGTCGGAGCCAAAGGTGCGGACAAGGGTGATCAAACGATTGAAATTCTTAATGACCGCTCGCTGACGGTCAAAGAAGGAAACATGACAACGGATGTCAAGAAAGGTGATATGAAAACCACGGTCACTGGCGATTGTCTAATCGAGTCAAAGAAACAAATCACATTGAAAGTGGGGGGAAGCAAAATTGTGATTAAGTCTTCCGGAATCGTAATCGATTCACCCGATGTTAAGATTAACGGCACGACGATCACCATCTCAGCGAAAACGAAGTTGGGCGCGAAGGGGGCGATTGTCAATGTTTCTGGTAGCTCGATGACGGAAATCAAAGGCGCCATGGTAAAAATCAACTGAATCGGAATTGGACGATGCAAATTTTTCTTCATGTCGAAAAGGGACCGCATATTGGTCGCCGGCTTGCGATCCGTTCTGGACAGATCGCGAGTTTCGGAAAAACCGAGCGATCCGATCATTGTTTGGAACAAGATGTTGAGTTGGCGGATCAGCATTTTCGAATTCAGGTAAAAGACACATGCACCATCGAGGCGATCGAAATTGACGCGGAATTTCTCGTAAACGGCGAAACGCCGGAAGATTCAAGCCTTGTCAATGGAGATATCATATCTGCTGGAATGTCCGTTTTCCGAGTTGAAGTCGAAGGTGAAATGATTAGCGAGCATTTACCGGAACCGAGTCCTTCCGAATCGAATTCCAACCCGGTTGTTGAATTTGTTGACTTACCGCAGCTTTGCACCGACCTGGATTTGGGCGAGGAAGCATTGGCAGAAGCTTCGAAACACAATTCGACTGATGGTTTTTTAAAAGGTTTGATCGCGGCAAAGTTGTTTAACGACGCTATTCGACTCCATGTTCACCTCATGTTGCCGGCGGACGCAATTCAATGGGCGGTTGCGTCGATACAAGCTCTTTTAAATAACAATTTGACGCCATTGGATTCGGACGCAATCCAAAAGGCTGCAGATTGGGCGAGCGATCCAAGTGAAGCAAGCCGACGATTATGTGGAAGAATTGCTGAAGAGCGGGAATATGAGGGAGTTGGAGGAACACTCGCGCTTGCAGCGTTTCTTAGTGGTGGCAATATCGCACCGGAAGATCTTGAAGGCGAAGTGCAACCTGAGCCGTTCTCGTTTGGACAAGCCACCGCAGGTGCCGTTATGCTAGCTACCGTAGACATCCATTCGGACGATGCAGACGAACTGATTGGATCGATTTTGAAGCCCAGCGATTGATGGTATTCTACAACGCACTGCTTTCATGTCATTGGCAGCATGATTCGCGTTGATCGATGCATCTCGATCAACTACCATCCTCGAATTGATCGCTTCGTTGATCGGTCGCGGGCTGATTCAAGAGGATTTTGGAATGCCACAAAAATCAAATCGTCCGGCCGTTCTCCGCGGCACATGGCGTCCGGAAGAAACCGAAAAATCGAAACCCGCGTGGAAAAAGCGTCTGGCGTTGATATTTGTTTTTCTGCTGCTTGCAGCGGGCATCTGGCTGTTCTTTTATCTTCTGATTCAACCGATACGTCATCCAAATACCTTTCTGCTTTTGGCGAAAAGCGACAATTCGGAAACTTGGTCCGTTGCCCCAATTCATTTTGTCGAAGAAGATCTTCAACAATTTCGTTCCGTCGAACCGTCGCTTGCGAGGCAGTCTCAACGAACTTTCGCGGAACCGATCGCACTGGTTGCAAATGATGAGCTATCTCGAATACGGGAAAGGCTTACCGAACTCGATATTCGATCGAATGACGTGCTTGTGCTTTTTGTTTCTTCGCATGGATTGGTTATTGATCAGTCCCCATCGCTAATCAGTCAAGGTTTCGACCCGGACGTTCCCGGTACCGGAACATTCAGCGTTAAATCACTTCTCAGAATTATTTCGCAATCGCCGGCGAAGACCAAACTGTTGATTTTGGACTCAGGTCAACAACCGATCGATTCTCGGCTAGGCATTATCGCAAAGCAGTTTCCGCGTCTGTTGCAGGAGGCAGTCGACTCACTCGAACAAAACAATGTATGGGTTCTTTCATCCAATGACACCGGACAACGTGCATTGGTCTCCGAAATTGATAGGCGTTCGGTTTTTGCTTATTTCGTCCAACAGGGATTGATAGGTCACGCAGATTCAAATCAAAATAAAATCATCACCGTAAAAGAACTGTTCGAATACGTTCGTGATCGCGTCAGCCAATATACATCGCTGTACACTGACGGACCAATGCAGACCCCCATTCTGCTTGCCAGTCCGCGTTCCTTGGACAATTCCACTTTGCTTTCCGTGCCCCAAACGAATGCGGATATTGCGGCCGGTAACCTGCCCTCAGATACGGCTGAAACCAGTTCTGCCGATTTGGAACAGAATCCGGTCGAGCAGGATTTGAATCAGCAAACTGCCAAAGCCAATTCGGCGACTGCAGCAAATGAATCAAAAACTGCAGGGGATGAAATTGAATCGTCTTCTGCACCAAATGATTCATCGCAGCCGGATTCCAGCATGATGCGCACGACGCAATTCATGAATGACGTCTCAGGCGACGGGACGGATTTGGGAAGAAGCTTGATTTGGAATCCAAGACTGTCAGCGCCGCTTTTGAAAGATCTCAAGTCCAGTTGGGATGGTACTTATTCAAACCACGCTGATCTCGTTGAGGCAACTTGGAATGAGTATTTCTCGATGATGGAAGCACTTGATTATCCAAATCGTCCAATCGACTTTGCGCCAATTGCTTGGCGCCAAGTTGGTAAGGCTATTGTGAAATATGACTATCAAATCCGCCGAGGTGTTGATCGTGAAAAATCAGCGGATCGCTTGCGGGAGATCACTCTCGCATTGCAGTCGATTAAGAATAACACGCCAATCCCAGAGAACGCCCGTTTCGATTCTGTGGAAGCCATAGAGCAAGCGGTTCAAAAACCAATGGTTCGCAGTTCTTCGGTTTCGGCATTCTCTCATTGGAACGCACTCGAGAGCCAGGGCTTCGCAATAGCCGATCCGGAACTTCGAAAATCAATTTCGCAATTCGAAGCCGCCTTGAACTCGCCGGATGTGAACTTGATGCGAAAATGGATCTCGGATTCCGTCTCGATTGGACAGTGGTATGAACCATGGTTGACTGAAAGGCTTCTTGAAAATCGCGAGCTCGATTGGCAGCAGGTAAAAGATGCCATCGCTTTGACGCTTGTTTCGGGGGTTGCGTCCAATCCTGTCGTGGTGGAAACGACGTATCTAAAAAGGCGTTTTCGCGAAGCTGATCAACTTCGTAGAAAAGCTATTCGATTCATGCTGGATAAAACGTCTCCCGAATGGCAGGTGCTTGCCAAGCGACTGCTTGCCGAGTCGCGACGCCGATACGAATCGGCAACCCATGAAACGAGGATGCTGACGCAGGCCATTGGCTTGCGAAACGAAATGTTGTTCAGATTGCCGTACTATCTGAGGCTTCCTTATGCAAATAATGACCGGTTAGAAAACGATTTTTACACCGAGTTGAATAAATTGTTGGACGCAATTTCCAAACTGGATAGCTTGCTAAGGAAGGCAGACAAATTGAGTGGTTTGTCGGCAATCATAATGGTTAGTGAAAACGTCCACGCAATTCATGACGACTTTCTGAGCTTGTTGCTTCCCCAATTGCCAAATGCATTGCAAGGTCAATTTGTGGAAACTAAATCTTCGATTGATCTTCAATCGGCGCTTCTGCAACCGATTTTTGCGCCGGCTTTCCGTTCGTATGCCCTTTCCATTCTAAAAAAGGAGTCAGCGAAAAATCCGCTTGCGTCCATGGGACAGACAGCAATGCGGCAGGTTGAGGAGTCGGCCAAAAGCAATGGAAATGAGTTGTTTGGTTATCAGCGGCAAATTCAGGTTGAGTTAAAGCTGGCGAAACTAGCTGAAATCCATGGTGTGGAAAATGGAGCATATTCGAAACTAACCGGGGTTGCAGAGGCAAGCGTGCCAGCCGACTTGATGACGGTCACAAATGATCTTCAGCGAATTAAAATCGAAGAGGCGGAACAAGCGATTGCTGATTTCTATTATGGACTGCCTAACCGAATTGAAGCGGCGTTTGAAAGTCTTTCTGATGCTCCCACAATTGAATCGCATCAGGCCATTCTCAAGTCCATGCGCCTGTTGCAGGTTTCGGGTATCGCGGTGGACACGACTCGTTTGTTGGCTGTTAAAGCATCGATCATTACGTCAAATCGAGTCAATTTGGCGACTTGCTTCGAAGTCTTGAACGCGCAATATGATCTGCTGCGATCTGAGCTGAGTTTTGAGACGTTAGAATCGAAATCGAAATTTCGAAAGGGCTTGGAGTTTCAGCGTCTGGCGATCAATGAACTTTCCGGCCAACCGAAAATACAAAGATCGACCACTGGGAACATAGAAATTCTTGGTGCAAAAAGCGTTAGTTTGACTAGTCGACCTCAAGTTCAAGTCGATATTAAAGTCCGGTTTTCGGGGAGTGAGCCGACGCCCGTTTGGTTGTTTTTTGATTATGATCCGGTTTCGATCAACGCAAGAGCCAACACGCGTAACACAGCGACAGATCAACACCGTGTGACGTTTAATACCGGGGAATTGGAAAGCGAATTGAATCTTGTGGATAACAAGGCTTTGCTAAGCGCTATCGCCGATCAGCAAATTGCCCCCTCATTCATCGCCAAGCCAGGAGAAGAAGAGGAATTGCGCTTTCAAATATCAACCTTGGAGCGTGCAGCTGATTCGAAGTTAATCATCAAAGCTATAACGGGGACCGAATATGTACGGCATGAGACAGTGGTTCGCTTGCCAGCCAAATCGGATTGGACGCTGTTTTTCGATTCGCCCTATTCGACAACCCAGCAAAGCGATTCCGTCATTGCGTTGAGCCCCCTTCCCAATCAAACCATTGACTACGGAATTTTCCTTCGCAACAGAAGCGGTCGCAGTCGTAATATCCGAATCGACATTCTGGCTCCGGAACGAGCTGTCACGACGAATCCACCAAGCGGTGAATTGAAACAAAACCAATTGGCTGAATATTTAGAACGGGTTGGACGTGTCCGATCGGTTTTTCAAAATCCAAAATTCGATGTCGATTCAAGCGATTCGAATCAGCGGATACAAATGCAAACGACGGAATTGAGCGACACCGGCGGAGATGGAAATACTAAAAAAGATGATGCCCCACCTGCCGCCGATGAGAAAATCAAACTGATGGTTCGGAATGGGTTTTTTGTCGTAGTAACTGACAATGAATCATTGGAGTCGAGAGTCTGGTTGGTTCGATTTCGACCCCAAATGCCACGACGTTTTTTGAGTGCTATTGCTGGATACGATAAAGTGACTGAACGAATCGAGCTACAATTCACGGCAAATGACGGGCATCAGATTCCCAATGGTGGACATCAAATAAAATGCTCGTTTGCAAATTCAGATTATCGAGCAACCGAATCACAATTAAATGGATTGATTACGGAAAAGAATCGAAGCGTGCGGTTGTTTGCCTATGTGCCCAGATCAATTGATCGTGTCGAAAAAGTCTATATTGAAATCGATGATTACCCGAGGGCGTTCGTTTTTCGGATCCCGTGTTGGGATGATAATGCCCGGATTTTGGAGTCAAAAAACGAGATGCGATTCCAATTCGAAAGCCCGAGCAAAGGGAAGAGTTACCTTGCTCCGGTAGACAGTATCCCCATTGGATTTCAAGTCGATGCACCGGTTGGCGCGTTTGAAGACAATAACGATTTTTTGGAAATTGGTATCGACGCCGATCGCGATCGAGAGCTTAACAAAGAATCAGCCGTTCGGATTTTTTCAGATCGTCAGGCGGATATTTGGTTGGTTGATGTCGGGAAAACGAATGGGTTGACGATTGAAAACAAGGTTAGCGACTTTACATTTAATCTGCCCGGCAACGGGTATCGCAACGCGAAAGTTAATCTGCTTGGCAAAATAAAGGTTGGTTCAAGCATGGCCTGGAGCAATCCGGTCGAAATCATTCTCGATGGTGCTCCACCGACAATCGAACGTGTTCTTCAGACCCCCAATCGAAATGTTTCGCCTGAGGAAGAATTTCAAGTCCGCATCATGGCCGAAGATGGTGGGTTGAGTGGCGTCGCATCGGTGAAGATCGGGTTTGCCGATCCTTTGGAGTTTAAATTCAATGAGAAATCACCGCCGATTGCTGCTGAAAAGCAACTGGATGAAAGCTGGTTGGCGATACTTCCCTTGGCCGATTCACCATTAGGTGTTCGAACTATATTGATCGCAGCAACCGATCAGGTGGGCAACGTAAGCAAATTCAAAAAAATCAAAATTAACATCGTTTCCAAGGCGGAACGTGAGGCAGCCATGACGAAACGGCTATATTCAATTAATGGGCTGGTTGTTTACTACGGCCAGCCCAGCGTAGACGTTGATGTCGTGGTCCTTGCCAACGATGAAATCATAAAGAAAGCAAAAACACTTGCCGATGGTTCTTTCGAAATCAAGGAGCTTCCAGCCGGCAAGTATAAACTCAAGGCCAAATCGGTGATCCGAAACAAACCACGAATCGATTCTCGGGAACTGATTTTGGGAGAAGAAAGATCCGATGCTCTCATCCGACTTGATCTAAAGTAAGCTTTTATCGCCCGCTGGTTAGAGCCGCGGCGGTGAGTGGAAGGACGATTTGGTTGCGGAACCAACGTTGACATCCTCGAGTCGGTCTTCGTGATTTGATCGCTCTCTGGTCAATCGAAAGTCCAGCGATCTGCAGCAAACCTTTTTTCCCGTTTGCCAACGTGTCACGAAACGTTTCGAAATGCCGCGATGATGCTCGGAATCCATAACTCGGAGGCCTGTTTCGCTGCGATCTGCACTTCGTAGAGGTTGTTTTCAAAATTCGGACATCGGTAATCGCTGGTCTACTTCGGAATATTGAAATGACAATCCGCGTTTTAATGACCGAGGTACTGGATGATGATCGGGGGATTGCATCCAATCACCCTGTTAAGGATTTTCAGCTAGATTCAGATCGGATGAGAGTCCTGTTTGGAAGCGATATACATCATTTTGGAATTGCTGAAGTTTGCTAGCAACTAAATTCGCTGATTGATTTTATTGTTTCAAGTTCTCTATTCCGAACATTCGATATAAAAGGAAGTATCCGTACTTTTTACGAATGAGATATGGTTCGTTTTTTTTTGGTGGTCGTCTTTGCTTCCGCACTCGCGTTTTGCGTTGGCTGCGCGAGTATGCCTGCGCCAACGCCACCTGCAGCTGCCGCACCAGCACTCCCGACCAGCACAACTGCTGGAGATACAAGTATTGTGGCGATTGCCGTTCCGTCGGCAGAAAAATGCTGCAAGAAGCAAACACTTCCGGAATTCCTAGGCCTCGATAAATTGGGTGCCGGAATTGGCGGCCTTTTCCAGGGATTCTTCAGCCGAGTCACATCAGTCTTAGGACTGGAGGGTAAATTCCCGGGATTGCAACCCAAGCCGCCGATCGCAAATATCACTGACCCGGCAAATTTAAGTGAAACGGCAAGCCCATCGGTCCAAGCTGCCGCTAAAGTCAAGGCAGAGCAGGATCAGGCTTCTCAAAAGATTCAAGCGTTGCGATATCTTGCAACCATTGGATGCGGGGGGTGCTATCCAGAAGTTGAAGATGCGTTGCTGGCAGGACTGGACGACTGCACCGAAGTGGTTCGATACGAAGCGGTCAAAGCCATGCGTGGCAAAAAACGCAAATGTTGCACGTATTGCTCCCAGGATGGATGTTGCAGCGGAAAAGTCCAAAAGAAGCTAAACGAAATCGCCAATAAAATGAAGCCAAGCGGTGGATTTGTTGAACCCTCTGAACGCGTGCGAAGGCTTGCACGTCTTGCGTTAAGTGCTTGCTCTCCAGTCAATGAACCTGACGCTCAAGTTCCTTCCGAAGGACCTTCACTTGAGCCGATCCCAAATGCCGATGTGCAACCGGCCGTCGAGGAAATCTCTATATTAGATCAGCAGGGTGGAGTCAGTTTGGTAAACTATGAAGCCGAACGAATGAACGATACGAATTTATGCCTTGCCGAAGTGAATGGTGAGAAGATCTATGCACAAGATTTACCGAATGGGAAAGTTAACCAGCAGACTTTGAAGAACGCGATCCGTCAAAGGCTACTCCGACTTGAATTTGTTCGGCAGAATACGCACATCTCGGGTTGGGCTCCATCGCATCAATCTCATTTTGATCAATGGCTGAATCAGCAAATTTCGCCAGCAACCATTTGGGAACCGGAACTCCAAAGCTATTACCAGCGAAACCAAGCGGAGTTCGTTACTCCTCCGATTGTTCGCTGGGAATTGGCGAGAGTCGACGTGGCCGACGCAAAAGACGAGAATTACGTTCGCCAGCAGCTTCAATCGTTGCGTGACGGATTAAATGCCGGAACTCGTCCGGTAAAGGCTCCGGTTATTCGCGGCGTTGTGACTGAGGCATACTCCTGGACGCAACCAAGCCAGGTCCAAGACACAAAACTCAAACGAGCCTTGTACGAAACTCCGGTCGGAAAAACGAGCTTCATTTTTAAGGTTGAGAATAAGTTGTCGATGGTTCGCATTTTGGAAAAGCGGCTTGGTCGATTGTTGACATTTAACGAGGCGAAAGATCGAATCACTAAGAAGCTCATGGAAAAAAAGAAGGAAAACGCGTTGAATCATTTGATAAGAAACTCGTTGTCTCGATCTTTAGTATGGACAGTCTTTGATCAAGGTTCAGACTTTGAGATGGATCTCGTGATAAATTCTGGACCGCAGCAAGATGCAACCCATCGCAACGATTCGTCTGTTCTAAACAATGCGAGTCAAGCAACGTGGGAAGCAGATCAATCGACCCTTTTGCGAAAAGCGAATTCTCGATTCGATCGAGCCGCAAAACAGCAACCGAATGTGATTTCATTGGATAATGAAACGGTAATCCCGTCGCACTTGCAAAACCAGGGTAACATCTATTCCACGAATGCGTCTCACATCGAACGAACGGTTAACAGGATTCAGGCGAACCCGGATAAGATGAATCCAGTCAGTGATTCGCTAACACATCCCAATTCAGATCAATTCAACTCGGTCAACGCTGACCGGCAACCACCTATCGAACAGGTGGAGCCCGTTTTTGAATGGATTCAAGCAGATTTCAATTGAAGTTGGGTTCAGGCATCAAAGAAATTAAGTGTATCGTCTTAATTTGGGTTCAATTCACAATGGGTTAGACGGGCGAAGAAACGAGGCTGAATCGGAAATCTTCGATTGAGAGCTTTACGAGCGGCCGACTTTTGCGTTAAACAAAAATACTATGGAAACCGAAACACCAAATTCCGGCTGGCAGGGGCGCACGCGAAGCGATGTGGAGTCGCAGCATCGTTGGGCGAGCGATTGGAATGAATTGCAAAAACGCGAGTTTACGGCCCATCCCAATCGAGTCCGAAGTCGCGTTCTTTTGTTTCTTCTTTTCGTCGTTGGGCTCTCGTGCGTTTTCATTTACGCTGTTTCGTTTTATCCAAAACGCACTCCGATCGCCACAATTATTTTGACCGGCTATGACGCACCTTTACCGCCGAATGCGGGGGCGTTCGATGATCTTGAAACCATTCGATCACTCCATGACAAGAACTTGAGAGTCGAAGATATTTCAAGTAGTTGGCAAAACAAGCAAGCGGGACTGAATCGGCTTGATCAGTTCTTTCAATCCTTGTTGAAGAAGAATAAGAAGGATGACGCGATTATCGTTTACATCAACGGTTATGGCGCGGTGAATGATAATGGAGAACCATGTCTTTTGCTTCCAGGCTACGAACCGCGGCAAACAGAACATTGGCTCCGGATGGAGGTTCTCCTCGAGCGTATTCGCGCGACGATAAAGGGTAGAGTTCCCGTTGCTCTGGTGGTTGACTGCGTCAAATCACGTCGAAATTGGCGGATGGGAATTTTGGTCAATCAATGGCAAGAGCGTTTGAGGGACTTGGTTGATGGTCTGGCGTTGGATAACTTGATCGTGCTTTCCTCTGCCGGTCCGAATCAGATCAATGAGTATTCCAGTACCTTAAAATCGACAGTGTTCGGACACTTCTTGCGATTGGGATTAGCCGGTCATGCTGACCGCGTTTTTGACACGGACATGAATCTTGGGGGCAACAACGATGGAACGGTATCTGCGGCAGAATTAGAAGTTTATCTTCGATTAAAAGTTGGTGAGTGGACACGCATCAATCGTGCTGATGTTCAGATCCCCGAGTTACTCAATTTCGACAACAAACACTTTCCGCTTGTCTCCAGTTTGAATCGTCGGGCGGTCAAGCGGCTCGAGTCCTTACCGGATGCGCAAAATTCGTCTGCCGTTTCGCTTGCTTCAGTTACGAATCTTTGGAAGACCTTGGACGGTTTTCGAACCACCGAACGAATACGTGAGCAGCCAGCATTGGTACACAAGATAGAACACTCGCTGATTCGACTGGAACAACTCTTGGCCGCAGGGAACGGTTTCGAAGGCAAAGCGATTGAATTGGAGAATACCATTCTGACAGAATTGAATCGTCAGTCAAAAAAAGAATCCACACCGTCGTCCGCCTACCTGTCAAAAGAAATGGAAAATGACAATCTACGGTTTGGGTCGATGTATGCGAACCGATATTTCGGGAGAATAACAGCTGATGATGTCGTAAGAATGACAGAGACGTTTTCAAACGTTTCGAACAGCCAGCAAAGTGAAAATTATTTGATTGGCGAACGACTAGGAAAACCACAGCCGCTTGAGTCCTTCCTTGGGCGATGGTTGAATGAGTTGAATCAGACAGGAGTTTGGAGTAACACCGAGCTCTCTGCCCGTTTTGCCAAACTTCATATCGCCTCGGAAAATGCAAGTTGGCCGAAGGACATTCGGGCGTTGCGATGGGCAACAAAGGATTTGAAAAACGCGGATCGAGCACGGCGTTTGGCCTTTGATTCCCTTTTTGTTGGCGACAAGAATGCCTTTGAAGATTCGTTTCAAGTTGCGAGTCAGATCTATTCCGCTCAAATCAAAGACGGTAGTTCACCGCTTCGTGCCGTTGCACAATGTTTGCAACTACGCGACCAAGCTGTTGCAGAATATGTGGCTCTGGCTGAGTGGCACACTCGTTGGGAATCGCCGTTTTCTGACGGGAAAAAGGACGAACGGCAAGCAAGTCTCAGCCGAAAAAAAAACCGTCTTAACAACCTTTCTGTTCTTTTGGATGATTTTTCAATTGAACTGAGCCAAACGAACGAATCCATTAATGCATCGGATTTGCTAGATTCCTACCGACAGATCCGAAAGGAATTTGATTCTATTCGAAATGAATTCTTAAGCTCTTGTGAGGGACTGGTGACCGTCTCGTCTCTTGATGGTTCGCTGGTTTTTCGAATCAAAGCCGCCTTGCGATCCCCCATCATTCCGTGGGAAACTCGGGAAAAATTAGTCAATAAGTTGGCCGAAACCAAACTCAAAATTGCGGCAGAGCAATCGGAAAAGAGGCCCGCCTCCGACGCATCGTCTCAGCAAACTGATCGTATTGCCAATGCGGTCGATCAATTGATTGGGGAAAGTGAGCTTCAAAACGATCCGAGTAATCAACCATTTCTTGCCTTTCTCAAAATCAAGACGGGCGACTCATGGGATGAAATTGGTAACGCTACACGCAAATTGATCAACAATGCGGCCGACCGAAAATTTCTTTTTAGCTGGGAAACTGAAGAAGCGGTCGAAATCGACGCAATGGAGATGAGCGGTTATCGATCGGCACTGGCAAGCATGGCGAATTTGGGGCGAAAGCTCTGTAGCGTTGTCGCTGTCGAATCGGATTACAACCCGATTCATGACTATCTGAAATTCGAGTTGCAGCAGTCTTTGTTGTGGCACGCCAATCGTGCACTTGGCGACTTCTTTGGTGCAATGCCAGATTCTAATTTGGCAGAAATGCGTCCAATGCCGGTTTTCTCAGAAGTCGCAACTCCTCTTCTTGATGAAGCTAAAGAAATTTCTCCCGTCAATTCGTTTTCCGCGAATCAGCTGGCGCAGTTACGTTCACGGTTGGCTGAAAGCGTTACAGAGTGTAGCGAAATGATTAACGTCGCCGTGCGGTCGGAACCAAGCCTAGATGACCAAAACAGTACCAAGCTGTACATCGATTTGAAATCTAAACGAGGTTCACTTCCAAACGTTGACAATCGTCGAGATGGAGTGATTTCCGTTCGTCTTCAGTCTCGAAGTTCGTCGGGCGGGGGCCCGGGGTTTGCCATCGATTATCCAACGCCGACTGGTGGATTCTCAAAGGTTTGGAGTGTCAACGATCAGATGGGAACTCAACTCACGTCATTTTATCGTGGGCACAAGTTTCAAACGCCAGTCTTCTTGCGGAAAATCGGTGGCCATCGTGTCGAGATTTCCCCGCAAAAGAAACCCAATGCAACCGTAACCCTGGTTGGCAGTCGCAAAGGGCGGTCGTCAATTGTCTTTATTTTGGATTGCTCGCAAAGTATGGCGAAAGAAATCCAGGCGGAATTGATTGGCGATAAACAAGTAGCACGACTTTCATTAGCTAAGAACAGTTTGGTGACGATGCTAAATGAATTGGCACAGCGCAAAGACGCTCGAGTTGGCGTACGATTATTCGGTCACAGAACCGGTTGGTCGACCTCCAATCCGTCCATGCGAATTCGACAAAAAACTTACGAAGGAACGATACCGGAACTTCTAATACCGGAAAATGACGTCGAACAGCTGTTACCGCTTGGTCGATTCACTGGAGTCGAATCCAACGAAGTGACCAACCGTTTGGGTTCGGTGATCCCCTGGGGGCAATCACCGTTAAACCTCGCAATTAAGCAGGCGCTGAACGACTTCGAACGGGAAGATGCCGACACGCAAAAAAGCATCGTTGTCATCACCGACGGGCTTAACTACCAATTTTCACCAAGCTCTGAATCGCTGAACATTCCAAAAATCACGAGTCTTAAGGATGTGTCCAACGAGCTGGAAAAAACGAAGGTTCCAATCTTTATTTTGGGTTTCGGGATTTCGGCGGATGAAAAGAAAGAGGCTGAGCAGGAGTTCTTCTCCATCGCAGAAAAATCAGGCGGCGGTTACTTCGCGATCGAAAGTGGCCAAGAGTTATTGGAGACATTGCGAGCTCAGTTGCAATTGGGTAGGTACCAAATCTTAAACGCCTCACAAGATCCAGTGGAATTCAATGGCGAAGAATTTGTCAAGCTAAACGATGAAACTAAACTTTCCGTTGCCGGTGATTTCAAAGTTGTTTTCGACACGATTGAACTGGATGTCGTGACCGAGGGACAAGAGGCATTGAAATTCCGGTTACTCGAACAGGAATCGAAGATTGCCGCGATTCCCTATGACGTGCTGGATCCAGTCGCTTCTTTTCTGCAGCATGATGATGAATCAGGCAAAATTACATTGCGAGCACATCGCCCGAGTAATTTTGAAAGTGGTTTTGTTTTTCCGGTCTCAATTCAGTTCGAGGATCGGGCATTCACGCCTCGCCCTCGTGACATTTGGGTTGAAATTCGGCCAAGATCAACCTCAAACGAAACGACCCAGGCCGGCGAGGCGAATGGTGCAAACGACGGTCTGAAGTTACTTGCTGCGGGGCAGAATAATGAGACGCGTGAATTTCCGTTCGTGTTTTTTGATCGCGACTTTGCCGATGGAACCCCAGTTCCGTTAAAGCGTTGTTATGTTGCCAATTGGCCGTCCAGCAGCAACACGGCCGAGATATCGGTCTTTTGCAAGTTTGCTGAAACAAAACCGTTGACGTCGATTCCGCTTAAGCAATGGGCCGATACGAAGCAGACTGATTGGCAGAACGTGGATGGATTTCAGGGTGTTCGGTACAAGGTGGCTATCGAAGAAAGTGGTGATGGAACTGCGATCATTCGGGTTTTTGAAGAACATCAAGCAGCATCGGCGGGATTGTACTCGCTTCGAGTCGATATTGGAGCTGCAAATTCAAATGGTCCGATACGAATTACCCGGCAATTCGATTCCGAGAATATGATGGCGGTAAACACCTTCCAATTTAAACAGGTGGATTATGCCGATTTGATTTCGGGCAAAGTGCCGGCGACGATCGATTTTACGAGCAAAGATTCACTCCGCGCTGGAGCTTGGAAAATGACGGAATCCTCACTTGATGTTCGCCTGTTTGAAGAGCTTGGCTTGTTGCCTGTTGAGGCTGCAACGGGGCAGCGATGATCGGTTGCGGTACTGCCCGGCGAATTTCCTATTCTTGCTGCATACGGATCAAAAGGGAATTTGATTTCATCACGAGTGATTCTGGTTTTGAAAGGAACTGATACGTAGCCCTCGCTTGTTGCGGTGAATTCATCCTCGCCGACGACTTGCATAGAATCGATCGCAAGACCGATTCTATTGTTTCAATTCGGGCTTCGTTCGTGAAATGAAAACTGAGACTTTGAGGTTTGCTTGTTATTTCACCGACGTTCGTCCATTGCGTATTCGCCATGGAGTCACCGTGGTTTTTTTGCTGAATCGAGCCATCGATAACCTGAAAATGCCGATCTTTCTGCTCCGAGTTATCTGATAGCTCGAGTGAAACGAAAGTCACTGGCGGTCCATCTTTCTCCGGACTCTCCACACCAACACGGATTTCGAACTCATTCGAGTTTTCCGTTGTCGGACAAACGAACAATATCGATGGATCAAGCGAGACCGTTACGTTCGGTTTTATTACGAGTGAGCCTCGAGTTAACCGCAACGCGGATTCAATATCGCTGCCGCGAAAAATTGTGGTCAGACCATTCACGCAGCAGGTGGCAACGTTGCGTCCATCATCGACAAAAAATGCTCCCGCAAGTGGATCAGAATTCTCCGTTAAAGCAAAAACCTCGGTCAGCTGACTGATCGAATCCGGTGATAAGGGCTCATTCTCGGTCGGTATTTCTCTTGATTGAATGGTTGGTGTTAGATCCCAAACGGAAGCATTTCCGTCCTGACTGGCGGACAACAAACGAATTCGGTCCGCGGAAAATCTGACGGAGGTTACCGGGGCAGCATGTCCCGTTGATTCTCCTACCTTTTTCCATGTTACAGCATCCCAAACGTGCCCGAGGTTATCCGCAGTACCGGTTGCAAGCAGGCGACCATCATCCGAAATAGCAACGCTAAGCACACGATCCGAATGTTCGAGCGTTTTTAGTTTCGTCTTGCTCGCCAGATTCCAGACGGAAACCACACCATCGTCGCATCCTAGGAATATCAACTCCTTGTCGGCACTGACGCAAATAGAATTGACCTTGCTGCCATTTTCAAGCAGCGGTTGGTTGTCAGTCATTTGGGGCTTTGAAATATCGACAAGAAAAACAAAACCTGATTCATCCGCAATCAAAATCAATTCGTCGCTCAAAAATTGAACTGCAGAAATCTTGTCGCAATTTTTATTTTGAAACTGGTAAATTGATTTTGCCGACTCGATGTCCCAAACCTTAACTGTTTTTTCAACACCACCGGTCGCCACCAATTTTGAGTTTGGCGAAATTGACGCACAAGTAATCCTCCCATGCGAGCGAAATTCTCGATTCAGTGTTCCACTTTTCAGATCCCACTGACGAACACCTTTTCCGCCGACCAATAACAGCTGATTGCCATCAATCGGAAGTAGCATGTTTGCTACGCGAGATAAATCGGGACCCTGGAAATGGGGTTGGGGTTTGGGGGACAATTTTCTGTCCCAAAGATAGAGAAGTGAGTTTGGTTTACTCGCCACCGAAGCATTCAATCGGCCGTTCAACGTTTTATTTTGACGAATGCCTGAGGCTGCAATCAAAATTTGATTCGGATCCTCAGGCTGAAAGCAAAGAGAATGAATTTTTGTATATGCCATTTTTGCATATGATCGCTTTCCATTCAAAAGATTGATCACTTCGATACCGTTGGCGATCGGTTCGTTATCGCTGTTTCGATATTGCGTCGTAATCGCAATGTGCTCACGTGACCGATCGAGCAGCATCGAGGTCAAAGGGTTTGTGCTGCGTTTCGTTAACGCATTACGGATCAATGAACGGTTTTCAGATAATTTGACACGAAGTTGTTTTTCCGGATCTATCGCCGGTGTTTTTCCAACGTTGAAACTCCACGTCGCTGCAACACCTTCTCGCCCAGCAGTGACAAACGTCAAATCATCCGATTGACTTACTTTTCCGCTGGTAAAGTTAACGCTCACTACTGCAGTAAAGTGTCCACGCCAATTCGCCACCAATCGTTGGTTTTCAATTTCCCATAAGAAACAATTGCCATAGGAATCTCCTGCGATCACGTACGAACCGTCGTCCGACAATGCGAATGTTGTGATGTCGACCGATTGGTCATTGCCACTCATAACCTGTGTTTCAGGTGTGAGCCGTTGAATCAACTTTCCCGTTTGGACATCAAAAATACGAATCGCATCTTCACCTGATTCACCGGTCGCAATTCTTCGGCCGTCACGCGAAAGGCTCATTAGGCTGCGCAGTCCGGTGTTGTTGATTGTTTTCGTTTCAATACCAGTTCGGTAATCCCATACCCGCACCGTGTTGTCACCTGCTGCAGTAAACATGGTGCCACCATCTGGTGTGACGACTGCAGTTGTCGAAAGGAAGCGGTGTCCATCTTGGAGCAACGCTAGTTCCTTGCCAGTCTTGGTGTCCCAGACTTTTGCTTTGCCGTCTTCGGTTGTGGTGACCAATCGATCCCCCTTGGGCGAGACCTCGCAAGCCACGGTTTGGCTCTCAGATTGGATTACTATTTTATTGCGTTTGGAATTCAAATTCCAAAAACGAATTTCGCGGTCATAGCCACCCGAAAATAAAGCTTGGTTGTTGCTGGAAAACGAAGCACCACGAATCCAACTACCATGACCACGCAAGACGTTTTGTTCGTAATTGGAGGGGGTGGGTTTTTGCTGACCAATTTTCCAAAGCTTGATTAAGTTATCGTCACCCCCACTGACCAGCGTTTTTCCATCATGGGAAAGTCCGAGGATTCGAATTGCATTTTCGTGGGTGCCCAGCACTTGAGAATCTGAGTCTTTTCTTCGTAAACCGAACGCCTCAACGGTTGTTCGGTTTTGGGATTTGTCCAGACTTGATAATCCATCCACACGCTGTTTTGTTGCCTCAACCAGGCTCGATTCCTGCTCATTGTTGCCCGCTTCCGAAAAGCTGCTGCGTTTGATGGTCCATCTGAGGACTCTCTTATCACTACCTGCGGAAACAAGGCTTTCCGCGTCGGGAAGGAACCGAACGCAGTAGACGGGGCCTTCATGCTCAGCGAAACGTCGATTCGGAGTACTTGCCGCGACCGACCAGAGTCTTACGGTTCCGTCTTCGCTTGCCGAAGCAAATTCGAGCCCGTTGGGAGCGAAATCGCAATCCCAAATCGGTCCAAGGTGTCCGTTAAAAATCCGTATGAGATTCAGGTCGCTCAATTGCCACAATTTCATCGTATTGTCATCCGCCGCCGTTAAAAGCCTATTGGACATTGGCGTAAAGGCGACCGAATTGATTTTGGTCCCATGTTGCGGCAGAGTCATCAGCGGATCGTCCATGCGATCGACGATGCGATCGACGATGCGATCGACGTTCCAGATTTTTGCGATTCCCTGATTATTAATTTGCCCTGCCACCACTAGCAGACGTCCGTCAGGTGAAAAAGCAACTTCGCTTATTTTACAGGTTCGCTCATTATCAAACTCGATGGTACCGATTCGTCGGTCTAGCTTGGTACTGATGAGATCAACGCGTCCTGTCGAACGCCCAACGGCCAAAATTTCTTCTAAGTTTGCAGTTCTGCGACGAATCGCCAAAGATTCAATCAGCTTGTCATTCAATTGCTGTTGACTTGCTACCTCATCACTTTCGCCGTTGCATATCTGATCAATACGCCCCCATTCCCAGTGGAGTAAACCACCGCTGTTTTTTTGGATGTCTTCCGCAATATCCCTGGCGGCCGAGATTGCATTCATACTGATTTTTTCATTAGCCGCCCCAATCTCTGAAATGTAAGTCTTTTCTGCTAAACGACGTAGGTTTTCATCAACTTGGCCTCTCGCCTTTTCTGCCTTCTCTCTTGCCTTTACGGCTTCTCTCTCCGATTTTTCTGCTTTGTCCGTCGCATTTTCTGCTTTTTTCTTCGCAGACTCTTCCGCGTCAAGAGCGTCGTTTTTCTTGCGAAGAGCGTCGTCTTTCTTGCGAAGAGCGTCCTCTTTCCCGGCAAGAGCGTCCTCTTTCTCGGCACGAGTTTTCTGCTCTTTTGCAAGTAGTTCGTCGACCTTTTTTCTGCCTTGGACTTGCTGGTTGTAGGCCAAGTAGCCGCCACCAAAGATCAACAACACTAACGCAACCGCGACATTTCGGAGCGTGGTAACCAACGATTGGCGTCGATCACGGATCGCAATTCCTGCGCGAATCGCATCGGCAACATCCGCGAATTCTTCTTCCTCTGAATCGATTAAAGAAAGCCCGAGATCGAAGTCGCTTTTCTCCAGAGCACATTGCGCGTATGCCAGATTGGTTTTTCGAAGGCCTTCTTTTGCTGCTTCGTTATCGTCCCATAGCTCCAACGCCTCGGCGTAAGCGTAACTTGCACGTGAGAAATCTTGATAGTCCCTTGTTTCGGTTGCGGCACTAAACGCATCCTCCGCCCGATCGGATAATGTAATACTCTCGAGATGGCTTTGGTATTCACGAATCGCGGCTTGGAAATCGGGCACCGAAGCGTACCGATTGGCGGGCTCCGTTTCTAACGCTTTCATCGCAATCGACATCGGCGCTTCGGTAGCGTCCGTTGGATTGATTTGGTTTTTCGCTGCTGCCAACACACAGTCCATCGTCGACTTGCCTGAATGCGGTGGCTTTTTGCAAATGATTTCAAAGAGTATCGCACCAATCAGGTAAACATCACTTCGAATTCCAATTTTTCCGATCGGACCGGTTGCCATTTCTGGAGCCATGTATGCGGGGGTCCCCGAAACACTTGGTTGGCTTTTTAATAATTCAGACTTTGAGAATCCAGCGATTGGAAGCGCGATTCCCCAGTCGACAACAAGCACTTCACCAAATTCGCCAAGCATGACGTTTTCCGGTTTCAAGTCACGATGTACAACACCACGTGAATGTGCGAAGGCGACGGCATCACAAACCTTCATCAGAATATCGAGGTTTTCAGGTAGCGATTTTCTCCAAATCGATTCCGACCACGGCTGACCGTCGATTTTTTTCATTGAATAAAACAGGTCGTCTGTTTGATTCTTGCCCAGTTCATGAATCGGAACAATGTTAGGGTGGTCCAAATCGCCAGTGACGACAGCTTCGAATAGAAATTTTTCCTTTTGTTCGTCTGAAATATTGGCCTGTTGATGAAGCATTTTGACGGCGACTTGACGGTCAATCGACGATTGTTGAGCTGCATAAACGACGCCGACGGCACCCTGCCCGATCTGTTCAATCAGCTCATAATCTGCTGAGAGAGCACTTTGGCTTTTGCCATTCATCTTTCGTTCATTGATGACGATTTGAATCGACGGGGAATCCGATTCGAAATCGGTTTGGAGGGTTGATAACGTCCCAGTTGTGTCGGACGTCGCTGTCCGCCACATTCGATTTAGCTTCTTCACCGCTCCGCTGTTGAGCATTCGGCCGTTTCGAATCGAAGCATTTTCTCGATCAGAACCCGATTCTTCTAGGCTGCTACCGTTCGATCCAGGTCTCACTTTTTCGGCGTGTTTTTCCTGACGTTTTGCGTATTGATGGTCGAGTGAATCAGCAGAATTACCTAATGCAGGATTGGGCGGGTTTTTGTCTGATGGTACACCTTTGTTATCCGATTTGACGTTCGGAGAGTTCGATGGTAGATCAGAACCAATTGGTTTGGGTGCATTTGAGTTGAGTGACGTGGGAGGATGTTCAGAACGGGAGACTCCACTCGCCCCAGCGACGGGAAAGGGGCCTAGCGAAACCGTTACCATCGGAGAAAAGCTGGCAGCGTCAAACTCTTCGGATTCGTCCCCTGCCCAGGAAACGATGCCGCTACAATTCGGACATCGCCCGTCAACAAGGGCTTCCGAGTCATAGTTCACTTTGCAAAACGGGCAATTCATTCTACGCTCGACTGAATTTACTGAAACTAATTGAGGGGACAGACAAAAAGGGATTATCCAGCGCGGAGGTCAATCGGGATTTTACCTATCAGCAAAAACTCATCCTCTACTGCAATTTCAATATGGTCCTGCTCCGCCTGGTGCTCGGCGGGAAAGCTGTTATCCAAATTAATCCTGACTGAATCGTCAGGATTGAGCAAAGGTTGGTCAAGATCCATCTCGATATCAAGTTTTTCGAATGGCAGCGTTTCGTCATTTGATTCGACCTCTACGGCCTGATGATTTCGAATGTTAACGTCTAAAACACTTTGTTCAGAACCATCTTCCAGGATCAAATAAATTCGATAGCGATCATCCGGTAAGCTTGCAAATAGCGCCGGAAGCTTCTCCTGATCTAATACATCGCTGGAAAGGTTGCTGATTTCAATTTCTTTTTCCTCACCTAATTCATCTGTCACAACCAGACGTAAAACGTAACTGCGTTCTTGTTCGATTTCAGATTCAGAATGGCTATTAATAGCGAATTGAACTTTGGCAAAATCGTTCATGGTTTCAGCATTTATTTCGAACGGAAGTTCCTCCGCTTGCGTGACCGAAACGAGATCAGGCATTTCAGGTGATGTTATTGGGATAGCCGTCATCAAACCATCGGCGGGAGCCTTGAGTTCGAGTTTCACTTCGCGGGTAGTTAACGTCTCTCCGCCGGCCACAAAAACAATTTGGTTGTCTCTGTCGGAATGAAACGTAACGAGAATCTCTTTATTGCCAAACGATGTTTCACCCGTAGAAAAACCAAAATTCATAGGGAGTTCTATTTTTCCGGCAACCGTTGGGCTGGGGAGAGTTGAAGTGTCGAAAAGTATTTTGTCATTTCCTGAATCAGTTATGGAGATGGCAAAATTGCGATCCAAATTCATTTGGAGCACTTCGACTGAAAGTGCTGCTTGACCAAACACATTAATGTCGGATGATTCACCTGGTGGTATTATGCTGTCGAAAATGATTCCACGTTGAAAGTTTGTGATTACAACTTCATCGGTTGAGCTTAACGAGCGGATGACCTTCGCGCCGTCTTTTATTTCAACCGTATTACCAGCGATCCCGGTAATCTTTGACGCAGCGTCGGTGATTCTTAGCTCAGACCACTTACCAAGTATCAAATTTTTACCTGCATTGATATTAATATTTGATCCAGCGGAAAACGCACTGTTAGTGTCGAGGTTAAAGTCGTTTCCCGCGAAGAGGTTGGCTTCTCCTTCAAACGTAATGTTGGCGACGTTCATAAAACGAAGGTCTCCAGTTTCGGCTCGAATACTATGACTCGACGTTTGAAACGATTTGACTAATTCCAGATTTTGAAATTCGATGTCTCCAATAGACGCGTGTAAATTTGCTTTAAAATCGACAATGTCATTTGCGTCCGTGCCCCCAGTAAATTGGAGGGTTGAAACGTTGCTGATGTTGCCATCAATAAGCAGAGTATTAGCATCGGTAACATTAGTATCGAATGACACGGTCAATGAACCGTCGGTCGTTGTGCCATCAAGTGAAACACTTCTGAGGTTCACATTGTCACCGGCTTGGATTTCCAAACTGGCAGCAATGGCGTTTCCACCTACGTCACTGACATCGGTCAACAGAACATCCTGTTGGGCAATCATTGTGATCGACTGGGAACCTCCCGTTAGCTCAATCGTGCCCACTGAATCGAGCAAGAGACTGCCTGCTTTTGCGTTTAACGAACGAGCAACTGAAGCGTCGATGGTGACGAACTCGACATCTTTCAGCTCGATGTTGCCGCTGGATGTGCTCAAGTCATTGTTGATTACGATGTTGTCACTGTTTGCTTCTCCTCCACCAGAGACTGACAAGCCAGAAACTAACAGGGCCGACAGATCGTTGAACGTTGCGTCTAAATCGAATGTAATTGATTCATTACTATCACTGTCAAATTGAATCGCCAATGCCGCACTAGCTGTAACGGTAACAGGCGCCAACAGAACATTTGAAGTTGCGTTGATGGTAACAAGTGAATCGCCGCCATCAATTTCAATTCCATCAACGATTTGATGAATGGAAACGTTTCCATCCATCGCAGTCAAGGTGCGACTAACTGAGGCGTCGATCAAGACGTTGTGGACTTCTTGAATCACGATACTACCGGCTGAAATATCCGCGTTGATATCGACAATGTCATTTGTGTCCGAACCCCCAGTAAATTGGAGGGTTGAAACGTTGCTGATGTTGCCATCA